>NZ_CP158866.1:1715502-2036602 GCF_050990905.1 Falsibacillus pallidus
AAGCAGTATTTGCACTTCCAGGAAAAGAAACTTGGGTAACTGGTCTTCATTTATCCAACGCGTTCATCGCTCCTGAGTTCGACAACAACGTTTTGAATGCATTCAATGCGAAGAAAGTTGACTTCAAATACGGCGATGCAATGAAAAACTTCTTAGATCTTCAAAATAAATATTCTGTACAGCCAACTGTCAGCCTTGACTACTCTCAACAAGTTGAAGAGTTGTTCTCAACTGGCAAAGTGGCTATCATCGAGCAAGGAAACTGGGTATACAGCTCAATCGCTGGAATCGACCAAGATCTTGCTGACAACAAAGTCGGACTTCTTCCAATCCCTGTTCAAGGGTATAAAGAAAATGCAGTTCCTGTAGGAATTCCAATGTACTGGGCTGTCAACAAGACTCTTGATAAAAAAGTCGTTGCAGAATCCAAGAAATTCTTGGATTGGCTGTACACTTCTGATGAAGGTAAAAAAGCAGTTCTTGAAGACTTCAAATTCATCCCTGCTTATCAAGGCTACGATCTAGACAAGATTTCTGATCCAATTTCAAAAGAAATCTACAAATATGCTCAAGACGGCAATACAATCGGCTGGGTATTCATGGGCTATCCAAGTGGATGGGGCCAAGATAAACTTGGTGCAGATATTCAAAAATACCTAAGCGGCAAAGCAAGCTGGGATGAAGTAGTAACAGATTCTCAAAAAGCTTGGGAAGACGCTAGAAAATAATAGTTCCTTGAATAATTGATTGACGCAAAGTAGCAGATGAGCAACTCCCTGCTACTTTGTTTTGCTAATGGGTGATTCCTTAAACATAACTATCATGATACATCAAAATTCTTAAAGGTTTGGAGGACTAAACATGCGTACTCGTGATTTATCATACTGGCTGTTCTTGGCGCCGGTCCTGATCGCTTTGACGCTGGTTGTCGTGATTCCTCTCTTCTTCGGAGTCTATTACTCTTTCACAGATTGGAACGGAATAACAAGCGGGGAATTCGTCGGTTTTAAAAACTATCTGGATTTATTCCATGATGCTGACTTTTTAGCTTCCCTTTGGTTTACAGTCAAATTCTCAGTGGTATCCATCATTCTTATTAATATAATCGGGTTGGGGCTAGCCCTGATCGTTACATCTAAAATCAAAACAAGCAAGTTTTTAAGAACGATTTTCTTTATGCCGAATCTTATCGGCGGTTTGATCCTCGGCTTCATCTGGCAGTTCATCTTCTTGAAAGTGTTCTCCGGACTTGGAGACCTCCTTGGAATCGAAGGACTTCAAGGCTGGCTGTCAACGACTCAGACTGGATTCTGGGGATTGGTCATCTTGATGAGCTGGCAGATGTCAGGCTATATCATGGTCATTTATATCGCTTATTTGGAAGGGCTTCCTGCTGAATTAATTGAAGCTGCAGAAATTGATGGAGCAAATGCATTCCAGCGTTTCCGCTATATCATTTTCCCATTGGTCGCGCCGGCATTCACAGTCAGCATGTTCTTGACTCTATCCAACTCATTTAAGCTGTATGACCAAAACTTGTCATTGACTGGCGGGGGGCCATTCAAATCCACTCAGATGGTGGCGATGGAAATCTTCCAGACAGCATTTGGCGAGAACAAAATGGCTTACGCACAAGCGCAGGCAGTCATTTTCTTTGTAATCGTAGCAATCATTTCTTTAACACAAGTTTACTTCAATAAGAAAAGGGAGGTGGAGATGTAATGGCCAAACGGAAGTTTTTTATCGTAGAAATCATCGGCGTCATCCTTGGGCTGTTATGGCTTTCACCTTTCTACTTAATGCTTGTCAACTCCTTGAAAACAAAAAAGGAAATTTTCACAGATGTTCTTCGTTTGCCTGAAAGCTTCAACATGGACAACTATATCGAAGCATTCACTCAGCTCGAGTTCATCAAAACGTTTTTCAACTCCCTGTTGATCACTGTCATCAGTGTGGGAATCATCATTATTTTCTCGTCCATGGCAGCGTATGCCTTGTCAAGGAACAAAGGGAAAGTCAGTGGCATCTTGTTCTTCATTTTTGTTGCAGCAATGCTGATTCCATTCCAATCGGTCATGATTCCGCTTGTCACGCTATTCGGCAAGTTCCAAATGCTGAACCGTGCAGGATTGATCTTCATGTACCTTGGATTCGGTAGCAGTTTATCCATCTTCCTTTACCACGGGACATTGAATGGAATTCCAAAGTCTATGGATGAAGCGGCAAAAATGGACGGATGCAATAAATTCCAGACTTTCTGGTATATCATCTTCCCAATGTTGAAGCCAATTACCGTTACAGTTGGGATCTTGAATACCATCTGGATCTGGAATGACTACTTGCTTCCATCTTTGGTCATCAATCAGGAAGGGATGCAAACGATCCCGCTCCGAATGTTCTTCTTCTTCGGAGAATATACGAAGCAATGGCACTTGGCTCTTGCAGGTTTGACGATTGCAATCATCCCTGTCATCATCGGTTATTTCTTTGCCCAAAGACAAATTATCAAAGGGATTTCAGACGGCGCAGTAAAATAATCGTTCATACAGTTGCATGAAAACGCCTAAAGAGAGAGAGGAACGGAAATGAAAAAACAATGGTGGAAAGAAGCGGTGGCCTATCAGGTCTATCCCCGCAGTTTTATGGATTCGAATGGAGATGGAATCGGCGATTTGCAAGGGATGATCTCCAAACTTGATTATATTAAGGAATTGGGCATCGATGTCATCTGGATCTGCCCGATGTATAAATCCCCGAATGATGACAATGGATATGACATCAGCGACTATCAGGACATCATGACCGATTTTGGAAACATGGCTGATTTTGATCAGCTGATGGAAGAAGTCCATAAACGTGGAATGAAACTGATCATCGACCTCGTCATCAACCATACGAGTGATGAGCATCCATGGTTCATTGAATCCCGCTCTTCCAAGGAAAGTCCGAAGCGCGACTGGTATATTTGGCGCGATGGGAAAGACGGAAAAGAGCCAAACAACTGGGAAAGCATCTTCAGTGGATCTGCGTGGGAATATGATGAAAAGACCGAACAATATTATCTGCATATTTTCTCCCGTAAACAGCCGGATCTGAACTGGGAGAACCCAGAAGTGCGCCGTTCCCTTTACGATATGATCAACTGGTGGCTTGATAAGGGAATCGATGGATTCCGTGTCGATGCAATCAGCCATATCAAAAAAGAGGATGGGCTAAAAGATATGCCGAATGAAGAGGGCTTGAAATATGTTTCCTCATTCGATAAGCATATGAACGTAGATGGCATTCAGCCTTTCTTGCAGGAATTGAAGGATGAAACCTTCTCTAAATATGAGATCATGACAGTAGGGGAAGCGAACGGCGTAAGCGTCGATGATATCGATCTTTGGGTCGATGAAAAGAAAGGCAAGTTCAATATGATTTTCCAATTTGAACATCTAAGCCTTTGGGACGCTGAAAAGAAGAAAGAGCTTGATATCGTAGAGTTAAAAGAAGTCCTATCCAAATGGCAAAAAGCTCTGGAAGGCTCAGGCTGGAACGCGTTGTTCATTGAAAACCATGACAAAGCCCGTGTCGTATCCACTTGGGGAAATGACAAAGAATACTGGCGTGAGAGTGCTACTGCGTTTGCGGCTATGTATTTCTTGATGCAAGGGACACCATTCATTTATCAAGGGCAGGAGCTTGGTATGACGAATGTCAAATTCGAAACCATTGAGGAATATGATGACGTTTCCTTCAAAAATATGTATAAGTTTAAACGGGAAGAGGGCGTTGCTCACGAAGAGATCATGGAAATCATTTGGGCAACCTCAAGGGACAATTCCAGGACGCCGATGCAGTGGTCTGACGAAGAAAACGCAGGATTCACAACTGGCAAGCCTTGGATTGGGGTCAATCCGAACTATGTGGAAATCAATGTAGAGAAGCAGGAGAAGAATCCAAACTCTGTATTGAATTTCTATAAAAAATTGATTTCATTGAAAAAATCTGACGAAATCTTCACTTATGGAACTTATGATTTGCTTCTTCCGGAAGATAAACAAATTTATGCGTACACACGCACGCTGGAAAACGATAAAGTCGTCATTGTAACGAACTTAAGCGATAAACCAGCATCAGATGTTGAGTTGGGCTTCGAAGTCTCCAGTGAAAACTTGATGCTTGCAAACCTTGACGTACAGAGTCATGAAGCGGCAGCAGTACTAGACTTGAAACCATATGAAGCGAGAGTCTATCGTGTGAAATAATAACAAAAAAATTCCAGCCTTTATTAAGGGGCTGGAATTTTTTGTTTTAGCTATGCTGTTTTCGAAAAATTTGTTGTTAAAATCTTACTGCCGATTTTAACGGGAAATTAGCTGTTTGGCGCGCTGAATTGAAATATCCAGGCTCTTTTCGGATAAATTAGCTATTTTGGTTACAAAAATGATCCTACTTTAATACCTAAAGCAAAAAGATTTGAGAAAAGAGCCTAGCTGAATGCCTTATTGAATTTTTTCAGCATCTTGCCGAATTGCTCGGATTCTTCCTCATTCCATTCATTCATGATGTTTTTTAAGCTGTTGATGCGCTTCGTTTTGTAAGCATTGAACTCCTGCCTTCCGATTTCTGTGATCTGGTAGTTATATGATCTTCCATCAGAAGGGTTAGGAACTTTGGAGACGTAGCCTTTTGCTTCAAGTGCAGCTGCCTGCCGGCTGACTGTGGAGATATCCAAGTGGAATTGTTCAGCCAGGGCTTTAACCCCTGCCGATCCTCCAAATTCGAGTTCATATAGTAAAAGAAAACCTGAACGATCCAAGTTGCCGCCATTTCGATTCGGGGATACAGATGTGACGTATCTTACCAGGATGGCAAGCTCATGCTGTATTAACTCTAATGAATCTTCTTTCATATTACCTTCACCTCGCACATTTCTTCCTTTACTCATCATAACTTTCACCACCTATTTGTCAAACAAAGGTATTGACCGATCTCTCATTTAATTGTATCATACAATTATAATTAAGTTGCATCATACAATTAGTTTTTTGAAGGGGAGGATTTTAATGCTTGCTCAAGAGATTATGAATACCCATGTTTATAAAGTGAAAGAGGATGCCACAATCCGTAAGGTCATCGAAGCGTTTCTTGAATATCGAATCAGCGGACTGCCTGTTGTAAATAATAAAAACGAAATAGTCGGATATATCAGCGACGGCGACATTATGCAGTATATCGGAAAACACGAAGATATCATCATTGATTCCATTTTCCATGTAGATGTGGTGAAAGGGGACGATGAAGGATTTGAGGAAAGGCTTCAAAGCATCCTTGAATTGAATGTCATGGAAATGGCCAAGAAACATGTAGTCAAGATTTCTTGGGATGAAGAAGTAGAGGAAGTTGCGGCTATCCTGGGCAAAAAACAAATCAAGAAGCTTCCTGTAGAGAAAAATGGAGTCCTTGTTGGAATCATCAGCCGTGGGGACGTTATCAGACATACATTTAGAAGAATCCTTTAATATTTTTTGAAAATAGATCGGAGAGGTGTTTTTATGAGTACGTTAACAAAGAAAGCAGCACCAGTGCAGCCTTCATTGAATGCTGAACCTGGTTTGCTGCAGCAGCCAAAGGCCGTGTGGGCGGTCTTTTTCGCTTGTATCATTGCATTTATGGGGCTTGGCCTGGTGGATCCGATTCTACCTGCCATTGCAGAGCAGTTGGATGCGAGTCAAAGTGAAGTGACGCTGCTATTTACCAGCTATAATGCTGTCATGGCTATAGCAATGCTTGTTACTGGCGCCATTTCATCGAGAATCGGGATTAAATGGACATTATTATGCGGAATCGTTATTATTGCTATTTTTTCAGCGGTAGGCGGAGCATCCAACGGAATTTGGGCGCTGGTTGGTCTTCGTGGAGGCTGGGGCCTTGGAAATGCACTGTTTGTGGCAACAGCGCTTGCTGCGATTGTTTCCCTTTCAAACAGCGGCACGGCTAAAGCAATCATTTTATATGAAGCAGCAATCGGCCTTGGGATTTCAGTAGGTCCGCTTCTTGGGGGCTGGCTGGGAGCCATGTCCTGGAGAGGGCCATTCCTTGGAGTAGCGTGCTTGATGGTCATCGCGTTCTTAGGTCTGACTATTTTAATGCCAAAAGCGACAGAGACTGGGAAAGTGGCAAAAGCCAAAACATCGCTTGCAGATCCTTTCCGTGCATTGAAGCATCGTTCACTTTTAGTGTTCGGGATTGCAGCAGCGCTTTATAACTTTGGATTCTTTACATTGCTTGCATATGCTCCATTCGTGATGGGACTGAAAGAGCATGGACTTGGATTTGTATTCTTAGGCTGGGGAATCCTGCTCGCTATTACGTCTGTTTTCATGGCGCCTAAGCTTCAGGCAAGATTCGGAGCAATTAAATCCATGTGTACAATGTTATTCCTTTTTGCCATTCTTCTCATTTGTATGGGTGTCTGGACGTCTACTCAATGGGTCGTCATCACTGCTGTCATCCTTGCAGGAGCGGTTCTTGGGAACAATAACACATTGATTACGACTGCAGTCATGAATGCTGCCCCTGTGGAACGCTCTACAGCATCTGCTGCATATAGCTTCCTTCGTTTCATCGGAGGGGCGATTGCGCCTTACACAGCGGGGAGACTTGCGGAGATCTTCAATCCGCAGGTGCCATTTATCGTAGGTGCATTCTTTGTTCTCGTATCAGTGGTCTTTATTTGGGGAAATAAAAAGCATCTGAAGCATGTAGATCATGCCGGGCATTAATCTGAATAGATAGGTTATGGAGGGAATCGACCAACAAGTCGATTCCCTTTTTTATTTTTTACCCAAACAAATGCTCATAATTATACAATTTTTAGTTCAATTCAATGCATAGCGGGAATATATTTGAAATAAAATGCCTAAAAAAGCTTTCCAAAACTGAAATTATTTTTCAGTCACTATGATATCTTAAAAGCCTATTAAACTAGGATTTTCAAGGGGTTTTCCAAAAAATAGTTACATAGTCACCTATGAAACTTTGCCGAATTGGATTGAAAATTATTGTATTATAATTTATAATTTTAAGAAAATTATAAAATGGAAAAAGGGGGAATTCCATGAAATTATATGTTTCAGTGGATATGGAAGGGATTACAGGATTGGTCGACCATACCCATGTAGACTCGGGAAAACATAACTATGAGAGAAGCCGGGTGATCATGACGGAGGAAGCAAATCATGTCATTTCATCTGCTTTCGAAAGTGGCTGTGAGGAAGTGGTAGTCAACGACAGTCATTCAAAAATGAATAATTTATTGATTGAAAATCTTCATCCTGATACGCAGTTGATCACAGGTGATGTAAAACCATTTTCTATGGTCCAGGGGTTGGATGATACTTACACTGGAGCTGCTTTTGTCGGATATCATGCAAGAGCTGGACAGCCAGGGGTCATGACGCATTCCATGATCTATGGTGCGAGGAATATGTACATAAATGATACAGCTATCGGTGAACTTGGCTTCAATGCATATGTAGCGGGATACTTTGGAGTTCCGGTACTATTGGTTGCGGGCGATGATCAGGCGGCAGCAGAAGCGGAAGCATTGATTCCGAATGTCACGACGGCAATCGTTAAGGAAGCCATATCAAGATCGGCAGCAAAATCACTTACACCTGCAAAAGCAGGAGAGCTTCTCCGCAGGAAGACAGAAGAGGCTTTAAAAAACAGTGAAAATGTGAAACCGCTTACTCCGCCGGAAAACCCGGTGCTTCGCATCGAATTTACAAACTACGGTGAAGCGGAATGGGCGAATTTGATGCCTGGAACAGAAATCGAAGAAGGAACGACCATTGTCCGTTATCAGGCGAAAAATATTCTTGAAGCCTATCAAGCTATGCTGGTAATGACGGAATTAGCAATGAGAACCACCTTCTGTTAGGAAGTGTTCAGATGATTACATACTTATTAAAACGATTCGCTGCGATGATCATAACGCTGTGGCTTATCATTACAATGACATTCTTCTTGATGCATTCGATACCGGGCTCGCCGTTCAATGAAGAGCGGAATACAAGTGAGGCGGTACAGCAGAATTTAATTTCCTTTTACCATCTAGACGACCCGCTGCCCCTTCAATACGTGAACTATTTGAAATCGGTTGTGATGCTTGATTTCGGACCTTCCATCAAAAAAGGCGAATCAGTCAATACCCTGATTGGAAGAGGATTCCCCGTTTCATT
Source organism: Falsibacillus pallidus (assembly GCF_050990905.1). Taxonomy (GTDB): domain Bacteria; phylum Bacillota; class Bacilli; order Bacillales; family DSM-25281; genus Falsibacillus; species Falsibacillus pallidus_A. Next base: position 1,723,734 of record NZ_CP158866.1, read on the forward strand.
TGAATTAGGGATGGATACGCTGATTGTCGCGATTATTTCCGGCATCATTCTTGGCGTAATTGCGGCTTTAAGGCATAACGGCATCATCGATTATTTGGCCATGACGATTGCAGTTCTCGGGATATCGATACCAAACTTTGTCATGGCGACGCTCTTGATTCAGGAAGTAGCAGTGAACTGGGGAATCCTGCCTGTTGCGACCTGGACGAGTTGGAGGCATATGATTTTGCCGATTTTGGCCCTGGCAACAGGTCCAATGGCGATCATTGCCCGATTGACACGGTCCAGCATGCTTGAAGTGCTGACCCAGGATTATATCAAAACGGCTAAAGCCAAGGGATTGTCCCCGGTCAAGATTGTCATCAAGCACGCCCTGAGGAATGCAATGCTTCCGATTGTCACGATCTTAGGGTCCATGACTGCAGGAATCCTTACAGGGACATTTGTCATTGAAAAGATATTCGCAATCCCGGGGATGGGGAAATACTTCGTTGACAGCATCAATACGAGGGATTATCCCGTCATCATGGGTACGACCGTTTTTTATAGTGCGATTCTGATCTTTATGCTCTTCTTAGTCGACATGGCTTATGGAGTACTCGATCCGAGAATCAAACTGTCAAGCAAGGAGGGAAGATAATGGAGCTTCGTAAACAACATGAACCGAATATTGCGCCGAACATTCCTGATGAATGGTTCACGCGGAAACAAAAAGACTCTGATGAAGCAGAAGCTGTTGTCCGACCAAGCCTTTCTTATTGGCAGGATGCATGGAGAAGACTGATCAAAAATAAATTGGCGATGTTTGGGCTTATCTGTTTAGCCATTTTGGCTGTCATGGCAGTCATCGGGCCATGGATTTCCCCACATTCCGTTACGAAGCAGAATTTTATGGAGCAAAATCTTGGACCATCCGGGGATCATTGGTTTGGTACCGATGATTTAGGACGCGACGTGTTCGCCCGTACTTGGTATGGCGCACGCATCTCCTTATTCGTTGGACTTGTTGCGGCACTCATCGACTTTTTAGTAGGTGTCGTCTATGGCGGGATTGCCGGATACAAGGGCGGGCGCACAGACAACTTGATGATGCGATTTGTCGAGATCCTTTATGGATTGCCTTATTTGCTAGTCGTCATCTTAATCAGCGTTGTCATGGGACCAAGCCTTTCTACGATCATCCTTGCCTTATCCATTACCGGTTGGGTTGGAATGGCGAGAATTGTACGCGGACAAGTGCTTCAAATTAAAAACTATGAATTCGTCCTTGCATCAAAAACGTTCGGGACGAAAACAAAAAGAATCATCCGTAAAAATCTGCTTCCAAATACAATGGGGCCGATTATTGTTCAAATGACGCTGACTGTACCATCGGCCATTTTTGCCGAAGCATTCCTTAGCTTTTTAGGGATAGGGATTCAGCCGCCATTCGCAAGCTGGGGCTCGATGGCCAATGATGGTTTATCTGCGATTTTGACCGGCCAATGGTGGAGATTGTTCTTCCCGGCATTTTTCATCTCGTTGACGATGTTTTCTTTCAACGTACTTGGTGATGGGCTGCAGGATGCGCTTGATCCAAAGTTAAGGAGGTAGCGAGCATGGAAAATATACTGGAAGTCAATAACCTCCATGTCACATTTAAAACGTATGGAGGGGAAGTTAAAGCCGTACGGGGTGTCACTTTTGACTTGAAAAAGGGAGAGACTCTTGCCATCGTCGGTGAGTCAGGCTGCGGGAAAAGTGTCACCTCCCAAAGCATCATGAGGCTCATTCCGAATCCGCCGGGAAGAATTGCAGAAGGTTCCATTCTATTTAAAGGAAATGATTTAACTAAAATACAGGAATCCGAAATGAGGAAAATCAGGGGAAAGGATATCTCGATGATTTTCCAGGATCCGATGACAGCGTTGAACCCAACGTTGACAGTAGGGGATCAAATCATGGAAGGGATCATTCAGCATGAAAAGAATTCAAGGGCTGAAGCAAAGAAAAAAGCGCTTGATATGCTGAAGCTTGTGGGCATTCCCAGTCCTGAAGCGCGCTTGAAGCAATACCCACACCAGTTCAGCGGTGGTATGCGCCAGAGGATCGTCATCGCCATGGCTCTTGTCTGCGATCCGGAAATACTGATTGCCGATGAACCAACGACAGCCCTGGACGTAACGATTCAGGCTCAAATCCTTGATTTATTTAAAGAGATTCAAGATAAAACAGGTGTTTCGATCATCCTGATTACTCATGACCTCGGTGTTGTAGCTCAGGTCGCTGACCGAATTGCGGTCATGTATGCAGGAAAAATCGTTGAGGCTGGCACTAGAAGGGAAATCTTCTACAAGCCTCAGCATCCATACACAAAAGGATTGTTAAATTCGGTGCCTCGCCTGGATCTTGATGGAGGAGACCTGATTCCGATTCCCGGATCGCCTCCTGATTTGTTTGCACCGCCAGAGGGGTGTGCATTCGCTGCACGTTGCCCTTATGCCATGGAAGTGTGCGACAGGGCTTATCCATTCAAGACCCATTTGTCCAGCGAACATGAGGTCGATTGCTGGCTCCAGGATGAGAGGGCTCAAAAATTATTGGCAGCTATGAAATAGAAAAATAGATGCAAATTTTATTGAATGAGGGGGAAAAACATGAAGAAAAAGATTTTCGGGGTTTTGTCGACAGCTGTATTGATGTTCGGCCTCGCTGCTTGTACCGCAAACGATGATGCAAACAGCGAACCGAAGGGCGGCAAGGATTCCAAGACAGAAAAAGTATTGTACTTGAACAATGGCCAGGAGCCGACTTCTTTCGATCCGCCAATCGGATTCGATTCAGTTTCATGGAGTGCCTTGAATAACCTGATGGAAGGTTTGACCCGCTTAGGGAAAAGCAACGACCCAGAGCCAGCAACTGCTGAAAAATGGGATGTATCAGAAGATGGTAAGACATACACATTCCATATCCGCAAAGATGCAAAATGGTCTAACGGCGATGATGTCACTGCAGGTGATTTTGTTTTCGCTTGGAAGAGATTATTAGACCCTAATACGGGTTCTCCAGCTTCATTCTTAGGCTACTTCATTGAAGGCGGGGAGGCATACAATAACGGTGAAGGTTCTGCAGATGCTGTAGGTGTAAAAGCTGTGGACGACAAGACATTTGAAGTCAAGCTTACAAGCCCTCAAGCGTACTTCTTGAATGTCATTGCCAACCCTGCATTCTTCCCGATCGACGAAAAAGTGGCAAAAGACAATCCGAAATGGTTTGCAGAAGCTGACTCTTTCGTTGGAAATGGTCCTTTCAAATTGACAAAATGGGATCATGACAGCCGCATCGTCATGGAGAAAAATGATAAGTACTGGGATGCCGATACTGTCAAGTTGGATAAAGTCGATTGGGCTATGATCGATGACACAAATACAGAATATCAAATGTTCAAAACAGGCAAATTGGATACTTCCGATGTACCTGCAGATTTGAGTGAACAGCTGTTCAAAGATGGAAGCGTCAAGGTTGAAGACCAAGCGGGTCTTTATTTCTACCGCTTTAACGTCAACATGGAGCCTTTCAATAATGAAAAAGTCCGCAAAGCTTTTGCAATGGCAATCGACCAGAAAAAAATTGTCGACTATGTAACAAAAAATCAAGAAAAACCAGCTTATGGATTTGTATCTTATGGATTTAATGATGCAAATGGTAAGGATTTCCGCGAAACAAATGGCGATTTAGTCAAGACAGATGTTGATAAAGCGAAAGAATTGCTTGCTGAAGGAATGAAAGAAGAAGGATGGGATAAGCTTCCTGAAGTCACTTTGACTTACAGCACAAGTGATTCCCATAAGAAAATCGCAGAAGCGCTTCAAGGAATGCTGAAAGAAAACCTTGGGGTGGATATCAAGCTTCAAAACGTTGAATACAGTGTTTTTGCAGCGGATCAAAAAGCATTGAAATATCAATTCTCAAGAAGCTCATTCTTAGCTGACTACGGTGATCCAGTCAACTTCCTGGAAAGCTTTGTAACTGATTCATCCATGAACCGTACGGGATGGTCAAATTCTGAATTTGATTCTCTGATCAAAGCAGCAAAAAGTGAAAAAGATGAAAACAAACGCTTCGAAGATCTATATCAAGCTGAAAAAGTCCTTTTCGAAGGCATGCCGATTGTACCGCTTTACTTCTATAACCAAGTGTACCTTCAAAACGATAAGGTTTCCGGAATTGTACGCCATCCGGTTGGATACATCGAATTGAAATGGGCTGACAAGAAGTAATTTTCAGCGTGAATCATAGACTTAGCCAGCCAAGGGGTGTTCAGATGAACATCCCTTGCATTTATTAACATATACATATAAGATGCACCACGTTATTGAAAGTCCTTAATTTGAAAGGAGAATAAATGATGAAACCTCAGCGCCTCAAAAAAGGAGATACCATCGGAGTCATTTCCCCTGCTTCTTCCCCAAATCAAGAAAACCTTACAAGAGCGATAGAAAAATTACAAAACATGTATGGTGTGAAAGTCAAACTCGGAAAAAGCGCTTTAAATACATATGGATACTTAGCCGGAAGTGATCTTGAGAGATTGGAAGACTTGCATGACATGTTTGAGGATAAGGAAGTGAAAGGCATAATTTGTGCCTGCGGCGGTTATGGGACTGGCCGGATTGCCTCTATATTGAATTATGAGTTGATCAAGGAGAATCCTAAAGTATTTTGGGGTTATTCAGATATTACATTCCTCCATACTTCCATCAGACAAATTACCGGACTTACCACTTTTCATGGTCCTATGCTTGGATCTGATTTGGGCGAGGAAGATGCACATGAAGATTCATGGAAATCCTTGCAGCAGTTATTTGAGCCAGCTGCATTCACTTATACAGAAGAACTTTCTCCATTGGAAACATTGCATGGCGGAAAAGGAGAAGGGATTTTGACTGGAGGCAACCTCTGTCTCATGGTGAGTACGCTTGGCACCGCATTTGAAATCAATACGAAAGATAAGATTATATTGATTGAGGATATCCATGAAGAGCCGCGTTCAGTGGACAGAATGCTGAATCAGCTCTATATGACAGGGAAATTGCAGGAAGCTTCAGGGCTTGTCTTTGGCGATTTTAAGGACTGCGGACCCGGGGATAGGAAGCTGTCGCTGGAATTGGATGAAGTTCTTGACCATTATGCAAGGCTGGCGAAAGTTCCTGCAGTGAAAGGGTTCCAAATCGGGCATTGCAATCCGCACTATGCCGTTCCATTAGGGGTAAAAGCCACTCTTGACGCATCCAATAAAATACTTGCCGTAGACAGCGGCATCGAGTGAAGGATGATGAATGATGATTATACAGAATATTGAAACTTTCCGCGCGGCAGTCCCGTTGACTAAACCATTTAAAACCGCACTGCGGACGGTACATACGGCTGAGGCCATCGTCGTGAAGATGGAGTGCAGTGGAGGCGTTGTCGGATGGGGAGAAGCACCACCGACTGTTGTCATTACTGGGGACAGCCTCTCAAGTATCGAGGCAGCCATCAATACAGTGATTAAACCGTTTTTAGTAAATAAGAACCTCCTGAACTATGAAATTCTATTTCAAGGCATTCATACGATTCTTGTTGGGAATTCAAGTGCGAAAGCAGCAGTGGATATGGCAATGTATGACTGTATTGCTCAATATTGCAAAGTGCCTTTGTATCAATTCCTTGGCGGGGCAAAAGATGCATTGGAAACGGATTTCACTGTCAGCGTCAATGATCCGGAAGAGATGGGAGAGGACGCAGCGGGCTATGTGGAAAATGGCTTTAATGTCCTGAAAGTCAAAGTCGGCAAAGATGAGGCAATAATGGATATTGATAGAATCGTAGAAATACGAAATCGAGTGGGGAAAGAGGTTAAAATCCGGCTGGATGCCAATCAGGGGTGGACGCCAAAAGAAGCCATCCGAGCTATACGAAAAATGGAGGATATGGGCCTGGACATCGAATTAGTCGAACAGCCTGTTAAAGCAGATGATATTGAAGGATTGAAGCAGGTAACGGATCAAGTTGATACGTTGATCATGGCAGATGAAAGTGTTTTCTCTCCTAAGCAGGCTTTCGAAGTGTTGAAAACTCGAAGCGCTGATTTGATCAATATTAAGCTAATGAAAGCAGGCGGGATCTACCGCGCTCAGACCATCAATGCCATGGCTGAAGTGTGCGGAGTGGAGTGCATGGTCGGAAGCATGATTGAAACAAGGCTTGGAATCACGGCTGCTGCCCATTTCGCTGCTAGCAAGAAAAACATCACACGATTTGACTTTGATGCTCCACTGATGCTCGCGAAGGACATTGTGGAAGGCGGAATCCGCTACAAAGGACGCCATATTACTTTTCCGACATCAACGGGATTAGGCATTTCAAATGTACATATTGAAGGAGGGGCTACTATTGGAAATCCAGTATAAATGGCTGACGAGCGTGTCAGCAGCGACGGTTTGGACAAAACACGATTCCAGCAGGGAGATGGATCAAGGGGCGATCACAAATCCAGTTCTGTTGGATGAGTGGATTGGATCCATGACGTATGAAACACTCCTTGACCTATGCGAAGGGAACCGCGTTCAGACACAGCTTTTATTTGGCGAAGAAGTACTTGTTCTTGATGAAAAAGATGGATGGGCACAAGTGATCGCAGTCGACCAGCCATCATCCAAAGACGAACGCGGCTATCCGGGATGGGTCCCGCTGGCTCAGTTAGAAAAAGTGGTCGATTGGGATGTGCAGGATTGTTCATGGGCTGTCGTCTTTTCGAAAAAAGCGGACCTTCTCAATGAAGAAGGAGAAGTGAAGCTGACTTTGAGCTTCCAAACCCGCCTGCCAGTCCTTGAAGAGGACAATGGAAAAGTGAAAGTGAAGACGCCGATTGGAACTGGCTACCTTGATTCAAAAGACGTTGCCATCTATCCTTCCATTGAGGCGGTCCCGATTGGAAACGGAGAAGCAATTGTAAAATATGGAGAACAGTTTTTGGGACTCCCTTATTTGTGGGGCGGCATGAGCAGTTATGGATACGACTGTTCAGGATTCAGCTACAATATGTGTAAAGCAAACGGAGTCATCATTCCCCGCGATGCACACGATCAAGCTGCTTCTGGGGAAAAAGTCGCGCTCGACGAAATCCAGCGTGGAGATTTGCTTTTCTTTGCCTATGAAGAAGGGAAAGGGAGCCTCCATCATGTCGGAATCTACTATGGGGACGGGAAGCTTCTCCATTCGCCAAAGACAGGAAGAACGATTGAAATCCTCGATATGAAGGGGACAATCTATGAAAAAGAGCTATGCGCAGCAAGCCGCTACTGGAAGGGAACAGGTGACGCATCATGACCAATCAGACATTGCTCGAAGTAAAAGGGTTAAAGAAACATTTCAATCTTGGAAAAAAGCAAATTCTCAAAGCGGTGGATGGAATTTCTTTTAAAATCAACCGCGGTGAAACATTTGGAATCGTTGGAGAGTCCGGCTGTGGAAAATCCACTGCTGGGCGGACCATCATCGGACTCTATGATTCTACGGAAGGCGATGTGGTCTTTGACGGGAAGAACGTTCATGAGATGAATGAAAGAGAGCGTTTTGATTTCCATAAGCAGATGCAGATGATTTTTCAAGATCCCTATGCATCATTGAATCCCCGTTCCACTGTATCCGAAATCATCTCGGAGCCCATGGAGGTCCATGGGATGTACAAGAATAAGAGGGAAAGACTCGAGAGGGTGTATCAGCTCTTAGAAGATGTCGGACTGAACAGGGACCACGCGAACCGCTATCCACACGAGTTCAGTGGGGGGCAGAGGCAGCGGATCGGGATTGCACGTGCGTTGGCATTGAATCCTGAATTCATCATTGCGGATGAGCCGATTTCTGCTTTGGATGTATCTGTACAGGCACAGGTCGTGAATCTCTTGAAGCAGCTGCAGAGGGAAAAGGGCCTTACTTATTTATTCATTGCCCATGATCTTTCAATGGTCAAACAGATCAGCGACCGCATCGCCGTCATGTATCTCGGGCATATCGTCGAGTTGACTAACAGCAAAATGTTATATAATAATCCACTTCATCCTTATACTCAGGCACTGCTTTCCGCCATCCCGATTCCAGATCCGGATGTGGAAGATAAACGGGAGCGGATCATCTTAAAAGGTGAACTTCCAAGCCCGATCAATCCACCGAGTGGATGTGTCTTCAGGACGCGCTGCGCACATGCAATGGACGCCTGTGCATCTGTTAAACCGGAGTGGCAGGAAATCGAACCGAATCATTTTGTTGCATGCCATCTATACAATAAGAAGGTGACTGGTGATCATGACTTCTCTCAAGTCGCTGCAAGCAAATAATATGCTCAGGTTAAGAGATGAAATCACACAGCTTGCTGCCGCATGCCCAGGCAGGATCGGCGTGGCAATCGAAACGCATGAAGGAAGGATTCTATTGAATGAAATGGACACATTTCCTTCAGCGAGTCTGATTAAGCTTCCCATTCTCATCGAATGCTTCAGACAAGTGGAAGCAGGAAAGATGCTTTTGGACCAGTCTGTCGATCTTTCTGCATTGAAACGGGTCGGTGGCGCGGGTGTGCTGCCAGCCTTATCAGATTCCGTAAAACTGACAGTTAAGGATTTTATGACTTTGATGATCATTGTTTCCGATAACACGGCTACCAACTTCTTAATCGATCTGGGTGGGGAGAAGGAAATCAATGACTGCATCCAGACGCTTCAGCTGAAGCAGACCTCACTCGGCAGAAGGATGATGGACTTCGAGGCAATAAAAAATGGAAAGAACAATTATACGAGTCCTGAGGACATCCTCCATGTTTTGAAAGAGATTGATAGAGGAAAGCTTTTACAGGCAAACAGCAGGGATTACATCCTCCAAATCATGAAACAGCAGCAATTTGTGGACAAGCTTCCTGCATTGATGGATACAGAGATTGTTTCTTCGGCAAATAAAACAGGTGAGCTGGACGGAGTTGAGCATGACTGCGGCATCTTTACATATGGCGAGAAAACCGTTTATGCGTCTGTTTTGATCGATGGACTTTATGATAAAGAACTTGGCAGAAAAACAATCAGCAGAATAGGCAAAGCGATCTTTGACTATTTAATAAAACACTAAGTAAAATTTCTTTTGGTTTTTAAATGCAATATAGCTGTTGATTGGAGTGCAAGACGAAGACTCCGGTGGGAAAAGCGGGGTAGGCGAGACCCCGCAGGAGCGCAGCGACGAGGAGGCTTGCCGCCGCCCTCGGAAAGCGAAGTCTTGAACGGAAATCAACAGCAGTGTTTAACTTAGATTAATAAAATAATGAGTGGAATCCTTCCCTGGAGTGTGATGGGAAGGATTTTTCTACAATGGAAAGGGAAATGGACATGAACGAACTTGTGGCATTTTTAAAAGATAAAGAGTTAAGCATGCTGAATGATTTAAGAGAATTAGTCGAAATCGAATCGCCATCAACAAACAAACATTTAACCAATCGGGCAGGGGATTGGATTCAACGGAACTTCATGCACTTGACCGGCGGATTGACCGAAGTGATTGCCGTGGAAGACTACGGAAATCATATCCGTGCCCAGTGGGGAGAAGGTGACGGACAGCTTTTGATCTTGGCCCACTTTGATACGGTATGGCCTGAAGGGACTCTTTCACGCATGCCATTCAGGCTCGACGACGGGAAGGTTTATGGACCGGGTACCTTTGACATGAAAGGCGGCATCATCCAGGGGCTATACGCCCTTCATGCACTGCGTCAATTAGGGATAAAATTAAACAAAAAAGTCGTTTGGCTTTTTACCAGCGATGAGGAAATCGGCAGTCCATCATCTGAGAAACTGATTGAGAAAGAAGCAGCGAAAAGTGAGCGGGTATTCGTGTTGGAGCCATCCATGGATGGAGCCTTGAAGACATCCCGAAAAGGAGTGGGAATGTTTAAAATGAAAGTGGAAGGGATCCCTGCCCATTCCGGGGTCGATCCAGAGAAAGGCGTCAGCGCAATTGAAGAAATGGCTCATCAAATCCTCTATCTCCACAGTTTGACGGATTTATCGATTGGAACGACGGTGAACGTCGGGACAGTCCACGGCGGCACTACTGGTAACGTCATGGCAGCGGAGGCAATCGCAGACATCGACCTTCGAGTTAAATCGAAGAAGGAATTTGACAGGCTCCTTCCGTTGATTCAGCAATTGACGCCGGTCAATCCTAAAGCGAAGATCACAGTTGAAGGGGGCATCAACAGGCCGACGTTTGAACGGACAAAAGATACCGAAGAGATGTATTTGACTGCTAAAAAAATTGCTGAGGAACAGCTCGGGTTTACCCTTGAAGAACGGGAAACAGGTGGGGGCAGCGATGGGAACTTCACCGCACCGCTTGCCCCTACATTGGATGGATTGGGTCCTGTAGGTGACGGCGCCCACGCCGAACATGAACATCTCATCTGGCATGAGATGCCGATCAGAAGCGCGCTATTGGCCATGCTCCTGATTGCATACGGCAAGTAGGATAAGGGGCTGAAAGTAGGAAAAGTCAGGAAGGAGATTGCCATTTTTCTTGATAGAATAGGTATGTTGTGCGATAGTTTTTTTCTTCCAATTAAGGAATAATGATAGTCATACTGCAGAAAAAGGATGGATTTATCAACTCATCCCAAACATCAAGAAAAAAGGTGAAAAGGTTTGAAAGGCACAGCACATTTAGCAATTGGAACAGCAGCAGGATTCATCATCGGGAACACACAGCATTTTGACTTGTCGACCAATCTAATGCTAGCAGGTCTTGGAGGCATCTCGGGCTTGATGCCGGATATGGATATCGACAGTGTATTGACCAATAAAATTACGATCTCACATAAAGTATTTCGGACAATCGCCCAGGTTGTGGGTGCACTGCTCATCATTTACAGCTACTTAGATGGCGGATTCGATAAGTGGAAAGGGATATGTGCAGGGGTAGGAGTCATCGTACTCTCATCCTTTCTAACCCAGCGGCGGATGCTGACCATGACGGGGATTGGCGTACTGCTTGCGGGATATTCACTGGGGGAAAACTGGCTCTGGCTTCTCGGGATCTACATCATTGGAGCATCGCTAATCCCGCATAGAAGCTACACCCATTCCATCCTGGGAGTGATCTTTTTTGGCGTCATCGCCAGCAAATTTGAAGCTTCCATAGGAATGCAAGGTGCATTCGCAGCCTGCCTCGCGGGGTACATAAGCCATTTAATCGCAGATATGAAATTCCTCCCGGCCAATAAGCGCGGAGTGAAATTGTTTTTGCCGTTTTCTTCTAAGGAGATTTAAAAAGTTCGAGCTTGGTGCATTTTTGTGCCAGGCTTTTATTTATGCAATTAATTATTTTTACAATGTTCTAAAAAGTGTATATACATAGAAATTATTCTTTTTTAAAAAAACTGTTAAGATGAGTGCGATTGTGTCGATATAAGGGCGGGGAGGAAAATGAGAGATTTTCATTCTTTTCTTCCAAGACAAACATTTATTTATTCAGAGGAGGATCATTAGAGAATGAAAACAATCAAATGGAAAGTGATCAGCGTATCTTTCCTGTTACTTGTCATTCCCGCACTTATTATAGGTCTTGTTGGATTTTTTCAAGCAAAGGATCATCTTAACAGTTTAGGTGAAACGAATTTAAAAAATGGGGTTAAAATGGCGGTCAGGCTTGCTGATACGTTAAATGGCGAAGTCCAAAATGGCCATTTGACCGAGGAAGAAGCCCAAGAGAAATTTAAAGAGGCTTTAATTGGTCCGAAACAATCTGATGGAAAACGTAAAATTGCAAATAAGATAGATTTAGGGGACAACGGATATTTCTTTGTTCTTGATGCAAATGGAAATGAACTTGCTCATCCCTCTCTGGAGGGCAAAAATGTATGGGATACAAAAGATGAAGAAGGCAAGTATTTTATCCATGACCTTGTTAAAAAAGCACAAACCGGAGGTGGATTTGTCACCTATAAATGGCCGCTTCCGAATGATCCGAATGCAATAGAACCAAAAACTACATACAGTGAAGTGGATCCAAACTGGGGATGGGTCATTTCAGCGGGTACATATCAAATGGACTTTAACAAATCGGCTAATTCCATTTTATTGATGCTGTTGATTACATTGGCTGCTTCTTTAATCATTGGAAGCATTATTACCATTCTTTTTTCAAGACATTTAGCAGCTCCTATTAAAAAAGTTACATTACAGATGGGGCAGCTTGCCAATGGTAATCTCTCCACTGAAACCCTTGAAGTGAAAAGAAAAGACGAGATCGGGCAATTATTCAATTCGATGAATCATATGAAAAAGAAGCTTCGGGATATGATGCTTGAAATTACACGTGTATCCGACCAAGTGACAAGCCAGAGCGAAGAACTGACTCAGCATGCTGATGAGGTTGGGATGGGAAGCACTCAAATCGCATCGACTATGCAGGAATTGTCGAGTGGTGCAGAAGAACAAGCCCATTCAGCTTCTAGCCTGCTGGAAAAAATGAGCGACTTTTCACAAAGCATCATGAACGCAGCAATGGAAGGCGAAAATGTAAAGGAAAACTCTAAACAGATGTTGGAAATTACCGGTGATGGTACTCAGAATATGATTCAATCTGTTAAACAAATGAACGAGATAGACAGTCAAATTAAATCGTCATTAAACATGGTCAAAGGATTGGACGAAAAAACCGGACAGATTACTGATTTGGTACAAGTCATAAAGGAAATATCAGAACAGACAAACCTGCTATCCTTGAATGCTGCCATTGAGGCGGCGCGTGCAGGTGAACACGGCAGAGGCTTTGCTGTGGTGGCAGATGAAGTTAGGAAATTAGCGGACCAGGTCACTCAATCCATTACGAATATCACGTCCATCGTGTCAGATGTTCAAAATGAATCGAAGCAAGTGGTAGATAGACTGAATGACAGCTATCAATTAGTATCTGATGGAACGAAGCAAATCAATGTGACTGGCGAGAAATTTAAATTATTGAAAGAAACAATTGAAAATACCACGAATCAAGTAGCAGCGATGTCTTCGTCCATGTTTGAACTGTTGGATAATACGAAGGGCATCAATGCCTCCATTGATACAATCGCTTCTGTATCTGAGGAAACCGCTGCTGGAGTGGAAGAAGTGACAGCTACTTCAGAACAGTCGAGCAGTTCGATGGAAGAAGTGGCAAACAGTGCGAGGATGCTTGAAAAAGAGTCAGCCAACTTAAACAAGCTGGTTCAGCAATTTACATTTTAAAAATTATTTTACGAGTAAAGCCCCTGTTGAATCAGGGGTTTTTTTAATCGACAAAAATCGGGGCGTGCCTGTCACTTTTGGTTTACTTCTTTAAATTTCTGAAAATTCTAAACACAAAATGATAATTTATGGTAATATTGTAAGATGTTATGAGATATATGGAGGGAGTGAGGTTTTTGCAAAAGGTGATTGAGGTAAATGGCCTGGCCCGTTCCTACAAGATAAAGAAGGGGACGAAAAAGGCTTTAGATGATGTATCTTTTGAAGTTTATAAAGGAGAGGTATTTGGACTGCTTGGACCAAATGGAGCAGGGAAGACAACAACAATTAAAATATTGACAACCCTTCTTCTGCCAACAGGAGGCAATGCGAAGGTTCTTGGTTATGATGTTGTCACCGAAAGCCGCAAGATCAGGGATAAAATCAATTTTGTCTACGGAGGGGAACGAGGGGTATATGGGAGGCTTACGGCGAGGGAATATCTGCACTACTTCTGTACCCTATACAAAATAAAGAACAAAGAACAAACACAATTAATTAGTGAGCTGCTAGAATTAGTGGAATTAAAGGATAATGAAGGTCAGAAAATACATACTTATTCAAAGGGAATGACCCAAAGGCTTCATATTGCCAGATGTTTGATCAATGAGCCGCAAATCCTTTTCTTGGATGAACCGACGATTGGATTGGATCCATTAGGGGCAAGGCTATTGCGAGATTTAGTTAAGAAACTTTCAAGTAATGGAATTACAATCATTTTAACCACACATTATATGCAGGAAGCTGATGAGCTTTGTGATCGGATTGCATTCATTAAAAATGGGAAGCTGAGTATGATAGGCAATCCCGAGGAGATAAAAGATAGCTGCAACCATCTTAAATTATACGAGGCTACTATGAATCTATCTGATGCAGAGGGTTTAAAAAGAGACAGCTTCTTTACGAATGTGGAAATAGAGGCAATCAAAGAACCATTTTATACAGTTAACTTCGAGGTCGATGAGTCGAATACAGAGAAAATTTCAGACCATCTTGGCAGATATGGTATGGTATTGAAACTGCGGAAGAAGGATATCTCTTTAGAGGATGCTTACGTCCATCATATGAAGGATGTTGGGTGATGGCATGAACTCTGTTTGGCTGCTTATAAGGGAAGTTAAATATTTCACGAACTTCAATAACAGAATGTATCAATTTTTGCTGTTTTTTCAGCCTTTTATGTTTTTGACTATTTTTTATTTTTTGAAGCAAGTAAGAGGTGACATCCAGTCAGATAAATTTGTGGTGGCATCGGCGTTGATCAGTATGTGGAGCTATGTTTTATATTCTTCAGGATCTTCGCTAATATCACAGAAATGGAGCGATACTTTAAAGCTTTTAATTGCTGCACCGGTGTCTTTGTTCAAAATCATACTTTCAAAAACCATCAGCAATTCAGTAATTGCACTCATTTCCATGATTTTAAGCTTTGTATACGCCAAGTTCATTTTTCATTTTTCAATAGGGGTTGAAGATTATTCACTATTCTTTTTAACTGTACTCGTCCTTGTTTTTTCATTGAGTGTTGCTGGATTGATATTGGCTATCGTTTTCGTAGCTTTTCAAAACGCGTTTGATTTTCAAAATTTAATCCTAATGCCAATGATTTTGATTTGCGGGGTCTTGATTCCAGTTGATCATTTGCCTTTAGCACTCAGGTTTATTTCCTACTTGATACCGATGACCTGGAGTATCAAAGCTGTGCATGAATCATTGCTGCTCTCGCCAAACATGTATACTTCATTGATTATAGCGGTATTGGTAAGCCTTGTTTACTTGGCTGCTTCTTATTTTATCGTGAAGAGGATAGAGAACATCATACGCCAAAAAGGAAATTTGGGGGCGATCTAATGCTGCTGTATAAATACGGGTTTACCAATATAAATTATAAGGCAATCTATTCTTTTCAATCCGTAAAACTATTTATCCTGTTCAGACTTATTGATCCGATTATTCATTACTTGTTTTATGCCGCCTTGGTCAGTTCTGTTATAGGATCAGAATTTATAAAATTCGTCGTAATCGGAAATATTGCCTTCTATACGTTTCAAACAATGTCCATCAACTTTTTGAACATGTTCAGGATGGAGAGAAGATTCGGAACACTTGAGCTGAGCATTGCATCTCCTACATCGACATTATTAATCATTTTGAGGAAGGCCATTGTACCTTTCTTGGATTCGTCATTCGTATTTGCTGCTGGCTTGGTTATTGGACATTTCTTGTTTGGACTTGAGATGCCTTTGATGAAGGCTGGAACACTTTTTGTTTTAATGGTCATCACCTTGTTTTCCATGATGAGTTTCTCAATGATTTTTGCAGCTGTAAGTCTTTTAGTAGAAAATCCAAATTTGTATTTGAACATCGTACTTGCGGTCACTCAGATTTTGTGCGGTGCCAACTTTGCCGTTCATTTTCTACCAGGGCCATTGGAGAGTATCGCTAGGATGCTTCCATTGACAAATAGTATTGAGGCATTGAGAGGGATTTTTGGTTTAGAATCCTATGCCATTGCTCCTTTATTAATGAAAGAGTTCAGTATCGGGATTGGTTATTTACTCATTTCTCTTATCTTGATTGCATTTATGGAAAGAGCAGCAAGAAGAAATGGAGCGCTATTCAAAAGCGTATAAATTAAAGCGTTCAACTAAATCCTATGCCCATACGGGGGTGAGGGATATGACTGAAATGAAAAATCAGGAGTATAATGAAGAATGAGGAGACGCCATTTATTTGGCGTTTTTTTAATTAATTCCAGTCGGATTTATGGAATTTTTAGTCAGGAAAATAGTGTGAGTGATATAATAGGAATAGTGATTGATAGTTTTGATAAAGTTATAGGTATCTATAAAGAATTGATAGATATAAAACAGTTATACAAATATAGAAGGTTGCGATACATATGAAAAAACAGCAGGAAAAGCGGCTTGAAGCGGATCTATATGAGCCGATCAGGAAGTATTTTGTCAAACAGGGATACGATGTATATGGTGAAGTGAAGCATTGTGATATTGCAGCAATCAAGGATGATGAATTGCTCGTTGTGGAATTGAAGCTGAACATGACCGTCGATCTACTTATACAGGCAGCTAAGAGACAAAAGGCAGCGGACCAGGTTTATATAGGGATACCAAAGCCGAAGTACAGTTTGTTTTCGAAAAAGTGGAAGGACCTGTGTCATTTAATCAGACGATTGGAACTTGGTTTGATTATCGTCTCTTTTCAGGGAAGCGCCCCTAAAGCAGAAGTGAGAATTGAGCCGCAGCCATTTGACCGGAAAAAGACCAGGCAGCAAAATAAGCGGAAACGAAAGCAGATTATCCAGGAAATCCAAGGCAGAAACGGCGACTATAATGTAGGGGGCAGCACCAAAACAAAAATTGTCACTGCCTATAAAGAAAACTGCATTCAAATTGCCCACCTCCTGAAGGAAAATGGGCCAATGTCTCCAAAAGGGCTGCGCGATTTAGGTACGGGTGATAAGACCACCTCCATTTTGAGTAAAAATTATGAAGGCTGGTTCGAGCGCGTGCAGCGCGGGGTTTACACCCTGACCGAAAAAGGACAACAGGAGTTGGTTCTGTATGAAAAAGTTGTCCAATATTATGCTGATAGCGACAGCAATGGAACTGAGTAAGTAATAGGGAGAGGCTGGGGTGCAAATGATCTATTCTGCTGAATTGAAACGATTGCCTCTTTTTACTATTCTTATACTTTTATGTATTCAAAGTATGCTTCTCGATGTTGATATTACAGGATTCTTGTTTGATATAGCTGTAGCAATTTTGACAGCAATTCTGTTATTAATTGATTTTGAGTTGGAAATCACAAATGAAAAAATCATATATCGAGTGAAGTTTTTTTTCGCAATAATTTATTGCCGCAGTCTAACTTCTAGTGACATTAAGATAATCAAATGTAAACGTACAGGGTGGGCATCAAGATGTATTTCAATATGTCCAGTACAAGGAATGAGACTGAGGATTATTCGTTTTAAACCAGCAGAAGTTTATGAAAATCTTGTTTCTTTTGCTGAAATAAATAATATTGCAGTTGAAAAGACGAAAGATTATCAAATTCTTGAGAGATAGCTCAAGTATGAAGTTTATTTGGAATTATAACTTTTGAAATCAAAGCAGGTGCATCACATGGAAACTGAATTAATTAAAATCGTTGATGAAAATGGTACCGAATTAGGGGTTGCACCAAGGGAAGAAATCCACCGGCTTGGCCATTGGCATGAAACGTTTCACTGTTGGTTTGTGACAAGGGAGAATAAAGTGGACTACATCCACCTTCAGCTCCGAAGTGAAGATAAGAAAGATTATCCTAATCTATTGGATATTACAACGGCGGGGCACCTGCTTGCAGACGAAACTGTGTCCGATGGGCTTCGTGAAGTGAAGGAAGAAGTCGGAATTGAGCTAGCCTTGAGTGAATTGATTCCATTAGGTGTCATCCCCTATGAAGTGGTGCGTGGTGATCTGATTGATCGGGAACGGGCACATACATATCTTTACATACAAGAAGGACCAATCAATAACTATGAACTTCAAAAAGAGGAAGTTGCAGGTATCGTCAGAATTGAATTTAGCAAATTCAGGGAGCTTTGGACGGGAAAAAGCCTTAATGTTCATATAGAAGGCTTCTGCCATACAAAAGACGGAGAGGCATTTATAATGAAGGAAACCGTAGGAAAAGAAGCATTTGTCCCTCATGAAGAGGAATTTTATCAAGAAATTATAAAGAAAATTTCAGTTTATTTGGAGCGTGCAGAACGATGATTATTATGATCAATGGGGCTTTTGGGGTTGGAAAAACGAGTGTAGCTGAGGAATTGAAGAGCAGAATCAGTGGAAGTATTCTTTTTGATCCGGAAATGGTAGGGTATTTGCTCCGGGAAATGATTCCTTTAGAAATCAGGCAAAATGAGGCCAAGACCGGGGACTTTCAGGACTACATCATGTGGAAAAAACTTGTCGTGAAAGTGGCTGAAGAATTGATGGAGACATATCACGAAACATTGATTGTTCCGATGACGATTTATAATCAGGAACGATTTGAATACATTTATAACGGGTTCAAGAAAATAGACGACAAAACACATCATTTTTGTTTAATGGGTGAAAAGGAAACCATTGCTGATCGGCTTTTGAAAAGAGGGGAAGAAGAAGGGAATTGGTGCTTCCAGCAAATAGAGAAAGGCCTGTCTGGTTTTGCTTCCGGAACATTTGATGAGTATATACAAACGGATAAATTGAGTGTCAATGAAATTACTGAACATATTCTTAGCCGGCTTGAAGTATGAAAATCTTTAGATGGAGGACATTATTCATCGCAATACCGGTGGTTTAATTACATTGTGTATGAATATAGCTTCCCAAAGTATATCGCTATTACTAGTGATGTACTTTTTTATTATGTATTTTCAATTTTGATTCACTGCCCATCCATTTTTAAAGATATTTTAATAATGGAAGGATAAAATAGGAGCAGGTAAAGAATTTGGAGGCAAAGATGAAAATACTAATCATTGATGATGAGAGAATGTTAGCTGAAGGGATTGCAGATTTATTAAGAGAAGAAAAATATGATGTGGATGCTGCCTATACCGGCATGGATGGTCTAATGCTTGCGGAACAGAATATTTATGACGCAATCATCCTTGATATTATGCTTCCTGAGATGGATGGTTTTTCGATTGTACAATCTTTGAGAAGACAAGCTATAAAGACGCCTATCTTGCTTTTGACTGCTAAAGACAGTGTCACGGATAGGGTCAAAGGGCTTGATGCAGGAGCCGATGACTATTTAATCAAGCCGTTTGCCGGACCAGAATTGCTCGCCCGCATTAGAGTACTCCTCCGCGGAAAAGGAGATATGGCAGAAGCGGAAATTGGCTATGGACCAATCAAGATAATTGACCATGATGCCTTTATAAATGGAGAAAAACTGAATTTGACAATAAAAGAATTTCGATTGCTTGAATTCTTTATTTTAAATAGGGAGCAGATTCTTCTGCGTGATCAAATCTTTAATCGAATCTGGGGATTCAGCTCAGAGGCAGGAGTGAATGTCGTGGATGTATATGTTCACCACCTCCGAAAAAAACTTGTTCCCTTTCAAATGGATCATTGGATTGTCACCGTCCGTGGGATTGGATTTATGCTAAAAGGAGAAGTAAATGTTCCGCAAAACTAAATTTGAATTAGTCTCGCTTTTTACACTTGTATTTTTTATTGTCCTTACCATCTTGGGCTTTAGCTTGTACTTGTTTATGGAAAGAATCTCTTATTCTTCGATTGACGACCGGCTGCGTCATAAGGAGTCTTTCCTGGTACAGAACTCAAATGAAATAAAGTCAGAGGAAAAAGAGAGGGAAACGGAGCGCAAGGTAACATATTTGTTCTGGGATGAGAAAGGGAACCTGCTCAAAAGTTTTCCGGAAAAAGCCTTTTACAGCAAAGAATTGGCCTCGCTAAAGCCAACGAATGATGATAAGAAGGTAAGAACGAAATCTATTGGGGGCCACACCTATAGGATACTTAAACATAAAGTAAAGAAATCCGAACCGAAAAAAGTTCCTTCATCAGCCACTGTACAGCTTGTTTATAACATAGATCCTGAGGAGAAGGTGTTGAAAAAACTTCTTCTGCTAATTGCTTTTGGCAGTGTAATCGGGCTTGCAATTTCGTTTGTAGCTGGCTTATTCCTTGCCAACAAAGCCTTGATTCCCATCCAAAGATCGTGGGAAAAACAGGTGCAGTTTGTTGGGGATGCTTCGCATGAACTCCGAACCCCCCTTGCCATTATTCAGACGCAATTAGAAAGGCTCTTCAGGCATCCAACCCGCACAATCGAAGAGGAAATAACGAGCATTTATAATGGTCTTTCAGAAGTGAAGCGGTTAAGCAAGCTGGTGGGCGACTTATTGACGCTGGCAAGATACGATTCCAATGAACAGCAGATTAATCCAAGCTCTTTCGCAATGGATAATCTGCTTGAAAGTTTAGTGGAGCAGTTCCAGCCGATTGCTGATATGAAAGAATTGAAATTGAAAAAATCAATAGAAAAAAATATTTACTGCTTTGGAGATAAAGAGCGGATCCATCAATTATTTGTTATCTTATTGGATAATGCCATTAAATACAGTCACCAGTGTGGACAAATTTTGGTTATGTGTAAAAGGGAAGGCAGCGGCCATTTGACCATAAAAATTAAAGACAATGGGAAAGGCATTTCCGAGGATGATTTGCCTTATATCTTTGATCGCTTTTATCGAAGTGAAAAAGAGAGAAACAGGTCGACCGGTGGTTCAGGACTTGGCCTATCCATCGCTAAATGAATTGTAGAAGCTCACGGAGGACAGATAACGGCAGTATCAAAGCTAAATGAAGGCAGTGAATTTATTATTAAACTTCCACTCTTACATCACACCAAGACATAATGACTCGCAGAAATGCGGGTCTTTTTGCTATTTGGATTATTAAGTAATAAGCAGTCAATTTAATTAAAAGTGTATTTTTAAAGAAATTTTAAAAGTGGACATTTATGCTTGGTGTATCAGACAAATGATGCCAAGGAGGATTCAGATGGGGAAGATGGACAAAAAATGGGTTGTTCTCTGCAGCGCCGCCGTTGCTGCCGTGTATGCAGGCGGTTTTTATACAACGGAACAGGACGCTGTCAAAACGGAATCCGCACAATACGAGTTTTTAAATAAGCAGACAAATGGACAAGTATCCAGTACTAATAAAGATAAAACAAATTCGATCACTAGTGAAACGATCCAAACTCCGAAACAGCAATACAGAGATGGTACCTATACCGGAATGGGAATGAACAGGAGAGGAGAAATCCAAGTATCCGTGACCTTAAAGAAAGATAAGATCGTTGATGTTCAAATCAGTGATTGGGGTATGCACTATTCAGAAGACGATGTCGTGAATCTTCCTGATCAAGTTGTCGCTGAGCAAAGTTATAACGTCGAAAATGTTTCAGGGGCCACATACAGTACTGAAGCTTTTAAAAATGCGGTGCAGGATGCGCTGAGTCAAGCCGAAAATTCGTAGGGGATATGATGAGAAAAATTAAACTATTTATGGATACATTGATAGAAATTAAGATTGCAACTTGGAATGGCGCTGCAGAAAAAGAGGCAGAAGCTGCTATTGAGCGGGCTTTTGAGCATTTTCGCAAAGTGGAACAAGCCTGCAGCCGTTTTAATCCAGAGAGTGAATTAATGCGTGCATGCAGCGTAGCAGGAAAAGCAGTAAATATCAGCCCCTATTTATTTGGTCCTTTAAAGTTCGCTTTAGAAGTAGCAAATGCGACGGGTGGAAGGTTCGACCCCTCCATCGGCAAGGCCATGGAACAAAATGGATTTGACCAAAATTATTTAACGGGAGAACGAATTTCTACGGATCCCGCGGATTCAACCGGCACATATAAGGATATCATTCTTGATGAATCCAACATGAGCTTACAATTAAAAAATCCTCTAATAATGGATTTGGGAGCTGTTGCAAAAGGATTTGCGATTGATTTGGCAGCAGCTGAACTAAACGAGTTTGAGGGGTTTATCGTAAATGCCGGTGGAGACGTATATGCAGGAGGGATGGAGCAAAAGGACACCCCGTGGAGAATCGGTATACAACATCCGGCAAAAGCTGCTGAGGTCATCCAAGTACTTGATATCTCAAATCAGGCCCTTTGCACGAGTGGTAGTTATGAAAGAAAGAATGAGGATAGTCCTGAAAACCACCATATTATCCTTCCAGAAACAACACGCTCACCTAATCGATGGGTAAGTGCAACGGTCATTGCTCCTTCCGCAATGTTGGCGGATGCCCTTTCTACGTCATGCTTCCTATTGGAGGCTGAAGAAGCGGATACATTATTGAAATCAGCGGGTGCAGCGGGGCTGTTAATTACATCGGATTTAAATATTGTAAAGGTGGGGGGAAACAAAGATGACATTTAAAAAATGGGTTAAAACCCCTAAAGGATATGTGGTCATTGCAATGATCAGTTTTCTTATTTTTGCAACAATAGGCTACAAAGACATGGGTGGGTTCAAAAATGCATTAGTGGCAGTTATTGCAGGGGTTGTGGTTGATGCAGCCCTGAATATCAAAAAAAGAGGAAGGAAGTGGACAGTTCCGGATGGTGCCGTAATCACAGGTTTGATTATCGCACTAGTTTCGAGTACGGCAGCTTCCATGTGGGTAATTGCCTCTACGGCTGTACTTGCCATTTTATCAAAACATTTTATTGCCTATAAGAATAAACCCATCTTTAATCCTGCAGCAGTAGGATTGCTGTTATCGTACCTTCTTTTCAGAACCGGCCAGAGCTGGTGGGGGGCATTTGGAGATCTTACGTCATGGACAATTCTCCTTTTGCTGATAGGCGGGTATATCATCGTCAACCGTGTGCATAAATTCCCTCAAGTCTTTACTTTTTTAGGGACATCATTTCTTCTATTGGCAATCATGGGTTTTTTCCATTCTACCTTAGCAGCAGATGCCTTTAGACCACCATTTATTAATGCAACATTATTTTTTGCATTCTTTATGCTGACAGATCTTCCGACATCTCCTGCCAAGGATAAGGATCAAATAATATATGGTTTTCTAACGGGCGCTATAGGCACGCTTATTTATGCACTTTCAGGAGGATTATTGTATTTATTTATTGGTCTCTGTTTAGGGAACCTATTTACCTATTATAGAAAACGTTCTGGATCAAAAGCGAAAATGAGAAAGCCGATTCATATGAGAAGATCCAGCTAGCAGCAGATACAGGAAGAAATTTGAAAGCGGATCATCCTTTTGGATGGATCAGCTTTTTTGCACTGTGCCTCCCATAACAAATTTCCTTTTTCATAACCCCCGCAGATCCGCATACCTTTTTATAGGGGGTGGGAAAAATGATGCTGGGACAGCTGAGATGGTACTCCAAAAAAATCATGATGATTGTTGTTATGATACTATTCTTTTTCATGCTTGCATCAAGCATTTCTGGCCTTGCCGCCAACAAAATTTCTTCTGAATATATGTCATCACTATTGAAGAATATTAATGCGTCTGAGCTGTATGCACATAGTTTTATGAGTGAAAATCATGCGTTTCCAGCTCCCGAAGAAGGAAGCACTTCACTCAGTCAAATGAGCTTCATGATGGCGACCAATGTAAAGCCTTATGATATTCGTTCTCTCTTAGGCAGGGAGCTTCCGGGCTTCGCCAATTTTGATACGAAGATCCAAATCGCTGGAAAGGGGAGCAATTTTACAAATCTCCCTGTTGAATCTAATCCACCGATGGATGTCCTCCTCAATGATGAGGAGCCAACAGGAAGTGGAAATCCAGCTGCAAATCCACCCGCTCATCCGAATTTGGAGAAGGTGGTTTATATTTATCACTCGCATAGCTGGGAATCCTTCCTGCCGCTTTTACCAAATGCCAAAAAACCAAACGATGCAGTCAGCTCCAATCCTGATTTGAACATTATTTCAGCGGGGACCACCTTAGCGGATGCGCTGGACCAAAATGGAATCGGTGCTGAACATGATCGGGATAATATGGCGGAAAAGCTCCACGGGAAGGGGTTGACGACCAATCAATCCTACCAGCTCTCCAGGTCTGTCGTTCAAGAAGCCATGGCAGATGAGAAAAGTTTAAAGATGTTCATCGATCTTCATCGTGATTCCCTAAGAAGAGAGGATACAACCATTGCCATTAATGACAAAAGCTATGCACGGCTTTATTTCATTGTAGGAGAGGAGCATAAATCCTATAAAGAAAACCTGGCATTTGCCGAAAAACTGCATACGTATTTGGAAGCCCATTATCCTGGATTGAGCAGGGGCGTTCTTTTGAAAAATAAATCCATGGGGGACGGCGTTTATAACCAGGACTTATCTTCGAGATCGATGTTAGTGGAAGTGGGCGGAGTAGATAATAACCGGGCTGAACTGGACCGTTCCATGGAAGCGTTGGCCGAAGCATTGGAGAATTATTATTGGAGCCAAAAAAATGCTGGACAAATTTAGAAAACGCCAACCGCTGCTATGGCTGATGTTCATGTTTGTATCGACGCTCTTTTCGTTTTATCTGTTCCATTGGATCGTAACGCTATCATTTTTCATAACGGGGCTTCTTTTTTCAATTATCGCATTATTCAAGGATGACCCTGATAGAACCTGAACCAATTTGGTTTAGGTTTTTTATGTTGAGAGGAATTGGAGTATGAGGTGAAGAAGTAAGTAGGGTGAAAAGTTTAAAAGTTTAATATAATATTATTATGTAAACCAAAGGGGTATAAAGAATGAAAGATCAGTCCGTCGTTTCATGGAGTGAGAAGATGCGCTCCGTTGAAAAGGAATATAAGAGAACCATTGAGCCATTTCGAAAGGACTTATGGTGGTATTGCTACCGGCTAACAGGCTCTCCGTGGGATGCAGAGGACTTAGTGCAGGAAACATTATTGAAGTCACTTTCGATGCTGACAAAAGTTTTTCAGGAATTGAATTTGAAAGCGTA
The DNA here is from genome assembly GCF_050990905.1 of Falsibacillus pallidus. Lineage (GTDB taxonomy): Bacteria > Bacillota > Bacilli > Bacillales > DSM-25281 > Falsibacillus > Falsibacillus pallidus_A. The sequence goes on from NZ_CP158866.1 coordinate 1,748,596, forward strand.
TTTATTTCGTATTGCTTCAAACCTTTGGATCGATCAGTGCAGAAAAGGGAAGGCAGCTATTGCTGGAGGATATGAAATTGAATGGAAGCAGGATACCGATGCATCAAATAATCTAGAAGTGATTGAGAGCCTTGATTACTTGGTTCGCCGCTTGACTCCAAAACAGTATACATCTCTCCTGCTTGTAGATGTTTTTCAATTTTGTGCAAAAGAGGCTGCGGAGATACTTGGTTCTACACAAGGTGCTGTATATGCCAATATCAATCGAGCTCGGGTGGTTCTTTCTGAGCTAAATAACGATTTACCTAGTGAGGAACAGTTGAATGTGCAAGACAGCTCCGCAAATTCTGCCACACTTGAACGATTGCTGGAAGGGTTTGAAAAAAAAGATCCGAATCTCATTGCAGCCCTGTTGGATGAAAATGTTGTCACAGAAATCACGCATGCCGGAATTGAATATGGAAAAGATGAAACATTAAAGAATTCCTTGAATGACTGGACGCAAGTGGCTGCGGGACAAGGCTCTCTTCGTGCTTCAATTGCGGAGCTTTGGGGCCGGACAGTTGTGGTTGAAAGTGAGATAAAGGATGATGGGGATTATCTAAACAACATCCACTTCATTGAAATAGAAGAAGACAGGATTGTTTATTGGAAATTTTACTGTTTTTCTTGGGAATTGCTGAATGCTGCAGCTGTTGAGCTCGGGTTGAAGATGAATGCGGTGAATTTTCAAGGTATTTACTAGGGATTTTGTCTCTGGTGGGGGATGTTCTAGTAAAAATGTTAGAGTTTCTAGCAAAATGTTCGGCAGTTCTAGCAAAAAGCATCGTTGTTCTAGTAATTCTGCCTAAATTTCGAGTAAATCAAGTTAGCCGACAAAGGGTGATCAATCCTCTGCCGGCTTTTCATTATTTTATCATTCCGGTATAAATATGGATGGCATCCCTGAGGAAAGCTGCTGTCCCTGGCTGCTCCTTGTCGTAGTAGGCAGTGAAGCGTTCATCATCCACATACATTTGGGCAAGCCCAGCATGTGCTTCTTTACTATAGGAATTCCAGTAAATCATCAGCCAATTCTTATGCAGTTCTGCTGCCTTTTGCCCCAATTCTCCTCCAGGATCTCCTGTCTTGAATGCATCTGCAAGGGTTTGGTGCAGTTCTACCGCGAGTTTGTTTGCTTCTTCATGCTCGCTTTCAGTCATATTCATTACTTTTTGATTGGACTGGTCTACTGTTTCATCCCCGTATTTTTCTCGAATTTCTTTTCCATATTTCTCTTCATTTTCATCTATCATTTTTTTCTTGAAGCCTTCGAATTTTTCTTTGTTTGACATGGTGGTTCTCCCTTCTTTTTCTGCAATGGTCTTCTCCACGTTTTGGATGAGGAGGTCCAGCTGCTTACGTCTGTCAAGGAGTTGTTCACGGTGTTCATTCAATGCTTTTGCGCTGTCAAATTCCGGTGATGCTATGATTTCTTTGATGGTTTCAAGGGAAAGGCCAAGCTCCCGATAGAAGAGGATTTGCTGCAGCAGATCGACTTCACCCTGCCCATAGATTCGATATCCAGATGAATTGATTCTTGCCGGCTTAAGAAGGTCAATCTCATCATAATACCTTAGAGTCCTGGCGCTGATTCCAGCCAATTTCCCCAGTTTCTGAACCGTATACTCCATGTGCTCACCTCCTGACAATTTCACTTTACACCTTTACGCTGCGTTATAGTCAAACCCATTTTATAAAAAATTTAATCCCGCGTATAATTTTTTCGTTAAAACTCGTTTAATTAGATGAAAATTAAATGAAATGGAGCGTGCTTCTTATGAAAAATCCTATCTTAAACAAAATGAATACCGTTTTTGTCCATGTTTCTAATCTCCATGAATCTGTCAGATGGTACAGCCGATTGCTCAGCCTTCGTATCCGCGAGCAGGATATTCATCCACCGGTCTACAATATTGAAATTGATAGTCACACCGGATTAACGTTGGATGCTGGTCCGAAGGGGATGAAGAAAAAGCTGAATCCAAGTCCATATCCCATCTTTAACTTTCATACAGATGATATCAATCGTGGGTACGACTATGTTAAAGAGCTGGGATATCTAATTGTTTCAGAAATTGTCCGGTTTGATGATTTTTCATATTTTCAAGTTGTGGATCCAGATGGAAATATCATAATGATTTGCACAGGATAAAAAGGGATTTTATGCTAGTATTATAGATGTGCTAATTTGGAAGAATTAAAAGGAAGTGCACTATTTAATGAAACTAAAAGAGGTAACCCAGTTGCGGGCAGATTGTGAAAATTGCTTTGGTTTGTGCTGCGTAGCATTGCCATTTGGGAAATCAGCTGATTTTCCATGTAATAAAGATGGCGGTGAACCGTGCTCTAATCTACAAAAAGATTACCGATGCAGCATTCATGGGGACTTAAGAGAAAATGGGTATAAAGGATGTACAGTATTTGAATGCTTTGGGGCAGGACAAAAAGTTTCTCAATTCACGTTTGCAGGGGAATCCTGGAGAGAAACATCCGAAAAAGCAGAAATGATGTTCAAAGTTTTCCCTGTCGTGCACCAGCTCCACGAGATGCTTTGGTATTTGAATGAAGCTCTATCTATTGAAGCATGCCGGAAAATACATGCAGATTTATTAAACATGAGTAAAGAGACAGAAGCATTGACATTGGAGGAATCTGAAGATATTCTCCGAATTGATGTTGTTTTACATCGATTCCGAGTGAATGAGCTGCTGGTAAGGGCAGGTGAACAGGTGAGGAAGGAAGCTCTAGAAATTTATCATCTAAATCCAAAAAAGAAGATGAATTTCCGGAGTGCAGATTTAATGGGTAAAAATTTAAAGACTTCTGATTTTAGGGGAGCAAATTTTAGAGGAGCCTATCTAATTGCCGCAGATCTTAGAGATTCAGACTTCCGCATGGCAGAAATGATTGGTGCAGATATGCGTGATGCTGATGTGAGAGGTGCTGACTTCAGCAAAAGCCTGTTTCTGACACAAGTTCAAATCAATGCTGCCAAAGGCGACAGTAAGACTAAACTTCCGCCAGGGATCAAATACCCTTTGCATTGGTCTTAGAAACGATATATTCCAATCCATACTACAATGGGTTGGATTTTTATTTTACTAAATACCTTGCATTATAGAGTAATATAAATTATATTATTTCCAGGGGGTGGAATTTTTGGAAGTAAATAAAGAGGTCTTAAAGGGGCACATCGATACAATCATTTTAGCGCTCCTTTTAAAGAAAGATTTATATGGATATGAATTAGCGAAGCTCGTCCGCGAACGAAGCAAAGATCAATTTGAATTAAAAGAAGGTACACTTTATCTTTCTTTGAAAAGGCTTGAGAAAAATGAATGGATTGAATCCTACTGGGGTGATGAACAAGGACCCGGGGGTAGGCGGAAATATTATCGAGTGACACCGATGGGAGAAGAAGGGTTCACGGAAAAACGAAAGGAATGGGCATTCGTCAAGCAATTGATGGACTCATTTTTAGGGGAGGGAGATCAATAATGAAACAAATTGATTTATTCGTAGATGCTGTGTACCATCAGGCAAGTGGCAATCGAAAAGAAATACAGGAATTAAAGACCGAAATGAAAGCCCATCTTTTGGAGGCAGTCGATGAGTTGAAAAGGGGAGGGATGGCAGAAGAGGAAGCGGTCAAAACGGCAATCGAACGATTTGGCGGGGAGGATGAGATGCGTTCGGTTGTCAGCCAGCTTTTCAAAGCACAGAGGGTATTTGCAAAGTGGATCCTCTATGTGGCTATCTCAGTCCTATGCCTTTCTGCAATCACATTTTCATTTTTGTTGAAAGAAGAAAATGATCATATGGATGACCAGTCCATGATAGCAGCCGACATCGCTAGAATAATAGAGGGGAAAAAATCGATTACAAATGAGATGCAGGCTGCTATTCAAGATAAAATCAATGACTCTGAAAATATATCCGAAGTGGCGATTTATCCTGATAAAAGCTTCAATGCTGAATCAGGGGGAATCCTGAAAGGAGAGACACCTGTATATCAATATGAGCGCCAAGTATGGACGCCGAAATGGCTTTTTGCTGAATCCTATCCATATGGAAATGGAGATGAACAATGGTTTGTCATGATGCAGACGCGGACATTTGATAAACTGGCGGTGCTGGTGTCCTTTGTTGGAGGAGCCATGTGGTGGACGTTGTTTGCTATTTGGGCAATTGTGAATGCCTATCATCAAAAACGATTAAATGCCGGATGGGTGCTGGCATTTGCTTTATTAAATGTAGTGGGATACTTGATATACTACTTAACTGGAAAAATCAAATTTGTAAAACACTTCAACGCATAGTGAATTAGGGTATATTCTTGGAGGAATATGCCCTTCTCATATTGTTTATTTCTTGAATTTCAGAAAGGGATATAATAATGAACATACTTTTCCTCTTTTATTTCAAAACGGGAAGTCTTCTAATCTAATTGGAGTAGTCTTCTTGTTTTCCCAATCAGACCGAATGTTCGCATAGCATATCGAGTCATTTACAGTTCCATCACTATTTTCCCATGCGCTTCGTAAATAACCTTCTTTAACAAATCCGCATTTATAAAGCGTCTTTCTCATTGGCAGGTTGTCGCTTCTGGTATAAGCCTCAATTCTTATTTTCTTATCAGGCAATCTGAAAATATAGTCCACCATCCAACTGACAGCTTTCGTTCCAATGCCTTTTCCTCTCAAGTTGTTTCTAAGCCGAATATCAAACAATGGGATGGTGTCATTAATATCGTGGATGATTAGTAGTCCGATTTTTTCCTCTTCGTGTACAATCCAAAAAGCTTCCCTGTCATCCTGATACCATCCATTATGGTATTGTTCCACAATCTGCTCCTTGACTGGTGTGGGATTGGAGTGGAATTTCCAAGTATTATTCGTCAAAAAAGAAACTAAATCATCCAACTCATTTTGAAATCTGATAAATTGAAATTCTTGCATACTATTAATCACTCAAAAATCCTTCTTCCTTATGTTTGTCGGAAAACTCCTTTATCCAATCCATGTCGATTGGGCCATTCAGTACTTTGTAATAATGGCCAACAAAAACATGTACATCATTTTCAAGAAAATGCACTATAATTGCCTTTCCTTTTCGATTAGATATATTCAATTCAAAGTATTCACCTTCATTTAAATGATTGATAAAACCTCCTTCAGGTTCCTTTTTTACTTTGTACTGACTCAGAAAGTCCATCAAATCCGCAGCAGTATCAGGATCTTTTGTAGTCCATTCATAAAACTGGTTATCCTTGACTAATCTTCTGTCCTTTGTAAACCCCATATATATCATGTCTCTTTTTTCAAAGGAAATAGCTTCATCTAAACCTTTTACTCTATAAATGTCATATATTTTTAGTCCAATTACGACGAACCATAATGCCAGACAAAGCAAAACATATTTCCATTTTTTATTTTTCACTTTAGGAATCTCCTCTAAGTAGAAAATTTTTCCTTTTTATTAATGTTATCCCAGCCAATGGGTTTTGAACACCCTTTTTTGAAAAAAGGAGATTAAACAAGGAAAGTCGAACTTTTTAATAGTGGGTTCAAACTAAATGATTTATAGGAGATTTCATATGTATACAATTTCAGTAAAACATTCATTGGTAGACAATCAATCGATTCGTGAAATGATGGCAGATTATGAAATAGGAGAAGTAGCTGCATGTCATTTTTTGACCAAGGGATTGAATGATTCTTATTTCGTCCAGTCGGATTCAGAAAAATACATATTCAGAGTGTACCGTAAAAATTGGAGATCAAAGTCTGACATTCTGTTTGAATTGGAAGGCATTCTTCATCTTCAAAAGAAAGGGATTGCTGTTTCCACTCCAGTCCCGAGACAAGATGGCGAGTATCTTACAGCCATTAATGCACCTGAGGGGATGAGATATGGAGTATTGTTTACTTTTTCTGAAGGTGATCGCCCAGAAATTTCAGCCGTGAACTGCCGATTAATAGGGGAAGGTTTGGCAAAAATTCATTCCGCTTGGGATGATTTCCACCCAAATCACGCTAGGTCCTTTCAACTGGATCAAAAACATTTAGCAACGGAACCATATGAGAGAATTCAAGCAGCATTCCGTCAATTTGGATTAAGTGAAGAAGAAGAGTTTCTTAAAGATACTGTAGAAACTATTTTGAAAGAACTTAGTGCACCGAATCTTGAGTATGGATTTTGCCATGGGGATTTTCACAATTTCAATATGCATGTGAAGGATAACCGATTGGAAGCTTTTGATTTCGACTGTGGCGCTCTTGGGTACCGTTCCTATGATCTTGCTGTTTTCTTATGGAACTTACTTAATAACTATCCATCCATGGAAAAAGAGGGCTGGGCTGGATTCCTGGAAGGTTATCAATCTATTAGGACAATTAATGAAGCAGACGTTCAAATGATCGGCAAATTCGTTACGTTAAGACGGATCTGGTTCATGGGGATTCTGCTTGAAAATGATGATGTTTGGGGAACGGTCTGGAAAAACGAGAAGAATTTAAGCAGCATTATTGGTCAATTAAAGGATGATATCGCAACTCGGTGGTCAAGTAAATTAACCAAGTAGAAAAAGCAGCCCGGGGCTGTTTTTTTTGTCTTGATATAAATGGGGAGAACCGCCATAATATATCGTATAATACGATATAAAAGAGGGGCGAATATCTTGAAATTTAAAGCAAGTGAAATTAATGAGTACTGGTCGGAAATTTACTATCATCTTCATTATGCTCATACAGATAAGGTGACACACCAAATGATCCGCATCCTGCAGCATGTGGAGAAAGGGAAGGAACCTGGAGTTGGGAACATTGCCGAATGGATGAGGCTGTCGCCGAATACGGCTTCTGAACATGTAAAAAGATTGATTGAGAAGAAATATATCGAAAAAAAGAAGCACAGAGATGATGAAAGGCGCACGGTGCTATTCTTGACGAAGGAAGGAAAAGAAGTTCTCCACAGAAATTCAAAGCTTGATGAAGGAAAATTATCAAAGATCTTATCCAACTTGAATAAGGAAGAACGAGATTTGGTCCTTTCCGCATTTGAACTTTTGAGCAAGGAGGCAAAGCAATGTACATCTTTTTCAAAGTAATGATTTCGGCAGCAGTGATTGGAGTAGTCACTGAAGTTGCCAGGAGGTTCCCTGCATATGGAGGCATCGTTGCAGCGCTGCCGCTTGTCAGCTTATTAAGCATGATATGGCTATCGGTTCAAGGCGAGAAAAATGCAGAGCTTAGCCAGTTTGCTTTTGGAGTTTTAATCGGTTTTCCGGCAACAGCTGCTCTTCTTTTCATTGTCTTTATTTGCCTCAAGAACTCTATTCCTCTAGTATTCTCCATTATACTTGGTGTTGGTGGATGGGGAGTGTTCCTCTTCTTGCAAGAGTTCATAACCAAGCAAATCAAAGCAGGGTGATACAGAGGAGATATCAGTATGTTTGTCGAATTTAAAGCAGTCATGTGCTTGTTTTGTTTTTTAGGCAGGATTCAGGATCGAGGTTGGAGAGTTCCCATGATCCACCTGGTTTTCTTTTATATTGAGAAATAAGGACATCTGTATCATTAGTCAATTGGAAAAAGATGAATTTATAGTCACTGCCATCTTTTCCGATTACTTCAATGGTTTTCACGAATCCATCTTTCTTTGTCGGCATCCTTTTTTTAATCAGTCCGCACCATTCACCGAACTTAATGTCAACTACTGCTTCAGCATCGTGGTCCCATCCATGATATGCTGCACATAGAAAATCTTCAGGATAGAGTGTGATTCTGCTAATTTTGAAAAGGGATTTATCTTTCTGTATTTCTATAAAACCGTAATAATAGGCGAAGTTGGTCGAGAGTTTATCACTACCTTCAATTGTTTCCAATTCAATAAACCAGCGGCTTTCTTCAACAGTAGGAACTTTTTCAAGTTTTAGTAGATTAGTATGCCCGATTCCTTCAAAAGATTTCAAGTAGGAACGATAGGGCATCTGTTTTTGGTACTCACGTGTGAAAAATTGATAGGCAAGCGGGAACGGGATTTTGGCAAATCCGACTGTCCCGCATCCCCCAAGTTTTTTTGCCGTTAAGTTTTCTGCTTCTCTAAGGATGCTGAAGTAATTCAATATGGTTTCTTTGGGAGAAGTGAGCAAATTTGCTGGTACGGTAATCTGCGAAGTTTTCTTCTCATAGTAAGGATCAAAAAAAGATAAAGTGTCAATCCGATTGTTCAATATGGGTAAACAGGATGGTCGAAAGTATTTTTCAATGTCCCTATTGCGATCATGTTTTTCGGTATGGGAATCATAATCAATAGGAATTTGTGGCTTTATAAAGGAAGCTCCTAAAAAAAGCTTTTTTCTTTTTACATAATGACTAAGGAAACTCACAATCATCATCCTTTCAAGAGGATGTAGGATAGGGGCTATTTTTATGAAATCAAATGAACTTTTTGCAGAAACACAGCGTTTAATCATTAGACCATTTAAAAAAGAGGATTATGAAGAATGGCGGAAGGGTTTTGATAAAAGAAAGCCATCTCAATATAAGTATGATGATGGTTTCCGAGAAATGCCCCATGCCACAAAAGATTGGTTCGAGAAATGGATTGCGGGATTTAAAGAATCTGCTGAAAGAGATGAAATGTATCATCTCGGCATTTTTCGCAAAGAAGATGGGGCCAATGTAGGCAAAGTGGAATTTGTTCGTATATTAAGGATGGACTATCATTGGGCGATGATGGGGTATTCCCTCCATAATCAATTTTGGAAGAGGGGCTATGGTGTAGAAAGTGTTGAAGCAGCCAGGAAAATATTTTTTGATACATTAGGCTATCATCGGATTGAATTGCATATTCGTCCTGATAATTTTCCGTCCATCCGCTTGGCAGAACGTGTGGGCTTCCAATTTGAATGCATCAGAAAAGGCTTCTCAATGGAAGATGGCAAATGGACGGATTATAGCATTTATTACAAAAATAATGATTAGATGAATTCTATTTGACTTAAAGGCGCAACTCTTGCAAACCATCTTAACGTTTGGTTGTGATGATCGATGATCTGCTGCGCACTCAATCCGCTTCCAGGCCATGTACTGTGGGCATCAGAGACAAGTGTGACGTCGTATTTTAGACTGAATGCACGCCTGCAGGTCGTGTCCACGCAAACCTCGCTCTGGATCCCTGCTAAAAAGAGATGTTCCACGTTTTTCTTCTTAAGTTCAACTTCCAGATTTGTGTTATGGAAGCTGTCAGGTGTATCTTTCTGAATAATAATGTCTTGTTTACGAGGGGAAACGGCAGGATGGATTTCCCAGCCCTTACTGCCGGTGGCCAGCGGGTGACCTTCTTTGCCATTATGTTGAACATAGAAAACGTGACAGCCTGAAGAACGTGCTTTATTAAGCAGATTTCGAAGCTGATCCAGCAAGTTATGTCCATTAAATACTGGATCTCTTTCCTGAAACATTGCGTTTTGTACATCGATGATGATTAGTGCGGTCTTTTTCATAGAAGCCTCCGTTTAAGAACGTTTGTTCGATATTATCATTATAGCTTCAGATGATCGAATTTTCAATAAAAAGGGTTAAAATACTAGAAAATATTGTATAATGGTTGAAATTGATTCAAAGGAGAGAAAGATGAGCGTACATATTTTATTTGGAGAATCACCTGCAGCATCCCTGCGTTTTGGTTTTACTAGTGGAGGCAAGGAAGGACAGTCCATCATTTATTTCCCCACAAACTTGGCATATGGACCCATTAGAGATTTAGATGGCAAGGAAGGTATTGAACGAAGGGGGATATGGTTACAGGATCATCTATACCATGAATCTATTGACCCTTTTTCTGTGGAAGCCTATTTAGACTCAATCCTCGATTGCATTCACTCCATCAACGAAATTCAGCCTCATGAATCCATAATCATTTGGACCGGAGAAAACGCGCATGAACAGACTGGTCTGAGATTTGTCCTGTCTTTATTAATGGATCATTCCAACGAAATCTTCATAGTCAATACCACCCAAGCTTATAACAAGCACTGCAAAACTCCCGGGGTAACCTACACATTTCTTCATTCGGGTGAGATTTTACCTGAGGATATGGTTCACTTATGGGAAGAAACGAATGAAAGGTTGACAGAAGAGGAGAAGAACGGCTTTATACAAGAGTGGAGAGAACTAAACAAAAGAGAGTACATTCTCAGAATTTGGGAGTCCTCAGAAATCATTGCGGTTGAGGAAGATTATTTTGATAATAGGTTGGTTGAAATGGCAGCAGAAAATAAGGAATATATGAAGGCTGCCCGCTTGGTAGGAGAAGCCATTGGTCAGATTGAACAATATGTTGGAGATGGATTTTACGAATATCGGGTGCGCCATTTGATCCAAAAAGGAGTATTTGATTATAAAGGGAGATTGGAAGGGTTGAGGAATTACAGCATCAGGTACAAAGGAGGAAAGTAAGTGGCCACTGAACGTTGGGAAATGACAGATCGGTTAAAAAGAATCATTGGAAATGCAGAAACAGAAGCGTTTAAAAACGAATGTTTGATAGTTGGGCCTGACCATCTATTGGCTGGGTTTTTGATGGAGAGGACCGGTGTTTTTGGAGAGATATTTTTAAAAGGAGAATTTCATCTTGAGAGCTTAAAAAAAGGGATGAAAAAACCAAAGGGAGAGGGACTTGTTCACCAAAGTTTTGGAATTGAGGTCTCCTCTTCTGTTCAGGAACTCTTTTTAAAAGCTAACGGATTGAAAGAAAGGTATGGACAGCTTCTATTAAATGAAGGGCATGTGCTTAAAGCACTCCTGTTGTCAGGTGAAGTAGATCATTTGCTTACCAAAGAACAGAAGGAATTACTGATTTTCCACGGAACCACTGCAAGGGACTTGATCGTCAGCCTGCCATCCATCATGGATAAATCATTTGACGATTCCTTTATAAGAAGAGCTAGAAATGAAGAAAAGGAAAAAATCTGTGCGTTTGTAAAGGATCATTTTTCAGTTGATTGGGCAAAAACAGTAGAAAATGGAATGGAATCAGAAGTTCCGACCGTCTTTTTGGCAGAAAACGAAAAAGGGGATTATATCGGGTTTGCAGCCTTTGATGCCTATGAGAAAAAGAAGGGCTATTTTGGGCCGATGGGAGTTTTGCCTGAAAGTCGTCAAAGCGGCATGGGCAAGAACCTTTTACTATCATGCCTTCAAAAGATGTTTAGCATGAATTATGAGTACGCAGTCATAGGAGGGGCAGGTCCAATTGAATTCTATGAAAAAACATGTGGTGCTGCTGTAATTCCAAAATTTGAAAAGTAGGAAGTGGTTATATGTGTACGAGCTTTGTTTTGAATGCAGAAAAAAGATTCATAGGCATGAATTTTGATATTGGGGATCGGCCAATTAAGTTTACACATACGAATGATGGACGATTGACTATTTTTCAAAGAGAAAGTGGAACATTTCTGCCTGCTTTTGGAATGAATCAAAATGGTGCTTTCATGAATCTTCAGATGGTAGAAGGAAATGAAGAGGGGAACTATCGAAGAGGGAAGAATGTCGTTCATATCATCAGACTGTTTGATGAAGTACTATCCGGTAAATTGGATTCTATTAATCTAGAAGAGTTCTTGAGTGAAAAGAGCATTGTTAATGTCCCTGGGCACAGCGTACATAGTTTGCTATGCACCCCTCAGGAAGAAACCTACATTGTATCTCCGGGAAGAGATCGTATAGATGCTGGCGGGGGAAAAGTGCAAGTACTGACAAACTTTCCTCTATCTCAATCAGATTCCAACTATTCTACTTCTGAGCCAGGGATGGATCGGTATCAGACCGTTAAAAATTATCTAAATGAGGACGAAAATAATTTTTCGCTTGATAAAGGATTTGAGGCATTGAAACAAGTGTGTCAATCAGACGGAGATTTTCCAACACAGCTCTCTCTGATTTTTCTTCCAGGTGATAAGGAAGTGTATTTTACGATTAATAGGAACTTTGCTGATAGATTCTGCTTTTCTTTTGAAAGTGGGATTATCAAAGATCTTCAAAATGATAAAACGTGGCAAGTAGGCAAGAAGGGGATTTTGTTGAGTGAATTAATATCAGAATAAAGTTCTTAGGGGGAGGATTCCCCCGTCAGAAGTCATTTCACGATCATCACAGGGCAGTTTACCCGTTTGGCCACTTTATGGCTGACGCTTCCAAGAACCATTTCCTGAAGGCTGTTCAATCCCCTGCTGCCGACAATCAAGAGGTCATATCCATTTTTATTGGCAAATTCTACGATGGATGGTCCTGGATCTCCCCGTACAAATTCTGTTTGAAAATGAACACTATTTTCATTAAGTATTTCACAGGTGGATGCAAGCTTCCTTTCTCTTTCTGCTTGAACAGCTTCTTTGCTTCCTTTAGAAAGAACATCCGATTTAGAGGCTGAACTGTCAATTACATACAGCACAGTTACAGCGGATTGAGCAAGGTTTCCGAGAGCTGCTGCTGTTTTTGCAGCTCTTTGGGCATGTTTTGAACCGTCGGATGCCAGCAAGATACGTTTGAACACAGTAACCACCTCCTTGATGCTACTATTCTATCATTTTTCAGAATAATTGGATAATGATATTTGACAGTAAGAAAGAGGAAATATGATTTATTTTAGCGAATCGTTGTAAGTGGAAAACAAATCCAATGACAAGGAGTCTGAACATGAGGTTTAAAATCATACATACAAATGATCTGCATAGCCACTTTGAGGCATTTGCCAAGGCCGTGACAGTCATTAAGAAAGAGAAAAATGAACATACCCTCCTATTGGACGGAGGAGATTTTGCTGACTTTAAAAGTATTGAACTGCAGGGAACAAGGGGCATCGCTGCCATCGAACTCTTGACCGAAGCTGGCTATGATGCACTGACTGTCGGGAATAATGAGATGTTCAATGGGGTCGATACACTAGAACATATGGCGTCGGATGGCAGGATTCCATTCATTAGCGCCAATTTGTCCCGAAAAGACCGCACCAGTATAAAAGGGCTGTTATCAAGTACGATTATTGAAAAGGATGGCATTCGATTCTTTATTACAGGCACCTCGCCTGATATGGGTGTTTTCTGTGATGGCCTCGGCATCCACATGACCGATTTTAAAAGGGCAATCCAGGAGGAGTTGGAGAAAAATAAAGGGCTGTATGATGTCGGCATCATTTTGAACCATGTGGGAACATTTGCTGACTTTGAATTGATAGGGAAATTGGATGGGATTGATGTCATTCTTTCCGCCCACGACCATCAGCTTTTTCCAGAAGTGAAAGTTCATGAAGGAATCATCTGGAACAGTGCAGGAAACTACGGGGAGCACGTCGGGGTTATTGAAATTGAAGTGACAGAGGCTGGCGTTTCTCTGATTGACTCGAAAATGATTGAAACGAAAGATTTTGAAGGGGATGAAAGCATCCTTTCCATTCTTCAAAAAAATAAAGAAATGGCAGTGGAAATTCTGAGCAAGCCGCTTTACTCGCTTGATGAGCCCCTTTGGCACGATGTGATTGAGGAAAATCCAATTTCCAATCTGATTGCTGATGGTTTGAGGGATATGCTTGGGGCAGATCTAGGATTGATCAATAGCGGGATTGTGAATGCTGGTGCTTTTGGATTTATTTCTCGCAAGAAATTAATTGAAACATGCCCATCCCCACTGAATCCGACTTATTTTGAGATTCAGGGAAAGGATTTATTGAAAGCATTGGAGGACTCGCTTGATTCACAAGTTTGCATGGCAGATGGCCGGGGGCCGGGGTTCAGAGGTCGTTTTGTTGGGAGGCTGCACGTATCAGGAGCAGCCATCATCCATGATGGGAAGAAGATTTTGCATATGACCATTGGCAATGAACCTGTTGAGGAAGAAAGATGGTATCGCGTCGCAAGTTCTGATTATCTGCAAAGAGGATCAGGTTATCCATCTCTGGCTCACAATAGGAATGACCGTTATCTGGCGGAGGAGATCAAAGATGTCATTGAGATCTATGCGAAAAGAAGCGATTTTGTTAAGCGTGCTGCGAGGAAAAGATGGGTTGAGAAGAGCCGGATAAAGGTTTGAGTGAGGATGAAGCTATGGAAATCGTTGAATTAACAGCCATTCAAGAGGTGAAAGCTGATCTGGCCATTCTTTTAAAAGACGTGGTTGATAATGGGGCGTCGATTGGCTTTCTTCCTTTATTACCGCTGAGAGAGGCAGAAGAATATTGGGAGAACGCATTGATCCCAGAAGTTCTCCTATTCATCGCTAAGATAGATGGTGAATTGGCCGGTACGAACCAGGTCTATTTGGAGCAAAAGCCAAATGGAATCCATCGGGCAGAAATTAGAAAGTTAATGGTGCATCCTGATTTTCGTCGAAAAGGCATTGCACGCAACTTAATGGAAGCAGCAGAGGCAGCAGTGAAAAGAGAAAACAGGTCTTTGATTGTATTGGATACAAGGGAAGGAGACCCCTCCAATGGTTTATATGTATCCATGCAATACTGCCGTGCAGGAAGGATCCCGGGATTTGCACTATCACCAGATGGGAAAAAGGATGCTACTATTCTTTATTATAAAGAGCTTATTTTAGAGGACTGAAAGCATACTTTAAATAGTGGATTTTCCAGCGGCCATAATAAAGGATGCCTTTTGAGGGTACATAATCCATCATTATATGCTTTTTGCCTTTTTGGAACTTGACCAGGCTGTGCTTTTCAGAATCGTCTTCAAAATTAGAATGGAATAATGCAAGGCGACGTGGATGTTGATTGATGCTTTGGACGATGGAATCAATCGTTGCGGAGTCACTAATTATTTTTTCAGATCCATTCATTTCTTTAATTGTGATTTGATCGTATGAATCTGTGATGAGAGGAATAGAGGAAAAGTATAGAAATAGACCGAGTATTATAAGAAAACCAAAAGTTATAACGGCAACTATTTTTTTCACCAGAATCCATCCTTTTTTTACCATGATAACATTTTTTTCTATGTCTCATGTGGAAAATTTTTTGACTTTACGGAAGAGTATTTACTATTTCGAAAGTCTAAATAGTTGAAAAATCCAATTCCTTCTATATAATAAAATAGACTGTAAAAGTACGAGCTTATTAGCTTTGAAGGCGGGAAGATGATGGATCAAGAACTTTATCAATATTTGACTGAACATTTAACTGAAATAACCGATGAATGGCTTATGATGCGAGATGATAAAAATGGATCCGTTTATTCCAAGGATGCCAGCACAGAAACGGTGGAACTCCTTCGTAAACAGAACGAGTTGACCAACATGACAGTTACGAGTGTTCTTCTAGAGGACAAAGAAAAATTCAATGAACAATTAGAACAATGGGCAGTTACCGTCGCACATAGCAGGGCAGAAAGCCAGACACCGATATATGAAGTGCTATGGGCATTGAGCAAGGTAAGGGAAGTCTATTGGAGATTTGTCGGGAAATTCTCTAATGAAAACAATATTACGGTTTCTGCCATGGGCGTGTGGTCAAGCAAAATCAATACCGCCTTTGATAAGCTGAATATCGAATTTGCTGAAAAATACTACAATCTTGTAACCAGACGTCTAGTGGCGCAGCAAAATTTAATAACCGAATTAAGTTCTCCTGTCATTCCAATATCACAATCAAAAGGAATTCTTCCGTTGATTGGTGATATCGATACTCTAAGGGCAAAAATGATTCTGGAAACCATTCCTGGAAAATGTATGGAGGCACAGGTTGAACACTTATTTATTGACCTTTCAGGGGTGTCCATCATTGATACAATGGTGGCTCATGAAATTTTCCAACTCATCCAGGTGCTTGGCCTTCTCGGAGTCCAATCTACCTTGACCGGAATTCGTCCGGAAATCGCCCAGACGTCAGTTCAATTAGGATTGAATTTTTCAAAAATACCTACATATTCTACTCTGAGATTAGCGCTCGAGAATTCAGAAAAAGAACCCGTCATCCTTTGATAATCTGTTTCAAAGGGCTGCGGGCTCTTTTTTTTGTAAAGATTATGTAAAGTTTATACAGATTGTCTAGTATTTTCTATATCTGCAAGTAAAATTTAACATGTAAACAGTGAGTCATTTTTCCTACATGGAGGGGCAGATATGAAATTCAGGATGAAAAGGGTGCTGGAATGGAACGGGAAGGAAAAAAAGAAGTGGGATACTAATTGGAATTTGCGTTCATGGAAGAACAATACCACGATTAAAGGGAAAATCTTTACCGTCTTTGGATTTATGGCATCGTGTTTTGTTTTGACCATTGGGCTTGTTTTTTTCTTTTTTCACGGAATCTATCAAGATATGAAGGATATTAAATCACAGGGTTCCTATACGGCCAAAATAACGGAAATTGGAAAAACTATGAATGAAAAGGATATTAGAATTGCGGACTATATCACGTTTTTAAAAGAGAAAGATCTTAGTGATTACCGTTCGCTTCGGAATAAAGTGAATGTTGAACTGAAAAAGCTTATGGAACACAACCATGATAAAAAGCAATTGAGTGTGATGCAAAAAATCGAGAAAAATAATGCTTCCATGAATAAATTGTTTGTGAATGATGTGGCGCCAGCGGTAGTCAGGCTCGATAAAAATACCTATACAAAAGCCAGGGAGTCTATTTCTTCCCTGCGTAATCAAAACAATCTTCTTCTTGAACAACTGGTCAGTTTGGCAAATCAAGATCAGCAGGAAATAATAAAAGCCTCCCAAATACATAAAAACTATTTTCAATTTATCCTGCTTGCAGCAGCCTTATTTGTAATTGCTATTAGTGGAATAGTGGTCTGGCTTGTTACCCAGTCCATTCGAAAACGACTGGGACAATTAGTCCTTATAGCGGATCGTGCGGCAAAGGGGGACCTGCAGGCATCAGAAGAGGGAAATGGGCCGTTTGAAGGGAAAGAAGAAATCCAAGTTCTGAGCAGATCCGTCCATCAAATGATGGAAGATCTTCGAAATCTGGTTTCTGCAATCAAAAAGATGGCTGAAAATATGGCTAAACAAAGCACCAGCATCAAATCGTTTACTGAGCACCTGAACCATTCCAGTGAGGAAATTTCATCTTCCATGATACAGCTCTCGGCAAGTGCTGATACCCAATGGTCTGAAACCCACTCCATGCTTCATCAATATGACGAATTCAATGAACAGATACAGGAAGTAAGGGGAAATGGGCAGTCGTTGGATACTTCTTCTAAGTCAGCAATTTCATTGACTAGAGAAGGATACGAGCTGATGAATGAAACGGTCCAGCAAATTCAAAACGTACATAGCGCGATGGAGCAATCCCAGGAGAATATGCAAAGCATGAATGAGAATGTCGAGGGAATCTCCAAATTCATTGAACTGATCTCATCTATTTCTTCACAGACGAACCTGTTGGCATTAAATGCTGCAATTGAAGCGGCAAGAGCAGGGGAATCAGGGAAGGGGTTTGCAGTTGTAGCAAATGAAGTGAGAAAGCTGGCTGCACAAGTGGATGATTCTCTTACTCATATGACCCATTATGTAAGCAGCGTCAAAGATGCAGCCAAACGTGTTCAGGATTCTATCGAATCTGGTTATGAGCGACTTGAAGAAGGTGCAGCTTCTGTGTCTGCCACAGGGGAAAGCTTCTCTCGCATTAAAGATGAAATTGAAGGGATGGCCGAAAGCATCTCTAGCATCAGTCAGAGCATCTTTCATGTTTCGGACAAAGGGAAAAGCATCAAGCGGGCATTCCAATCGATGTCAGATATCAGCCAGCATTTCCAATCTGGCTCCAACCAAGCCAGTTCTGCTGTGCAAGAACAAAACAGTATGTTGGAACATCTTTTCTCAGAAGCAGAAAACATGCAGCAAAATGCGCAGGAATTAACAAGACTTGTGCAGAATTTCTCTTGATGCAGAAAAAATTTTAGAGTATTTCCTGATGGGAGATGGGGATTTTTGATTGCACAAGCTCTTGTGATTCAAGATGATAAAGTGTTAATGGTCAAACAATATGTCCAAAGGGGCGACATTGTCTGGAACTTTCCCGGAGGTGGGATTGAAGCAGGTGAAACTCCTCAACAGGCTTGTCTGCGTGAAGTCAAAGAAGAAACGGGATACGATGTTAAAATAAACAGATTGCTCTTCGAGGATTCTAATAAACATACTTTTGCAGCGGATATCATTGGTGGAGAATTACACATTGATTTGAATAATGCAGCAAACTCCGACATTATTGATGCCGCATGGATTCCCCTTGCTGATACGGAAAAATTTGATAAGGTGACTGCTCCTCTTTTACAATTAGCTGAAGCAGCAGCGTGTAAATAGGTTTTAATAATTATAGAAGAGAACGCTTGATTATTTTCAAGCGTCTTTTTATTTTTAAGAATTCTAAAATTATTGAATTTTATATTCGATAAAAGTAGAATTGGATATAAAGGAGTGATGAAGCTTGAAAAAAATGAATCTGGAACCGAAGAGAGAAAAAGTTGCTTTATCGGTGGAATCTTCGGCTGTTTGGGAAGCCATCCTGGGGATTGCAGGTTTTACATACAAAGAGAACAGACATACTTTCCATCTGAATGATCAATGGACAGAAGATGAAAAAGCGATGGATCCTTCACTTATAGACACCTTGAAATTTATCCAGCAAACGAATATTTGGTACGGGATGATCATGCTTCAAAATAAGATCTCAGCAGATTCGATAGATGGCTTTATTCAAAGGGTCGAGCGGATGAATGACAAGGAGTTTTTTGAAACGCTGCTTCCCTATCACAGCCGAGAAGCAGAAGAGTTGAAAAAAGAATCTGTTTCCAACCCAAGCAAGCTTTATGCATACGCAGAACTTTTTCAAACTCACATCTATTTGTATGGGTATTTGCATACCCTCCTGCGGCACTCCAATGAACAATTAAAGAAAATGATTAATGGAGCGGTTGTGATTTGGTATGAATGGGTGTCCAAGCAACCATATTGGGAAAGATGGATGGACATTCTTGAAACAGAGCAGAAGGCAAATTCTCATTTGGATACCAATGACACTGCTAGTCAAATTGAACACATAACTGGCGGTGCCCAATATGAGCCAGAGCCGGGAATTTGGGTAGTGAAAATGATTCCGCAGGTAAGCTACCGGCCATGGCTGCTGGAATTGAGAACGATGGAGGAGAAATTATTTTTCTACCCTGTAAAAGAAGAATATTTCTCAGAACCTGGCGTCCCATCTGTACAGCTGGTCCAGGGGCATAAAGCACTGGGTGACGGATTGCGGTTAAGTGTTTTATATGAACTAAGAAAGGGTCCGATGTCCCTGCAGGATATGAGCTGTTTGTTTCAGGTAAGCAAGACGACGCTTCATCATCAGCTATCCCTGTTAAGGGGGGCGAAGTTCATCAAGGTGGATAAAGGGATCTATTCCATCAATATGAATCAACTTCAACACTTTTCAACGGAATTGATTAGTTTTATTGGTGAAGATAAATGATCAAAGTTTCCCATGGATTCAAATTGTTGTGGCTGGGAGAGGTGGTTTCTGAATTCGGAGGAGCGGCGGGGGGGATCATCAATGGGCTCCTGCTGTTTGAGTGGACGGGTTCAAAGGAATGGATGGGGGCCATTTGGCTGATTTATTTTATACCGTCCCTGGTGCTGCAGGGTGTCAGCGCCCCATTTTTAAATCAAGTAAGAAAAGTAAGATTGATGAGGAGGGTGCAGGTGATAAGGGCAATGGCGTACCTGCTGCCTCTCATTGGGACGTTAATCCATACAAAGAGCACGGTGATTGCAGGGTTATTCATTCTTCAATGCGTACTTGGTTTGCTGCAGCCCATCTATGCGAGTCTTGCGTTTTCGCTGCTTCCCAGTTTGTGCAAGGAGGAAGAGTTGAAGAGATCGAATGCCATATTAGATGGTACTCTCAGACTAATGAGTTTTTTGGCACCAGGAATTATCTCTCTCTTATTAATCATTTTCCCGATGCATTTACTGTATTTCCTCTCGTTTTGTATGTTTCTGCTTAGCTATTTATCCCTGAAAAAACTTCCAGATTCAGAGCCGCAGTATACATCGGTCTGGTCAAAGAAATTTTGGTGGACTGAAATGAAGAGAGGGTATCACACATTTTTTCAATATCCCATCCTGTTGAAATTGACACTACTCTCTTCCGTTGTTCAATTTGCCGTAGGAGCAGCACTTGTGGTTAACATTCCGTTCATTAAAAAAGAACTCCATGGAGCCAACTGGACGTATGGCATCTTTTCAGGGGCCTTTCCGATCGGCTATGCCATTGGAACTTTAATCCTTTCAAGAAGCAAAGTTGGCAGCAAAGCCATGTATGCCGGCTTGGCAGGGGGAGGAGCGTCTTTTCTTCTCTTAGTCATCGTCCCATCTGTTCCTTTTGCATGGATGACAGAATTATTTGGAGGCATCTGTTTTCCGCTATTCAATGCACAGAGTTCAGCCCTATTTCAAAAGCTGGCGCCCGAGGAGCGGCTGTCACAATTGAGTTCCATCCGGTTGTTATTTATCCGGGTAGGGATGCCTTTAGGGATCCTATTTGCCACCGTTTGCTCTTCAATAGGATCACCAGAAAGAATGATTTATGGAATCATCGGACTCATCATCCTCATTCCAGCTCTGTATTCATATTTTCAATCGTTCATAAACGGCAAGAAAATAAATCTGAATATTTGAAACTTTTTCCATCTATAGACGTAATAGAGTCATAGATGAAAAAGGGGTGTTGGGGATGTTAGTAAGCAAGAAGGATCCTGCACAGGAATCGGGGACGTTTCTTTTCGCATGGATTGTGATTATGCTGATCAGCAGTTTGATGCTTCCAATTGTATTGGTCTATTTTATTCAAGATGCGATTCACTTTTCTAAATTACATTGGCTGTTCAAGGCTCCGCCTTCAGCCTATATTGCTTTTATGTGCGGGATGCTTATGATAACCGCAGGGATGATCGTTTATTTAATCATCAAGGTGAAAACTGATAAGAAGCCGGTGTTTCTAGTCAGTCTGATCATCATATTATTGAGCAGTCCATTGTTTTATACATCTCTCAACACCTATTATTACTTCGATCAAGAAGGACTACATTACCGTGAATTATGGTCGTTGGGGCAGTCCAATTACAAGTGGAAGGATTTTAAACAAGTGCATGCGGTTTTTGACAAGAAACCCAATAGGGGAAGTACTCTTAAAGAATATGAGTTTGTAATATCGGAGAATAAAACCATTGTGATTCCGGTTGATACGGCATTTATGGAAAATCGTCAAAGAATTAATGCATCATTAGAGGAGAATAAAGTCCCGCTTGATAATAATCTGGCTGATTTTTATGAGTGACCCTTTGGCTAATTATGGTAGAATGGAGATTAGATAGAATTTTAAGTCAATATTGGTTTTCGGAGGACATATATGCTAAATAAACAAGGGTTCAATTTGTGGGCACAGGATTACGATCAGACAGTCCAACAGATTGAAGAAAAAAACAGCTATCCATTTGCAGGTTATAAAGAAATTTTAAATACGGTGTACAACGAGGTTAAGGAAAAAGAAAACGGTTCTATTCTGGACATCGGGTTTGGTACAGGGGTCCTTTCAAAAAGGCTCTATGATGAGGGGTATAGTATTGCAGGCATTGATTTTTCTGACGAAATGATCAGACTGGCGGAAGAAAAAATGCCCAATGCCCGGTTGGTAGAGTGGGATATTTCAAAAGGTTTCCCGGAAGAACTGGCAGACAGAACATTTGATTTCATCGTTTCAACTTATGCCCTGCATCATTTAACAGATGAAGGGAAGGCAGATTTCATCCAAGAACTGGTGAAAAAGCTGAATCCTGGCGGGAAAATCCTGATCGGGGATATCGCATTTGCTACCCGAAAAGAATTGGAAGCTTGCCGAATGAATAATCTCCACCATTGGGATGAGGATGAATTTTATTTTGTTTTTGATGAATTTCAAGAATCCATCAAAGAATTAAGCCGGAGTGATTTTTACCCTATTTCTCATTGTGGTGGCGTCATTGTGATTCAGAAATAAACAAACTGGGAAGGGGACGGAATAAATCTGTTTCCTTTTCTTATAATGTGAAAAAGGAGGGAGCAGGATGGACGGACATTTCGTTGGAGGAGATATCATTTTTCAACTGGTGATGTTCTTGTTTTTGCTGATGATTCCAGTTGTTATTGCAGCTTTGGTAATTTTGACTGTGAAAAGGGGTAAGAGATTAAAGAATATTGAAGAGAAGCTGGATGTACTAATGAATTCCCATAAAGAACAATAAAATATAGGAGCTGAATAGGATGGCATGGTTTATTTCGTTTCTTTCATCAATTTTGGTTTTTGCTTTTTTGGTTGACCGAAAAAGGAAAAAGAACCGGAACAATCCTGACAAATTGACTCAACCGCATGCAAAGCCCGGTGATGATCAGAACTTCATGATGGGGGATAATAAGCATGATTCGGGCGGGCTATTTTAAAAAGGTGGGCAATTTGCCCACCTTTTAAAGATTAAAATTGTGTTGTTAAATGGTTCACCAATGCTTCTGCACTTTCTGCAATTTGTTCATCTGTCAGTGTCCTTACTCCTTGCAGAATGAAGGATGGAAGGAATCGCATGCCGGTAAGGTTTGCCATTGCGTGGAATGGCTTTGTCAATTCACTCATGCTGAATTGATTGTAGCCGCCTGCTTGATAGGCTGCAGCGGGACCTCCAGTGGAAGTGGCAATGACGAATTCTTTTCCGTGAAGCTTTGTTCCTTCGCTTCCGTATGCCCAGCCGTATTCAAGGACGACATCCTGCCATTCCTTTAATAAGGCAGGGCTGCTGTACCAATAGAAAGGGAATTGGAATACAATGCGGTCATGCTCCAGCAATAGCTTTTGTTCGGCAGCAGCATCAATTTTTCCGTCCGGGTACACTGCATAAAGATCATGGACCGTGATGCCTGCTTCTTCCTTCAAACGTTTCATCCAAGCGGAGTTTACTCGTGATTGATCTAAGTGGGGGTGAGCGATGATGACTAGTGTTTTCATACTTTTATTCTCCTTTATGTCCAATGATTAATTTTCTTGATAAACAACTTCCACATCTGTACGATTTACGTACATCTCATAAAAAGCGTCCGCAATGTTCTCTGCAGAAAAATAAGTTCCTTCTTGAACGAAGCCAGCAATGGTCAACGTTCCTACATAAATATCTTTTGCGCTCAATTCTTGATTTAAACTATATGCAAGGTTTCGTATCCCTGCTTTTCCAACAGCGAGGGAAGCGTAGTCTGCATATGGCTGAATGGCAAGGCCGCCTCCTGTAAGGAGAATCGTCCCATTTTCCATATGAGGAACGACTTCTTTAACAGCTGTCAAAGCACCCGCAACACTGATATTGAAGTCTGCCAATAAATCTTCTGCACTCAATTCGGTTGGTTTTCCCGGTTTCCCGGCAGCGGCATTATAGAGCAAGGTGTCAATGGAACCGTATGTGTTTATAACTTCCTGGATGGCATTTTTTAAGCTATCTCCAGACGCGATGTCACCTGTAAAACCTTTAGCTTCGATGCCACTATCTGATAGATCTTTTGTATACTGTTCCAAAGCATCTTTCCGGCGTGCGATAAGGGCGATTTGGAAACCTTCTTTCCCAAATTTTTTAGCAGCGTTTAGACTGACGCCAGGTCCGGCACCTATTATGAGCATCACTTTATTTGTCATGAGATTTCCTCCTGATTTTTTTGTTTTAATTTGTTGTTTGTACATACAAATTAAAACATGCAATCATTTATTCGTCAATCATTTTTATCAAGAAAAAAATTAACCTTCACTGAGGTTGAGGAAATTAAAAAGCACAGCGCCATGGCACTGTGCAATTTTTACTGTTGAAAATCTTGTTTTGCAAAGGAAAAAAGATCAGGAGATGCAGTTGTTGATTTACTTGCGGCCTTCTTAGTCGTACGGGCATCCTGTAATGAGTCACTGCCAACAACTTGCTTCAATCCTACAAGCATACATTTAGCAGCTAGAATTGTAAGGGTGAAAAACAACACCGGAACAAATGTAAGCCACGGATAGGCTGTCAAGATGAAATCCCACCAATCCCCTAATGATCCAGCCCATTCATTGGACAATGATACCGGTCTAGTCAATTGGAAAAGATCTTCCTTTAATCCTACGCCACCCATGAAGATTCCCAACACGCCGAGATGGGAGAGGAGGACAAGTGTCTGGATCAGTTCCCTTAGTGCAATGATGAAAAGTTGTGGCACCAGAAACGGACGGACGTGTTTTTTTATCAAATGGAAATTTGCTGCTCCTAAGGTCCTTGAGCAGGATATGAATTCTTTGTTCATTATCAAGTTGATTTCTTTTGAAATGAGCAAGGTCAACGATGGTATGGTCAATGAGGCTAGAACCAATATGAATATCATGACCCTTTCCCAAAAGGAATAGGGCATAGGCTGCTGGCCGATTGCATGTGGGATCATTCCATCCAAACAGATCCATTTCAATAGCATAAAGGCTAGTAAAGTGATCGGGAAGAAGTTTGCTGCATCAATGATGGAAGCGAGCGGCTTCTCTATTTTCCGCAAATAAAAATGCAGGATGAAACCCATTATAGTCGAAGGAAGGACCCGCAATAGGGTGATGATGACTGCTGCCCCGATCGTATATTTTGCTCCTACGATCATCACGAAAAGTACGTCCCTCCCGAATATGTCCGTTCCAAATGGAGGGAAAGTCTTCATGCTATATGGTGGTCTGATGGCTTGGTTATAGTCATTGAACAGAAGTCCGGATGAAGGAATCTGGTCATGTTTGATGAAGAAATAGAGTAGACTGGCAGAAAATAGTCCGAAGATGAATAGGAACCCGATCAGAAACAATTTATTTTTAAAAAGTCTTTTGATTACCATTTACATTTCCACCCTCTGTCCAGTTTTCCAAACGGTGAAGCCATTGATGAGTAAATAAAATCCAAATATAGGCAAGTAAAGCATGATGAGGCTGAAAGCAATGATATTCGGTTCTGGATATGTAAATAAGTACGTATTGAGACCCTGCAAATTGAACAGCCGCTCCAATACAACCAAATTAGATAAAAGGAGCAGGATGACTGACTTGGAGTGGTTGAAAATATTAGGAATGATGTTTCGCATTAAATGGACAAAGAAAATGTATGTAAGCGAGTAGCCTTTGCTTTTGGCGAGTGTAATATAGGGCTTGTCCAGTTCATCCTCTACAAACAAATGAATGATCGAGAATATTTGGATGGAGGGGATTATGGCCAAAATGAGAATTGGAAGAACATATGGCTGCTCTCCGAATGAACCCGCAATAGGGAATAAAAGGACACCAGTCGCCTCGAAGTATTTAATGACAATTAATTGAAGGATAACGAGTGTAAAGATGTCTGGCAGTGATTCAAAAATGGACGTCAATCCAATCATCCATTTCGCTGCTTTCCCAGGAAGAATCATCGTGACATAGGAAAGAATCATCCCTACTAGGATGGACAATATAAATGAGCTGGAGAAAAGAGTAAGCGAATATTGATAAAACGGCCATATGGTTGGGAAAATGGAATAAGAGGACCCGTTCATACCCACTACAATTAAATTCTCAGGCTTTATTAATGAATAAAAAATGTGTTTGATATTTTGGAAGAATAGTATGGGGTCCAAATGGATACCGTTAGAGAATAGCCCTATCAATGAGCTTAATAGGATGATCCCTATCACGACATAAAGGAACTTAATCAAAAGTGGAAATGTGGATTTAAGCAAAGAAATGCTCCTTTCAAATAGACATCAATAAATAGAGTGTAAAGGATTATGGATAATAAATCCATATTCAATAGTAAAATTATGGTATAATGAGAGAACTGGGGTTGTATGAGAACTAAAAAATTTGATTTTAGAATTTCATAACTTTTGAGGAGGGATTCTTTGAAGAAGAAATGGTTGTTGGTACTGATGCTCGCAGGAGCGTTGGGATTGTTCACAGCATGTTCTGATAAGCAAGATTCCACAGAGGAAGGAATTAAGTCATATTTAGAGAATGAATTTAACGGTCCGGACAAGGATTTAGAGAAAATATTGAAGGATTATGGAAAGAATGAAGAATCCGGCAAACAGCTGCAAACGTATTATAAAGATAAATTCAAGCCTTATCTATACAATGAAAAGTACCAGGATTTGATTAATACTTACGATCCGCTGCTTTGGCTGCAAACAGCGTACGCAAAGGGATATAAACTGAAAGTGAAAGACATAAAGGTAGAAAACACGGATTCCAATGATAAAACTGCATATGATTTCAATGTTCAAGTACAATACACTAAGGACGGGGAATCCTCTAAAACGGCAAAGGTGCATGGATTGATCAATGTAAGTGACGATGGAAAAATTGCCCGGATACGGAACTTGGACGATGGGGGACTTCGAGATCATATGATGTCAG
The DNA here is from genome assembly GCF_050990905.1 of Falsibacillus pallidus. GTDB lineage: Bacteria > Bacillota > Bacilli > Bacillales > DSM-25281 > Falsibacillus > Falsibacillus pallidus_A. Next base: position 1,775,104 of record NZ_CP158866.1, read on the forward strand.
GTCAGTAATAAGAAAAGCCCAGGGCTAATAGCAGCCTGGGCATTTTCTTTATTGTCATATTATGAATTCTTCCCTTTTTTCCATTCAAAGTAACCATATCCACACACGGCTCCAAAAATGATGCCTAGTCCCATTTTTCCAATCATGGATCCGATGATTAACCCAATCAGTACGCCGATCAATATGTAATTGATTCGTTTTCTCATTTAATACACCTCAAATTGAAAGCTGTTGCTTCTATTATAATAAAATTCCTGATTCATGACGAAAAAAGTTGTTAAACAATTTTGATTTCGGTAAAATTGGATATATATTCCTGAGTTATTTAGGATATAAACGAAGGGGGTTCCAGGATGATAGTCCGTAAGTTTACCGCTACATTTTTTACCACTTCGCTATTATCACTCATATTAGCCGGAACTTATTTATCTTTTTCTGTATTTTCTCCAAATACAGGTGACCATTTATTGGGATGGTCCTTGTTCTATGGGATATATATAGGAGCCATTATTTTGTTCTATGGAAACCTGGTTTCCTTTTTCATTGAATGGCTGCAGGGAAAATGGGATTGGATTACTCAGTGGTTTTACATCCTTCTTCATGGTGTTTTTGGATTGGCTAATGGTCTTTTGTTTGAAAGCTGGATGCTTGGATTCGAAGGGGCTATAGCTGCCATTGTTTATGCCGCTATCGACAGGTGGGTTTATTTTCGCCAAAAGAAAGATAAGGGAATGGGAATTAAATTGTTCTATATTTTTCCTATAGCGGTCTATCTGCTTTCATGGGGTGTACTTGAACTGGCGTCTCCATCAGAACCGCCTTTTACGAAGAATGACGCTGCAGCATTTGCTGTACAAGGGGAGGGAACTATAGAGAATACCTTTCCTGACCACATCGGAAAATGGGAAGGGACTATTAAAGGATTTAAGGTCACGAAAGAAACAGCGGTTAGAGAGATTGGTAAGGAAACATACATGGTCGTTTTCACCGAACGATGGGAAAAGGGTTTACTTAAAGGAACAAGATCCATGTATTATCAGGTAGAACGTGGGACTTTGAGCGGGCGGGGACAGGAAGGAAATGATCCACCATATAATTAGACTAAGGTGTGATTTCTAGTGGCAACTATAATCTATGTTTTTTGTATTTTCCTCCTTATTGCTATGAATTTAGGATTCAGACAATTATTTTTGTCTGGAAAAGTTGGAATTGTCCAAGGAGGAATGATTTTTGTCATTGTTTCTCCATTAATTGGATATACCTGTTATTACTTGGTGGAGTTGCTCCCTCATCATGATCACATTCGTAATATTTTGTGCACTGTATTTTTAGGGTTGGTCTTTTTCATTAATGGAATATTGTTTTTATTGATTGGACTGTTGCAAAAATGGAAAGGGCGTACTGCCTAAACGGATCCCTGATCAAGGGGACCCTATTCGTTTAAGTATTGCACTGACGACGATCTTCAATCCACCAATCAATATGATCCAAGTTAAAAACCAATAGATTTTTCATCGGTTTAAAATGTGGAAGCTGTTTCTTCTGAATCAACTCGTTTATTTCATTTTCACTCAACGGATAATTTACAGAGTGAAGATAGTCTACTAAACTGCTAATTCCGCTCACTCTTCGCATGGCACGACCTCCACTCAACACTGTTTAGTAGAAGATACCCGTTTGAAGGAAAAATATTCATTTTCGATGTGTTGTTAAAATGTGGAAGTTGATATAAAATTATATGTGAAGTAATTCACATGAATTGGGGAGGAAGTAAAAATGAGATTCTTAATATATCTAACCAGGGGTCCTAAATGGAAAGAAGAAGTGAGTCTTCACAATCAGCCATTTATGCCAGAACATGCCGTGTACGTTCAGAAAAAGTTTGACGAGGGAAAAATCCTGCTTGCGGGTCCTTTTGGAGATCAAACAGGCGGTGCGATCATCATTGATGCTGAAAGTGAAAAAGAGGCACTTAAATTTGCACTAAGTGATCCAGCCGTGATTAATGGGTCATTTACTTATCAATTAAAACCATGGGAAGGCTTAATGAGTAAGCTTGAAAACCGCAATCCCCAGTTCGGGCAAGAGTATATAGACTTTAAACATGGCGTGCAGAAGGAATTAGGGATTATTTACTAGAGAGGAGAGGAACAGAGATGCCAAAATGGGAAGGTTCTGCGGCGGTATGCATAAATGATGAAGGCAAGCTGCTAATGGTGCTCCAAGGCACTCCGGAGGAAGAGAAGAAATGGTCGGTCCCTTCAGGCGGTAGGGAAAAAGGGGAAACTTTTGAGGAATGCTGCATCAGGGAAGTGTGGGAAGAAACCGGATATGAAGTCGAGGTGATAAAGCCACTTCATGTGAAAACGGGGAATTATTATGGCTATGAAATAAAAGTTCATTATTTCTTGGTCCGGGTGTTAGGCGGATCGGCCGTCATTCAAGATCCTGATGAACTGATCCATGAAATAGGTTGGAAGTCTTTAGATGAGTTGAGTGCGTTGACGCTTGCTTTCCCAGAGGATGAAGAAATGTTGAAGGATATCTTAAGACTCTCTTAATGCATTAGCGTCGCCATGGCAGCGGTAGCTTTATGAGCAAATGATATTGGGGGTTCCACTGATTGATAATGGAGATATAAAATCTCAGGTTTGGTAAAAAGCCAATGGTTATGCAGGGCACTTATGAGGATGCCGTTTGACCGAAGGGTAGTGATAAAAGGATTCACTTCTTTTTCAAGCAGGGCGATTTCACCAAGATTCAAGGCGTTGCCATACTGGTCCAGGGATTCAAAACTAAATCCCGCATGGAGTGCTCCTTTAGTTTGTTTTCCTTGTATAAAAGCGGTGAAATTTCTTGGAACTTGAACAGAACACACCCCATTATCAACGGTGGGCTTTCCGTTTAAAATTTGACCGAATTGTTTACATAACATTTGAAGTTGTACCATCCTAGCCACCTCAAGCATTTTTTACAACATATGATGGGGAAGGCGGATTTGGAACTGCTAAAAATGGCTTTATATGTAGAGTTCCGGCCATTTGTTAATTGGATAATATAGATCTTTAGAAATACGTATCAAAGGTTGCGGTTTATTGATCACTTTCATTCTTTTTATCTACCACACTCCCAAAAACTAAAACCCGCTCATCCTGATCATAAAGGATGAGCGGGTTATATCTTTTATAAACTGCAAGTAAAAGTGATTTCGTTAGACCCTAATTGGATATTGTCGGAGAGGTTAAGCTGGATCCAGTCATATACTTTTTCTGCATTGATGCATTCATAGATTTGCTGGCTGGTGATTGATGATTGTGTTTGGTTTAATGTCCCGCAGTTGTCTTCGATTAATCCTCTTGGGCTGCAGGTCTCTGCGTCTAAGGTAATGACCACTGGTGCAGTTGAGAAGAAGCTGGCACAAATGGCTAATTTTAAAGCGGCTTGGCTTGCAACAGCATTTCCTGTTCCAACACAGACGATTCCGGCTTTGCAAGATAGGGAGTCGATGCGAACATCCGTATCCGTACCATCAGGGGCACAGACGATAACGGTTTCCGTGATAGTGAACATTATTGGTGCAGAAACACATCTTGAACCGGTTGTTACTAAGATGAATTGAATATAGCCAGTTAGAATAAAGCGCACTTTCTGGAGAAGAACCGTTCCTCCAGAAGGAAGAGTTACGTTAATGTCTTCGCGGCTTATTTCCTGATAGTTTAATGCTTCTGGTGCTATTGGATTTCCTTCCTGATCACTTAGTCTGCATTGAAGAGAAATAAAATTCGAAAGTTGGCAAAGGTTTACATTCACCGGATTTAAGCGGATTGGAAGTATGATGGTTTCACCTTCTCCGATGGTGACTGTAATTTCCCTTGTACGGTAGCCATCGGCAGTGACCCTAATCACATACGTGCCTGCAGGCAAACCGCTTAAATAATATCTTCCCAATGGATCGGTTAAATAGCTGGCAATTGCTTGGTCGCTGCCATTTAGAAATGCTTGAAGGAGTGCCCCTTGGATCGGGCGGTTCGTAACGGTGTCAACCACCGTACCTTCAATAGTGGATGGATTTCCATCTAATTGAAAATCAATAGATTGATTTGGCGGCACAGTTGTTTGAGTAATCTGTGTGACATATCCATCCTTAGATGCCAGGATGTTATAAGTTCCAGCAGGCAATGTGTCAATCTGATAATTTCCTGCCTGGTCGGAAAGTGCGTATGCAATCAATTCCTTGGATGTTACGTCAAATACTTGAATGAGCACCCCTGCAAGAGGGTTGCTGCCTGTATCAAAAACGCTGCCTGATACAATTGAAGAAACAGGGTCAAGGGCCTTATTTACGACCAAACTCTCTCCTTTAAGAATAATGGCTGACTCATACCCGTTGGCAAAACCTGCTCCTGAAAATAATAGCTGATAAGACCCCGGCATGACACCATCTAACAGATAACTTCCGTCTTGAGCGGTTTGGACGGTCCGGATGATGATGCCGCTCTCTGGAATGACTAAGGATACTGAAACTCCAGGTATACTGGTCGATGTGATGCTATTGGCCACTGTTCCAGAAATAGATGACGCTGAAGGGGTGAGTGCAATATTTATTTCTTTCACTTCTGAAGCCTTAATGGTTAGATTAAAAGATTGTTGTCCAAAACCCGGTGATGAGATCGTTATCGTGTATGTTCCAGGTGGAAGTCCGAATAGATCATATCTACCGAGATTATCTGTAATATCACTTGCCACAGGTAGGGCGGTTTGGTCAGTGAATACTTGGACAAGCGCACCGAAAATAGGGGTATTCGTAAGCTCGTTGACAACTGTTCCATAAATATGAGACTCAACATTATCTAATTGTGCATCCAATGACAAAGTTCCGCCGGACGGTACCGAAACAATTGAAATCAAATCTGTAAATCCTGGTGCGGTAAAAACGATCTGATATTGCCCGCCAGCTAAATTGGAAATGGTGTATTGACCAGTTCCATCTGTAAATTGAGAGGCTACGAAAACTCCGCTTGCTCCATCAAAGACCTGAACAAGAGCATTTGGGATAGGGACCATTGCAGGATCGGTCACTTGGCCGGCAATGGTTGCCGGTGAGTCCAACAAGGAAATATCGACTGTTTCTATAGAATTTGGCTCTAGCAGTACAGGAATCGTTTCGGAAATATAGCCAGGTGCAGTGAAGACTATTACATAGCTGCCTGTAGGAAGATCAGGGATTGTATAGTCGCCAAGTTCGTTTGTAAAGCCGCTCTTGATAATGATGGAGCTATTTGGAACAACAACGTCCACTCGTGCGTTCTGTATTGGGAGGGTTGTAAGAGAATCTGTTACATTTCCTTGTACTATTGCCGGAGCTGGATCCAATGTGACATCAATCGTTTTCGATTCACCAGGGGAGAAAATCGTCTGCGTAGTAAATGATTGGTAATTTTGAGCTGAGTAGACAATTCTGTAATTTCCTGCACCAATCCCGCTGATGACATAATAGCCATTGCTATCAGATAAGACACTTTTTAATAAAACATTGCTTCCTTGGTCAAATAGTTGAATGAGAGAGCCTGAAAGCGTCGATTGCGAGGATGCCTCTCTTATGGTGCCAGTTAGTGTCGCAGGAAGAGCTGACAAACGGCTATCGATGGTTTTTATTTCAGCGGGTCCTAAATTAAACAAAATCCGTTGTGAACCATACCCATTTGCTGAAAATACGACATTATAGCTTCCTTCTGCGAATCCGGTCAGTTCATAAGTGCCCAGAGCATTTGTAAAAACGCTGTTAACGAGTGGCCCATTCCCATCAAAGAAAACCTGCACGAGGGCATTGGCTAGCGGCGATAGGGAATCATTATCGATGACAGTTCCCTGAATAGATCCAGGGAATGGGGCCAGAGAAGTATTATACGTCGCAGACTGAGCAGGGCTGAGTGTAATTGAAGAAATAACAGAGCTATATTGCGCAGCTGATACGACGATGTTATAGGTGCCGTCAGGAATCATTGATAATAGATATTCACCATGTTCATCTGTCAAGCTTTGTGCGATGATGACATCCGTTCCTTGAATAATGACGCTAACCAGTGCTCCAGAAATAGGCTGTGAGGTTACTCCATCGAGGATGATGCCTGAAATGTTTGCTGGGATAGACGCAAGTGAAAGGTCTTGGACTAACGATGCATTAGCTGGGACTGATACACCGATGGCTGAAGTTGCGTAGCCAGGTAAGGAAGCAATGATTCGATAATTGCCTTCTGGAACTCCCAGAATCAAGTATTGACCATTTCCATCTGTTAATCCTTTGGCAACGAGAAGGTTTGAACCATCAGCATATAATTCTACACCGGTACCAACAAGTGGTTTACTGGTCCCTGTTTCGGTTATCAAACCTGTTATGGTTGAAGCAAGAGGGTTCAATGGAATGTCGGCTGTCGTTATTGAATTTGCCGTAATGGCAGCCACTTGCTGATTGGCTTGATAATCTGGGTTCGTTGCAACAATTGTATAATTTCCTGGAACTAAGCGATTCAATAAATAATTTCCGTTTGAATCCGTTTGAACAAATTGGACCACAGATCCATTATTGTCAATGGCCCTGACAAGAGTATTGGGAAGGCCCTGCATTGTCGCACTATCTGTAATTTGGCCAGACACGCCTCCTTGCTGAAGTGGTAAAAGGAAGTCACTGGTTGTGGTTTGATTGCTTAAAACTGAGGATGCCTGAGTAATGCTTCCATAGTCTTCAGCACTTGCTGTAATGAAATATGTCCCGGGCTTTAACCCGTTTGAATTGTATAAACCATTTGCATCAGTCGACGTAGTAAACACAATTGTACCGGAAGGAGACATTTCACGAATGATGATAAATGCTCCGGGAATAGTCAAAATGGGATTGTCTTGATCGTTTACCGTCCCTGCAATGAACCCTGGATCCTGGGTCAAAGCGGAGCCTAGAATGGTCGTTGTGCCAGATTCAATCATGGCGCCAGCTGATTGTGAACCATAACCCAGGGCAGTTGTATTGACACTATAAGTGCCTGGTGCCAAGCCGTTCACCACATATTCACCAAACTCATTCGATTGAACAGTTGCCACAATAGTATTTGTACTGTCTGTCACCTGGATGGTTGCATCAGGTATGGCAGTTCCGGTATCGATGTTAGAAACAAACCCTGTCAGCGTCCCTGGATTTGGCTGCAATCCCAGTTGAGTAGATACGGTATCCCCAGGTCCTGCGAAAACAGCGAGAGAAGCCGATCCATAATTGGCTGCGGCCGCAACGAGTGTTAATGTGCCATAAGGCAATCCTGCAGCTACAAAAGTTCCATCTTGGTCCGTAATCGTGTTGCCGACAATTCCCCCCCCTTCATTGATGAAGGTAATAGCAGCTCCTGAAATCCCTTGGCTAGTGTTTGTATCGTAAATAGATCCATTCACTATTACGGGTACACTTTCTAATTGAAGGATGACACTGGACGCAGCTCCTGGGTTTACAGTCACCGGAATAGTTAGAGAGTTATAACCTGATACGGCTGCTTTTAGATAATAATTTCTTGCCTCCAGGTTGGGAAGGGTGAACGTCCCGTCGGAATTTGCTACAGTGTTGAGGACAAGCGTATTATCTTGATCATAAAGAGTGATCTGGATGTTAGTACCTGTTATCGGCATTCCTCCAATGGTTTCGACCACACCATCAATCGATCCGGGGAGGGGGTTTAGAATAATGTCAGCAATGGTTGATTGCTGTGTTGAAACTATTGCTCCTATATGCCTGCTTCCAAATTCAGCAGCAGATGCAGTAACTGTATAGCTGCCAGGTGTCAGTCCATTAAACTGATAGTTTCCTGAGACATCCGTGATGATGGATGCAATAAACTGATCCGTAATGGAGTCCCTGACCACGACCGTAGCTCCATTGATGGGATCTCCTGTTGCAGAACTTCTGACTTGACCTGAAATGCTCCCTGGGTCCGCCGTTAATATAAAGTCAATATTAGTGAATATCGAGCCTGGAGTTGTGATGATTCCAGTTGTAGAGTTGGAAAAGCTCTCTGACGATGCAGTTATGGTCAATGCTCCCTCAGGCAAGCTGGAGATGCTGTATTTGCCGTCCATGTCTGTGAACCCTCTGCCCAATAAGGTCTGGTTCGAATCCTGAACAAGGATGACAGCGCCGACTATTGGGTTTCCAGTGGAATCTTGGACTATTCCTGAAACGGAAGATGGAAGTGCAGATAGTGTAAGTGAAACCGTTTCACTGCCTCCAGGCGGCAGATAGACGCCTGCTGCAGATGCCGAGTAGTTTGGTGCAAGGGCAGTAATGATGTAATTATCCGAAGGAAGCCCATTGAATAAAAAGTCCCCAGTAGGTGACAGTGTTGTGGAGGATATCAAAATATTATTGGAATTATAAAGGAAAATTTGAGTATCTGGTGCAATTGGTGAAACCGTACCCGAAATGGTGCCTGGGTTGCTGTTAAGCCCTATTTCTACTGGTGTAGTAGCATCTTGAACGATTTGAATTCCAGAAGCGGCGCTTTCGTATCCATCTGCTGAAACAATAATGGAATAAAAGCCCGGCTTTAGTCCATCAATGTAGAAATAGCCATCCTGGCCAGTCAAAGCAGATGAGATGAATGTTCCCTTAGAATCAATGATGGAGACTGAAGCACCTTGTATTCCAATGGCTGGGGTAAGGTTGTCAAAGACTCTTCCAAAAGCGCTTCCTGGGCTCGCGAACAAGGAGATATCCAATTGGACCGTGGCATTGGATGGAATGACTACACTGGACAATCCGTTTTGGTATCCAGGGGCAGAAGCAACCAGCGTATAAGTGCCAGGTGCTAAATTCGATAATAAGTAAATCCCATCTGAGTCCGAGAATGTGAATTGGACAATTGTTCCTGATGCATCCAAAACCTTGATTTGAATGGCTGCTCCTTCTATTGGATTCATTGTATCAGCGTCGAAGATTGTACCGGTTACGTTGCCAGGGTTGGAGAGAAGCTGGAAGTTGACAGATGCAGTGCCGCCGGCAGTGATGATGGCACCCATGGACATTGATTGATAACCGTCCTTGATTGCTACAATAAAGTAAGTCCCAGGCGGAAGGGTGGGAACACCATAGGAGCCGTTGCTTTGAGTCACAATCCGGGCAATGATATTTCCAGAGCCACCCTCTTGATAGATGTTGACGACTGCACCGCTTAGTGGAGCGCTGGCAGAGTCGGCAACGATTCCTTGTAATGTACCCAAGGTTTGCTCCATAAAGAAATCGGCCGTTGAAGTGGCTCCGGCATTGACGATGACACCTGCTGTCTGCCTGGCATAGCCTGAGGCATTGACAACGATATTATATACATTTGGAGATAGATTTCCGACAAAGTAGTTTCCGTTGCTATCTGAAGTGGTTGTAGCCACACCAATATTATTAAGTGTCACAGAAATCTCTGCATTGGCAAGTGGACCAAGGGTTGAAGAGATCGCCCCCTGAACAGCACCAGAGAGTTTATCTAATTCTACGTTTAACGAAGTGATTAATCCTGTAGAGATGATAGCACCCGTTACTTTATTAGCGTAGCCATCCGAAGTGAATACCACTGTGTAGGAACCTGGTGCCAGTGAAGGAATTGAATAGGTCCCGCTTCCATCGGTTCTGGCTGTGGCTACAGTGATTCCACTATTGTTGATGATCCTGATAGAGGTATTGGGAATCGGGTCTTGATTGGACCCATCGAGGACTGTTCCGGACAAAGCACCGGGATTCGGCACCAATGAAAGATCTACAGTTTGAGGCGTCCCGGCCACAGCCGTAAACCCGATTTGGCCCGTACTGTAGTTCGTTTGAGAAGCTCTAAGACGATAGGATCCCGGTGCAATGCCATCAATTGAATAGAATCCATTGATATCAGCTGTGGCTGTAGCTATGACCTGCGATCCAATATTCAAGATTTCAACTGTAGCCCCTCCAATTGTGCCCCCAAGAGTAGAAGAGATCGTTCCACTTATAGTGGCTGGAGAAGGCTGCAAGGCGAAGTTTAATGTTTCGGTTTCATTGGGATCCAACTGAACAGCTTTCTGTTGCGATTGATAGGATGATTTGCTTACGGCAACCGTAAAGTTCTGTGGATTGAGATTGTTAAAAATATAATTGCCGTTGATGTCAGTGGCGGTCTGTGAAACCAAAGCTCCAGCTGTGTTTAGAAGATTTACTTGTGCGCCCTGAATAGGGGAAGATGTGTTATCCGTCACCGTACCTTGTATAATTCCAGGTAGTGGAATCAGTAGGACGTTTTGGGTCGTTTGCTGGCTGCTTAGAACCGTGATAGAGGTATTGCTGACCGTATAGTTTGGATAGGTTACCCTTACCGTATAACTTCCAGGAGCTGCTGGGCTAAAGCTGTATTGGCCAGCCGCATCTGATAGTGTTGTGGAAATGACAGTTGCTCCTTGAAGAAGTTCCACGGTTGCACCAGCGAGTGGCAGCCCATTCGATTCACTGATAATTTTTCCGGCCACACTTCCATTTGCCTGAACAGTTACAAATGATTCTGCCGTATTAGATTGGATTGCTTGGCCAGTAAAATTATCATTGCCTGATGCAATCGCCGAGTCCACTGACCGCGTTCCCGGAGAACTGAATAAACCGGTTGAAGAAAAATTTAAAGAAACACTGGAACCTGGAGATAAGTTCCCAATGTTCCAAGTTAGGGTTTTTGTGCTAGGATTGTAGACTGCAGTCCCTTGAGATGGCGTCCCTGAAACAGAAAAAGAAGAGATGGTGTCGAGATTGACTGTGTCGAGCAGGATGACCGAAGTGGCCGAGGACTTCCCGGTGTTGCTCACTGTAAGAGTTCCTGTCCAAGTTCCCTGCTGTCCAAGCGAGAGCGTGGTTGGCCCCGTATTTAAAACTTTTGAAGCAGACAATTTTGCCCTTACATCTGCATTATTGGGCGAAGTGGGGTCTGAAAGAGCATCAGCAAAACTGAAGCCTTCATCAGTCCTCAATGAATCTTTATTGTAATTATTCCCATTCGCTGAACTGAAAAAAATCACCGAAATGGATGAGTTGGCATTAATCCCTAGATAAGAAAAAAATGTGGGAGCTGGCAAAAACCAATCGATAAAATAATCTGGGTTGCCGCCAAAGTTGGAATCCGCCAGTATGACCCGTGCAAAATCATAATTCGAAATGGACTGCGAAAAGTTCGGTGTTCCACCGCCAAGTCCTTCAGCGGGATCATTCCATGAGTTCACTAATTTTGTGGTATTTTTGATAAGGTTTACCGTTGAATTAAGGCCGTTGACATTGAAAAGCCAATCATAAGTGCCGGGGACCCCCGTTGTATTGAGTAAAACACCCCATGCGAAATTTTGAAATCCTGTCAATTTGTTATTTCGAGGATCTTGATTCATTCTTAGCCGAAAGTATACATTGATTCCATCGTAGGCAAAAAAGGCAGCTGGATACGTAGTATCACCTACAATATCAACAGAGGAAGGCGACTCATCGCCAGTGTGATCATATAAAGGAGCACCATTTACCAATATAGGCAAATACTGTGCATTGCTGGGAAAAGGCATTAATACATGCACCACCAAAAAAATATTTGATATTATTGTATGTTGATAGGAAGCTCCTGCTCTAAACGTTTGTATCTGCCTGGAATAAATGGGACATGTTTTTTTCTTTCCTAATAAGGTTGCAGAGCAAGAGAAGTATATGTAAAATAGAACGTTAGAGTATCAATGTACTGAAATGAGGGTTGACAATGAATAAACCATCCATTTATGGATTAACATTAGATCAATTAACAGACTGGCTTGTAGAGAATGGCCAAAAGAAATTTAGGGCGGCACAAATTTGGGACTGGCTTTATAAGAAGCGTGTGACAGAGTTCTCTCAAATGAAGAACTTGAATAATGACTGCATTGCTTTATTGGAAGAAAACTACGCCATCCAAACGCTGCAGGAGGAAATCAAACAGGTTTCCAAAGACGGGACAATTAAATTCCTCTTTAAATTGAAGGATGGAAATTTGATTGAGACGGTTTTGATGCGATTCAACTATGGACTTTCCGTCTGTGTGACGACTCAGGTAGGCTGCAACATCGGCTGCACGTTCTGTGCGAGCGGACTGCTGCGCAAAAATCGCGATTTAACAAGCGGTGAAATCGTCGAGCAAATTATGAACGTGCAGCATCACTTAGATGCAGAAGCCAAGGATGAAAGGGTCAGCCACATTGTGGTCATGGGTATCGGGGAGCCATTCGACAACTATGACAACATGATGGACTTCCTGCATGTTGTGAATGATCAGAAGGGTCTTTCCATCGGAGCTCGCCACATTACCGTTTCAACGAGCGGCCTGGCAGAGAAAATCAAAGATTTTGCTGATGAAAATATCCAAGTCAACTTGGCTGTTTCCCTGCATGCACCTAATAATGAGCTCCGCACACGGATCATGAAGATCAACCGTGCGTTCCCACTCGAAAAATTAATGCCGGCAGTGGACTATTATTTAGAGAAGACGAATCGACGGATTACGTTTGAGTACATTCTCTTGAAGGATGTAAACGATCATAAAGAAGAAGCGCTTCAATTGGCGAAACTGTTGAAAAATAAGCGGCATTTGTCATACGTCAATTTGATTCCGTACAACCCTGTTGATGAACATAATCAATATCAGAGAAGTACGAAGGAAGCAATCGTTGAATTTTACGGTACACTTCTTGAACATGGAATCAACTGTGGAGTCCGCACTGAGCACGGAACGGACATTGACGCAGCCTGCGGACAGCTTCGAAGCAAACAAATTAAAAAAGATAAAGTACGTTCATAAATAAATAAAAAAGAATGGCCTGAATCCGAAGTTGGATTCTGGCCATTCTTTTTTTTGAAGAAAATAAGTCATCTTCTTGGATGAATATGGTAAAATAAATTTAAAGAAATTTCAGAATAAAAGAAGGCAGCCATAATAACTGCCTCTTAATTCTCCATTTCCCTATATTGATTGTCCTGGGAGCGATATTTTTTTACGGCACGGATCAGCCAATAGCCAAGTGCGGCACCAACTAGATTAAAAACGATATCATCCACATCAAACCTGTGGGTTCCACCCATAAATAATATCTGGATGAGTTGTATCACTTCAATGCAAATAGCAAGAAAAAATCCGGTTATGATCACTCTTTTTAAACTTCTATATTTCTGATACAAAATAGGAGCCAGAATTCCCAGCGGCAGAAATAAAAAAATGCTTCCCCCGGAATTCCGGATGATATATTTCAATATGAAAAGAGCGTTTCGGTGATTTTCTTCCTGCGTGACAAAAGCTTTCTTAATCAATGAATAGATGGGAATCACATTGATTGATTTTTTCACATCGGAAAAAGCTTTCACATCCATCCCGAATGAAACAGGGAAGAGTGTAATGGCCAATAGAAGCTGAAAACAAAAGACAAAGAGCACCGACAATGATTCCCTTTCGATATAAATAGGTTCTTTTCTTTTATTTTTAAGTGCAAGTGAACCAAACTTCCATAGTAAATACAGTAAAAATCCGTATACGATAAATAGTTCTCCACTAATTTGATACATATGTAAACTCCAACTTTGAAAGAATGATGTTTCTTTGCGACCAGTTATGAATAGTTTAGCATAAACTTCCAATACGTGATGGATATTTTTCTAGAAAGCAGTGATAATTTTGTCTTTTCCTTTGTTTAAGTATAGCTTGCTTGGCATTATTTTTCTAATCCTTATATTGACTGTTTGGGCAGAGGTCTCTGATTCTTTCGTATTATGGGTAGATCCGGATGCAGTTTCAACCTGGGACGCCAAGTGGGAATTAACTTTTCTCCCCACGCTAGTGAATTTTCTTCTGATTTTTATATTCTTTAAACGGAAGGTCTTTAATAGAACCTGGTATTTGTTGATTATGGGGGTAAATGCCTTTTTGTTCTCCTATTATTTCTACATTCAATACATTTGGGATGTTGCGGAATGGAAGATGTTTTAAAAAGGGGTGTATTTATGAAATTCAATCATTGGCTCTCCATTATTTTTATTGGGATTCCGAGCGCAATCATTTTTTTCTTTTCGGGTATTTATACTTTGTTTTTTGCGAATCAAGTTGCGATCATGCCTCAGACAGAATGCAAGCCGCTATTCATTTTTACCCCTCAGGATGTGAAATACTGCAGCGATATTTATCTGATTGACTCAATTCTTTTGGCCCTGCAGCGTCCTGTTACGTATATCACGCTCATCTCTGGTGCAGTAATCATCGGATTTGTATGGTATTACATAAGATTATATAAGGAACTTAATCAGGGGGGAGAAGTATGAAGGATGTAACGCTATTAGAACAGATGTCAATTGTCATAACGTTTGCTCTAGGAGGGCTTTTTATTGCATTATTTCCGATTATTAAGAAGGAAAGTAAATTTTTTGCCTGGTTCAGTCTGGCTATGGGCATCATTGTCTGGTTAAACCTTATGCAATTTACATTGGGGAATAGTTCGATACGGGCTTCTTTTCTAGGAATTTAATGATTTGTAAAGTTTCTGAACCGGGGATAGAAAACAAGATGTAGATGTTTACCGAAAGGAAAATTAACAATGCCAATCATAGAGTATGAAGTTTTTATTGATGCACCGATTCATGTATGTTTTGATCTTGCTAGGAACATTGAAGTGCATATGCTTACTACCTCCAAAACAAAAGAAAAGGCAATTGATGGTGTGACATCCGGTTTAGTGGAGAACGGAGACACGGTTACTTGGCAAGCTACCCACCTTGGAGTTAGACAAAAACTAACTGCTAAAATTATTAATATGAATAAGCCCTATACATTTACGGATGTCATGGTGAAAGGAGCGTTCCAGTCCTTTACACATGTCCATGAATTTAAAGAATGTGATCAAGGAACGATTATGAAAGATACTTTTAATTACAAGTCTCCAATGGGCCTCCTGGGAAAACTAGCTGATAAATTATTTTTAGAAAAATATATGAGGAATTTTATTGTTACCCGGGCGGAAGAGTTAAAAAGGATAGCGGAAAATATACCGTAAGTGCGATTCTTAAAAACAAGAGTCGCATTTTTATTTTCACAATTAAAACTGAAAGGAAATATGGAAAATTTGTCGAATTAGTTAGTTGCAAGAAAATCCGGCTGTATAGGGGGCGGTTTTTATGATGAATGAACGAAATGGAATAAATATAAATACGACTAAAAAAAGAAAAGGGGTTTTATTTTGAAACAAGCATTGTTAATCGTGGATGCTCAGCAAGATTTGATTGAGGGCAGTGAAAACGAAAGTTGTGTGTTGGATAAAGAAAAGTTGATTGAAAACATTAATTTGGTCTTGAAAAAAGCAGATGAGGCAGGGATCCCGGTGGTCTGTGTCAGGGATTTGGATGTAGCTGAGGGAAAAGGGAAGGGCTTCGAAGTGCATGAAGCTATCCAGGTTCCTGCAAATGCGGTTTTCTTTGAAAAGAAAGCAACGAATTCTTTTTATGGGACAGGGCTGCTTGAGTATTTGAAAGAGCAGGAAGTGGGTCATTTAGTAGTGGCGGGCTGTAAAACAGAGTATTGCATTGATACGGCCGTCCGCACAGCAACTGTCAGCGGTTTTGATGTCACATTGGTAGGGGATGCCCATTCAACGAGCGACTCTGTCGTCCTGAAAGCGGAACAGATTATCCAGCACCATAACAAGGTGCTTCACGGTCATTATAATGTAGATCATTTTTCAATGGTGAGAAATGCCGAGGAAGATGTCTTCAGCCCATTGCATGACAATTATCGCTGATTAGAGAAGCCGCTATTCAACCCTATCGAGGGATGGGATAGCGGCTTGCTTTTACATGCCGTGCTTGACGCCTTTTTTGACGAGGAGCCAATTGGCAGGGTAGCTTGTGATGGCGCCTAAGATCATGGCGATTTGCATCATGAACCAGTAGACGGCTGTGTTTGGTTCAGGCGGCTTCGTGAATAAAAGATAGTGGACGATGGCCATCCAGCCAAACATGCCGATTTCAAAAGCGACCAAGGAAAGCGTATCAGCTTTAATGGCTTTCCAAAACCCTTTTCCCCAGCTCATGTCATCTCCCATTTTGCGGCTCATCGGAACGATGGAGAAGACTTGGAAAAAGACGCCGAAAATATAAGCGAAAATGAATTCGACCAAGTAGTGCGCAAAAAGGGTTGAGCCGGCAATGGTCAATCCAGTCAAAAATACAATGGGAACTCCTGCTGCATCTCCAAACGTACAGCCACTCGAACAATGAGAAGTGGATACGAAGACACTTTGCCAAAAAGGCTTGTCTCCATGCATACTTTCGCGGTCATGCTGATCATGGTGGCTATGGTCGTGATCTTCCTCATGATCCTGATGTTCTTTTTTGGATCGGCCCATTACCCAATATGCCCAAATGCCAAATGGACCGAGGTATAGCCCGTTAATGGGCCAGACGATATTCATGATGCCCATCGGCTGTGGATTTTTGATGATATCAATTAAAATGATCAGTGCAGAAATAATGCCTAGCGCAAGAGCAATGTAAGATATGGTTGTTAAAAGTGTCATCTAATCCCTCCAAAATTAATTAAGCTATTTATCCCATACCCCGGTATCTATTCTTCAAACATGATGGGTGGAAAGGTTTATTATTAGTTTGCGGAATATGAATAAAAATAATCTTTTTAATGGAATAATAGATGCAAAATAGAGTAGCGGAGTGGTTGACTTTTATACTATACGGGGGTATAGTAAAATATAAGAGGTGATGGGTATGGCTCATGACACGAATCATTCCGGCAAGCACACACATCGTGCGGATGAAGATAAAACAAAGCTTTTGAATCGGTTGAAGCGCATTGAAGGACAAGTGAGAGGGATTCAAAAGATGGTCGAGGATGACCGTTACTGCGTTGATATTCTCATACAACTTTCCGCAATCAATGCAGCAATGAAAAAGGTTGGGATGAACCTTTTAGAAAATCATACCCGCCACTGTGTAAAAGGTGCTATCGAAGCTGGAAATGGCGATAGTTCGATTGAAGAATTGATGAAAGTATTTGAGCAATTTTCTAAATCATAGAGATCAAAATGCGAAAGGGGAACTTCTCATGGAAAAAACAGTATTAAACGTACAAGGCATGTCTTGTGGACATTGTGAGAAAGCGGTCAAATCTGCTTTAGGCGAATTGGATGGCGTTCAAAATGTAGACGTTTCATTGAAAGATGGAAAAGTGGAAGTCGAATTTGATTCCTCCAAAGCAACGGTAGCAGTCATGAAAGATGCCATCGAAGATCAAGGATACGATGTTGTTTAATAATGGCTCTTTTCTCAAAGTTTGTTACTTTAAGCACTAAAAGAGGATGATTTATGCAAGCTATGCAGAAAATCCATCTCTAAAAGAGCCTGGATACTCTATGCCAACGCGCCATACAGGTATTTTTACGTTAAAATCGGCATTAAGATTTTAACAAGGATGTTTACGAAAACTGCCTTAATAATGGATATCGAAGCACCCAGGATTGAACATCCTGGGTGCTTTTTTTCGACATAAATCGGGGAGTGCCTGTCACTTTTGAAAAAATTTACCTTTTGGTAAATCTTTTTTGCTTGGTTGGCAGTCTAATGTACATAAAGCAGGGGGGCATGGGAATTGGAGCTGCATGATTTAATCAAAAGGGCAAAAAAAGGCGATGAACATGCTTTTTATGAAATGATGCAAACGCATAAGCAACAACTCTATCGGATTGCTTATTCCTACTTAAAAAGCGAGGCTGATGCAATTGAAGCCATCCAAGAGACAACTTATAGAGCTTTTCGGTCTATCAGGAAATTGAAAAAGCCTGATTACTTCAGTACTTGGCTCATCCGTATTTTGATCAACTACTGCAATGATGAACTGAAAAAGAGAAGCCGCCTTGTTCTTAGCAATCAGTTTGTTGAACTTGCAGGTTCGCGTCAAGATCAGCATTCCTTTGAAATGGAGGAGGCTGTGGATCAATTAGAGGGTCATTTGCGCCAGGTTATCACTCTGAAGTATTTTCATGATTTAAAAATTAAAGAGATTGCCCAAGTAATGAATTCACCTGAAGGGACCATCAAAACGTGGCTTGCAAAAGGACTAAAGGTATTGAAAGAAAAGCTTAGTGAAGAAGGGGGTGCTCCGGATGCATGATTCTGAGAAAGATTTGTTGAAAGTGATGGGGAGATATCAGCATCTCAAAGGTCCTGACGATAAACTAGATCAGGCGATAAGGGCAGGCATCAGCCAAGCAAAGAGAAGAAAATCCTCTCTCGACCATATGCGACACTGGATGTTGTCAGGCGCTGCAGCAGTTATCCTCCTTGTTCTATTTGCAGGAGCCATTCATCAATCCGACTTCGTAGCAGGTTATGTAAGAAAAGTTCCGGGAATGGAAAAAATCGTGGAATTGGTCCATCAGGATAAAGGGCTTGTAGACCTCATTCAACATGATTTTGTGCAAACGATAAATAAAAGCGACTCGCACGGCGGGTTGACATTTACTGTTAAAAATATCATTGCGGACGATCAGCAGTTAATGATTTATTACACGTTTACAAATGAGAATAATCAATCATTTCATGACTTACACTTAAAAAGTATGAAGTTGAAGGATTCAGCAGGAAAGGAAATAAAAGAGTATTCCTTGCAATACGGCCCTGATGTTGTAGGAGATAGTAGTAAAAAAGCGGAGCTGCAAGAAGCGATATATGGTCTTCATTCTCCTCTGAGCGATTCTTCGTACAGCTTGAATGTCGAGGTGGAAGGGGATAAAAATCTTGAAAGCAAGTTGTGGAAGGTCCCTATCAAACTGGACCATTCTAAAATGGGGAAAAGTCAACATATTGTACTCAATAAAACGGTCAAAGTACAGCAGCAGTCGATTAGGGTTAAAGACATCACTTTTTCCCCTACCAGGGTTGCCGTCCAAGTGGAATACCCGGAAGAGAACAGCAAGCAAGTCCTGAACATAGAAGACTTGCAGCTGGTAGATGAAAGAGGGGAAGTGTGGTCAAAGGTTTCAAACGGGATCTCAGCATCTTTAGAAGGAAACCATGTCACGTATTACCTTGAAAGCAACTATTTCAAGAAACCGAAGCAGCTGTATCTCGTATTTCATAAGCTTCAAGCTCTGGATAAAGATGAACTGGAAGTGGTGGTAAATCCTAAGGAGCAAAAAATTCTAAGGGCACCAAAGGATGGAAAAATTACAAGTGTACGATACAATCTCAGTGAAAATCAGCTGGAATTCAAAATGAAGGGAGAGTATCATATGGGAACACCATTTTCTAAGTACAAGAATAACAAAGGGGAATATGAGAATCTTAGTGGTAATTCCTATATGAACTCTTATAAAAATGACTTCACTGGTTATGGCATAACACTACCAAAAGTGAATCCAAGTGATAATCTCACCTTAATATTGCAATCTTATCCTGCTTATATAAATGGGGATGTGAAGATAAAAATAAAGTGAAATAAAAAGAAGCTGTTCCAATGGTTGTGAAAAATGACCTCTGGAATCAGCTTCATTTTCTTTAATATGAGCTATTTTTTATTTATTAATTTCAATCACTTTCTTTATAGCATTGATAACAACAAGTGGTTCATCATTCTGAATATAGTGAGCACTGTTTTTTGCCAGTATGAAGTCACTCCTAGAAGAGAGATCAAGAAGCTCTTGCTGCATATCATTCCATAAATCTTGGGATTGAGTCGAATAATGTGCTTTTTTTCCTGCTGAAATGACGGTTAAGGGTATTTCCAGCTCATTTCTTTCTTGTTTAACTTGCTGGAGGCTTTGCATAAATTCTTGATAATCCCCTTCATATATAAACTGCTTGTTATAAGCTTCTTGAAACTCTACGGACATAGTTGGTAGAAATCTTTCTTTATAATCTTCTGGTGTAGAGTCCACTAAAACTAATCCACATACATCCTCTGGATACTCAGCAGCGAATAACCTCATATTGACCCCGCCAAATGAATGTCCCACCAGCATGTAGGGTGGTTCCAAGTTCATTTTTAGCAAGAGTTCTTTTAACTCTGCGACCATTTGTTCACTAGTCCTTTGCTTGTTACTTTTCTCACTTTTTCCTAAGCCAGCTCGGTCATATAATACAACATCCGTCAGCTTTGCTATTTCAGGGGCTACCTTATTCCAAGCTTTTGAATAGTCCCCATATCCCGAATCCATGACGACTGTTGGTGTATTATTCTTTGTTCCTAGAACCTTAGCGTAAAGTTTCGCATCGTTTACAGTGATGAAGAATTCCTGTGTTTTTATATCGATACCTTTCATTCCATCCACCCTTATGTATTCAAAATTGCATGAACAAAAATATTATCTATAAAATCATAGCTTTAAAAACAGAAAAAATCGAGTATGAACCTTGGAAGGTCATACTCGATTTTTTTATTTACTAAATGAATATGCCGTATTTCAGCTATTCATCTATTCATTGATTTAGAGTATTAGCTGCTTGGTTTGCCTGCAATCTTTGCTTCTTGACTTTCTGGAAATGGAACAGCTCATAGAATGTCGGGATGACAATGAGTGTCAGAAGGGTCGATACGATCAAACCGAAAATGACGACGACGGCAAGCCCTTTGGACACTAGGTTTAAGCTCATCGCAGATTCATGTGTCACAAGAAGCGGAAGCATCGCAAATACGGTTGCAAGTGCTGTCATAAGAATCGGACGGAGGCGGACAGTACCTGCTTCCATGATTGATTCGCGGATGCTCATTGTTTCTTCGTTATGGCGGATGCGGTCAACCAGGACAATAGCGTTTGTGACAACGATACCGACGAGCATCAGCATGCCGATGCCAGACGAGATGTTGATGCTGGAATGTGTGACCACCAACCCTAGAAGCGATCCGATGGCAGCAAGCGGAAGTGAAATTAAAATGGCAATGCTTGCACGGAACGATTTTAGAGTGATCAAAAGAATCATAAAGACAATCCCGATGGAGAACATAGCGAGTTTACCCAGTTCTGTTAAATCATCTGATGACTGCATGGCAGATCCAGTGACTTGGGCATGTGTATCTTTACCCAACGTTTCTTTTTGATCCCATGAAACAATCTGCTTTTGAATTTTCCCGGCCACATCGACCATTTTATCTGGATCTACAGCAGCTGTGACTTGAAGATAGTGCTTGCCATCTTTCGAAAAGATGGTCCCTTGCTGCTGAACTGCTTCGACTTTTGCAATGTCTGAAAGTTGAACAGGTCCATTTGAAGTCATCAGTTGAAGATCTTTTAAATCGTCTGCTGATTGGATCTCTTTTAAAGCACCTAATTTGACATTAGTAGTTCGGCCATCAATCTTGATGCTTCCAATCACGGCCGGCTGGATCATGGCATAGACGGACTGGGAGATTTCCTGTGCGTTTGCCAGTGTTGAGTCTACTGTGATGGAAATGGCAGGCTTCGTATTTTGATCGTTGCTCTCCACACTGTTGACTCCATCGATTTTGCTGATTTTTTCTTTAACGACATCAGCCGCTTTCTTTATTTCATCTTCATTTTTGCCTATGACATCCACGGAGACAGTCGTTTTATTCGGTCCGAGCAATCCTGCCGTTTCGGCTGTCAATTCTGCATTCGTGAATTGATCTTTTGTTTTGCGGATGTCCTTTACTAACTTGGCGGAATCGGTTCCATCTTTAGGGAAAACCATGAACTGAACGACGCTGGAATCTTGAAGATTTCCGTATTTGGCGGCGTCCTCATTGATTCCTGCCAGTACAAGATAGTTTTCGATGCCTTTTTTATCAGCAAGGATGCCCTCCATTGTTTCGACTCCATCTTTCATTTCATCAAATGGAGTTCCATTTTTATAGTGTAGGCCAATGGAGACATAAGCGGAATCCTTTTGATCGACAGACCCTTTTGGCATCGCGGCAAACAACCCGATCGATCCTATGACAATGGCAACGACCAAGAGGATCGGCAGCCATTTGTGGTTAAGAGACCATTTTAAAATCGATGGATAGAATGTATTTTGCTTGTGTTCTTTCACCTTTACTTTTTTCATCATGCGTCCGCTCATCGCAGGCACTACTGTCAGTGAAACCAGCAGGGAAGACAGAAGTGAACATGTGATGGTAATCGCGAATGGTGCCACGATATCCCTCAATCCGCCTGAAACGATCAGCATCGGAAGGAATACAGCCACTGTCGTCAAAGTCGAAGAAGTAATGGCTGCTCCGACTTCTTTAACCGCTTCAACAAGAAAAGCAGGGCTCATTTCATTATTTTTCTTTCTTCGGTAGATGTTTTCTACGACAACGATACTGTCATCCACCAGTCGTCCGACAGAAACGGCAATTCCTCCAAGCGTCAAAATATTTAACGTAACGCCGAAAAAGGATAGGAGGATCATAGTGATGCATAGTGACAGCGGAATGCTGACAATTGTGATGAGGGTCATCTTAAAGCTGCGAAGGAACAGCCAGATGATGAGTGTCGCAAATAATGCCCCAGTCAACACTTCACGCGTCATGGAATTGATGGAATCAAGGACGGTATCCCCCAGATTCATAAAAATCCTTGCTTGAAGAGTACCTTTGTATTCTTTGTTGATTTCTTTCACAGTGTCTGCCACTTGATTGCCAAGGGTAACGGCGTTGGAAGTGGTATCTTTTTGAATGACAACGTCGATGAAATTCTTTCCGTTTAAATGTGTGATGCTGCTCGTATCTTTTTGCATCGTAATATCAGCAACATCTTGCAGTTTCGTACGGTTGTTCAACTGGATATTTTTCAATTCATCAAGCGATTCCAGCTTGCCGGTAACGATAATACTTGTTGCTTCATTGTTGATGCTTTGTTCACCAACAGCAACGGAAGCATTTTTTCCTTGAAGGAGGGTGTAGAGTTTTTCAAGCGGATATTTAGCTGCTGCAAGTTTTGCAGGGTCGACCTTGATCAGCACCTGCTGATTTCTGCCGCCGTTTGTGATGACGTTTCCGACACCTTTGAGATCCTGAAACTTCGGCATAATCTCATTTTCTACCAAATTCAATTCACTGTTGCCGATTTCCTTATCGAATGTAAGGCCAAGATCTACAATCGGAATCTCGGAAGTATTCAAATTGACGATATATGGCTTCATGACTCCGTTAGGGAGATTCACCATGGAAATTCGTTCTTGGATTTGCTGTTTGGCTTCCTTTACATCAATGTCAGATTCAAACGTAACGGACAATTGTGTAAAGTTATTGCCTGTTTGTGCTGCTACATCTCGTTTTCCAATGACGCCGTTCAGTGCTTTTTCAATCGGCTGCGTCACTTGTTCATCCATACTGACAGCATCGAGGCCATTTCCTACAACAGAAATGGTGACGTACGGCTGATCAGCAGATGGCATCAGTTCCATAGGGATGGTTGTATAGCTGAAAATCCCGAAAATCATTGAGGCAACGACGGCAAAAGCGAGTGCAGCTTTATTGCGCAGTGCCCATTTTGTAAACCAAGTCATAAAGGACCTCCCAAAAACAAAGTGTTAAAAACAGGTAAATTATACCTTCAATACCATATATTGAAAAGAGGAAATTTTAGTTTGTTTTTTGCCCCTTTTACGATTAAAAAATACAAAACTTTCAAAAAAATGTTGTGCTGTCTCATTCGCTTTGAAATAATTGGAAGTAGCAATGAGAGGGTGCATGAATTGGAGGATGTATGACAAATAAAAGAATCGTGTTTACAGGTGGGGGATCTGCAGGACATGTGACTCCCAACATGGCCATCATCAATGAATTAGGAACGGAGTGGGATGTGTCTTACATCGGGTCAAAAGCTGGCATCGAAAAAGAATTAATAGAGAAAATGGCAATCCCTTATTTCGGTATACATAGCGGCAAGCTCCGGCGATATTTTGATTTAGAGAATGTCTCGGATTTGTTCAAAGTTCTTAAAGGCTGTTTTGAAGCAAGGAGAATTCTAAAAAAGTTAAAACCGGCTGTTGTCTTTTCGAAAGGGGGATTTGTAACGGTCCCTGTGGTCATTGCAGCGAAATCGCTTGGCATCCCTGTCTATATTCATGAAAGTGACATCACACCTGGATTGGCGAATAAAATTGCTCAAAGATTTTCAACAAGGATCTTCACTTCTTTTGAAGAAGCAAAACAATATTTTCCCGGCAAAAAAACTAAGGTGACCGGGTCGCCCATTCGGAAAGCTCTATTATTGGGATCTGCGGCAAAAGGTAGAGAGGTACTCGGATTTAGAGAGCAGCTCCCCATGATTACAATAATGGGTGGAAGCTTAGGTGCCAAGAAAATTAATGAGGCAGTGCGAAAATCTTTGCCACAGATGACAGCACATTTCCAAGTGGTTCATTTGTGCGGGAAGAATCAATTGGACCCTCAATATTCTAATTATCCTAGGTATCGGCAGTTCGAATATGTCCATGATGAACTGGCAGATATTTTAGCAGCGACAGATCTGGTCGTTACAAGAGGCGGATCCAACGCCATCTTTGAATTTTTAGCCTTGAAAATTCCCATGATCATCATTCCGCTCGGCCGTGATCAAAGCAGGGGAGATCAAATCCTAAATGCGAAATCCTTTCAAGATAAAGGATATTCCGTCACCCTTGAAGAAAATGACCTTAATCATGAAACTTTGATGAAAACAATTGAGAGGGTTTATAAAGACAAAGCAAAATTTCAGTCTAAGATGAGGGATGCTAGTAATAAAGATGCGCTGCAGGTGATTATTCAGGAATTGAATCAGATAAAAGGTTAAAGCTTAAAAGTTGAGCATGGATTGGGGATGGGACTAATGATTTTTGAAATGACCATGCAAGTAAAAGTGTTAAATATTGATGAAGCGATAAAGTGGTATGAGGTCTTCTTATCCAAGAAGCCGGAATATATTCCACATGAAGGTTTTGCAGAGTGGGAAATCCTTCCCGGATGCTGGCTTCAGGTTGCAGAAAGCTTGGAATTTGGAGGTGCTGGTCCCATTCGATTTGGGATAAAAGATATTGAGAGTGAAAAGCAGCGATTGATGAAGGAACTCAATATTACAGGTTTTGAAATTTACAGCAGACCTGAAGTGGAAGTGAAATGGGGAACATTCCAAGATCCATGGGGTAATGAAATTGGACTCTTCGAATACCTAGACAAAGAGCAGGAAGAAAGTAGAATCAAAACCTTATCCTTAGATTTATAGCCAATGATTCAAAGAGAATAGTATGCGGGGGATGTTCCCCGCATGAAGTTAAAGCTGGTCTGGCTTTGCCGATTGTTCAATAAATGTTGGCCGGTTGCATTCAGAGCAGATATAGATGATGCCTCTAGTGATGGGACCTGCCCGATTCGGCTCTACGCATTTATATTTTCTACGTGGAGTCGATACTTTTCCACAATGAGTGCATTGGTAGCTTACCTTTCTATGGACGACAGATGCATGCTGCCATGTGCCTTCTAGTGGTGCGTTCATAGACATAACCCCCTTTATAAAGTGGTGTGTTTCAATACTACTAAATACCCGAGTCTTTTTCCTTAATTATTACTAGAAGAATAATTGGTTTTAATTGAGCTTTTTCTAAAAACGACTTGACGTCAGAAAGAGTGATTGGAATGAAAAATCATAAATCTATCGTTTTACTAAATGCGAATATAATTGATGTGAAAAAAGGAGGCACTTTTAAAGGGACAATTTACATAAAGGATGGGATCATAGCCAAAGTTCACCCTGGATCTCTTTCTATAGAAGGTTTAGAATCTGAAAATACGGTGATAGAAACTGAAACTAAATGGGTTATTCCGGGACTGATAGATATGCATGTACATATCAAAGATGGATTTGCCCCGTTATTTACAGCGGCAGGTATTACGACAGTACGGAATACAGGTGGAAATGTGCTGGAGTTGAATAAGCTGATGTCGGCTCCCGGGAATGGTCCTACACCAAAGGTTTATTCAGCGGACCGGGTGATCGATGGACCTCCGGGACTATGGGGAGAAAAAGTCCATGGAATATTAATATTGATAATGCTGCCGCTGCACGTACAGAAGTCAAACGGCAAGTAAATGCAGGCGCAGATTTTATTAAGGTATATGGTTTGCTTCCTAGCGATATCATGAAAGTTGTTGTCGAAGAGGCTAAAAGATACGGAAAAGAGGTAAGCTGCGATCTAATCCATTCTAAAGAAGTCAACGCTATTGAAGCGGCAGCACTCGGGATTCGGTGGAATGAACATGCCTCCGGGATCATTCAGGCGATGTATCCGGAATGGAACATGGGGGCGAACCAGGAAATCTGGGATGAAATCACTTGGCCAAAACCAGATCATGAAAAAATAAAAGCAGTATGTTCAGAGATGATTCAATATGGAGTCGTAATTTGTCCTACTATGACTCTATTTGATCAGATGAACCATCTTCATGACTATTGGAAACCAGAAAACGATGTGATTGAGAAAATATATGAAAATATCAGTCTTATCAACCAGTGGAAAGTGTTAGCGCAATACGAGGCTGCTCTGACTCAAATGGGCATCCAGGCAAATTTTAACAAGGCAATTGCCAAAGTCTATTTTGATATGGGAGGAACAGTGGTTGCTGGGACCGATACGCCTGCAGGTGTCTGGACGTTCCCTGGGATGGCGCTTCACAGGGAACTGGAATTATTCGTAGAAGCGGGTTTCAGTGAATTGGAAGCTATCAGGGCAGCGACTTGTGTAGCTGCTGAAGCGATGAACCAATCAGACATTGGCCATATTGAAGCGGGAAGAGCCGCGGATCTTGTCATCTTGAATAGCAATCCGTTAGAAAACATACAGAATACCAAGGATATTGATTTTATCATCAAGGGTGGAAACGTCTATACCCAAACAGAAATATTTGAAAATATCCCTACTGAAGCAGAAAACCAGAAAAAACTTGAAGAATTTATTGAAAGGTTTAATGAAACGGTGACTATTGTTTAAAAGGAGAAATAAGTAAAATGAAAAAATCAATGAATATCATCTCATTTATCCTTTCAATTCTTTGTGTTTGTTTATTTATTCTAATTTCTTTTTCTGGACATCTGATTGAAGTACGTTTAATTAATATTCATCCTTTAACAGGACTTTTGATATTCACAGTGCTAACACTTATTTGCGGAATGGTTGGATTGGCTGGAATAAAGAACTTGGCGAGCTTGCTTAGAAGTGTTGTGACACTCTTTATCACGCTAGGAATATCCGTTTTTTTATTGCTTGTATTACTGATTGGAAGTTTAGCTGGAGTTAGTGTCTAGAAAAAATCGAAGGGAGTACCTGATGGGATTTATTGATTTACTGGCATGCATTACTGTGTTCTACTTGTTCCGCTATTTTTTGGATTCTGATTATAAGCAAAAGAGAAAATGGATCATATTTGATATTGTCATTGCAACTATCTTGGTTTTTATTGTAGATTTGGTTATAAAAAAAATATAGGATGGGAAGGCGATTTTTATGAAAATTAAAGGTTTTGGCGGCGTTTTTATGAGGACAAGTAATCTGGAAGAAATTAAAAAATGGTATGGGGATGTACTGAAAATTGATTTCGAAGAATGGAATGGATCCATCATTACTCCACAGCCAGGCAACCAAACGATTTTTTCCTTTTTTCCTGATGAAGATACCTATTTTCCAGCAGAACAGCAAGTGATGTTAAATTTTCAAGTGGAGAATATGGAAGAAAGTATTAATCATTTAGAAAAATTAGGCGTTCCTTATGAGATGGAAAAGACCGTGAGTGAATATGGGAAGTTTGCTTGGATTGAAGATCCGCTAGGCAGGCGTATTGAGCTTTGGGAGAAGTAATTTAATGGAGGATAATTTGAGAGTAGAGTTAAGTAAATTTCGAGTAAAAAAGGAAAGTCGGCTAAAGTGGATGAATGGATGAGATTGATTTCTGTAGGGTGTCATTTTGATTTTGCCCGTGAAGAAGAACTTGCTGAAGCTGATTATGTAATAAAGAATTTTGAAGAATTGAAAGAATTATTGCCGACTATTGTGGAACGAATCGGATTTAAAAATAGGGGGAGAGCGGAGTGAAAACAGTCCAATTACCTAAAGTATATTTAAGAGATTTATCAGTAGAAGATACAGATGATCGCTATCAATGGTGTTTGGACAAAGAAGTAACCAAACATCTGAATATGCCCGATAAATATCCGCCCTTTAGTAAAGAAGAAACTTTAACCTGGATTGAAATGTGCATCAATAAGACGAATGGGTATGAGCAAAAAGCTATTCTTGACGAAGATGGTAAACACATTGGGTGGATAGACTTGAAGAATATCGATCGGTTGAATAAACACGCTGAACTTGGCATCGCGATTGGAGATAAGAACTATTGGGGAAAAGGATACGGGCTGTCGGCTATGAATGAAATGCTGAATTGGGCATTTACACATCTCGACCTAAATAAGATTTGGCTGAGGGTGGAGATTGATAATGATAAGGCGATTAGGTCTTATAAGAAAATGGGATATGCTGATGAAGGGGTTCTCAGACAAGATCGGTTTAGAAATGGGGAGTATGTTGACCGTTTGCGGATGAGTATCCTGAGAGATGAGTTTTTCCATGAGTAATATATCTGAAACTTCTTATTTTGGGGAGGTTATTACTTGAGTAACAAGATAAAGACAATTTTTTTTGATGCAGGTGGAGTGCTTTTTGATACTCCAATTAAAGGGGATGAGAGAATAAAAAATTTATTGATCGAAAGGGGTTACCACTCAGCAAAAATTGATTTGGCAATTGCAAAGGCAAAACATATAAAACCTCCCTTTATTACCTCTTGGTATGAAGAAGAAAAATATTATAGGTATTTCTATGGAATCATTGCGGAAGAACTTGGAGAAGTAGAATTAACAAATGAATTACTTCATTTTGCACATTATGCAGGTCATTGCGAGCTTTTTTCAGAAGTGAAAGAAGTGCTTGAAAGATTAATAACAAAATATGATCTGGCTGTCATTTCGAACGCTATGCCTAGTATGGACTGGATTTTCGACAGGTTAGGTATTCGCAAATATTTTAAGGCTATTATTTTATCAGCAAATGTGAATGAAGAGAAACCATGTAAAGGTATTTATTATACATCTCTAAATCAAATGGGAGCAACACCTGAAGAAAGTATCTTTATAGACGATAAGATTGAAAATGTTGAAGGTGCTGAAATAATTGGTATGTGGGGTATTCATTTGGATAGAAGAAGAAAGAATTTAAAAGAATTGCTTTCCGATGAAAAGATTTTATATGATTCACTGATGTCCTATCAAAAATGATACGGCTCACTAATTTTTCTTATAAAATCTCATCTATAAACTTTTCTATTTGAATAATAACTAGTTACCAAAAGGTGAGGTGGTTATTTAATGGTCGGAAAAAAACCTTGGATACGAGTGGATAGGATGACTTCATTAGTAGATTCACCAATTAACATAATGATTTTTGATGTTGAACCACAAATAGAGGTAACAATTAAGGCACATAGAGTAGTGGAAGGAGAGAGAATCTTTCATTTTTCCTCCAATGCCACTTTTATCTCAGATGATAAGGGGCAGGTTGATTTAAACATACAAGCACCAATAAGTGGTACCTATTCATGCACTGACGGAATGGGACTATTTTGGTCTCTTGAAGTAAGCAAAATTGTAGAAAAGAACGAGAAATTGACTTCAAATTCATCTTCAGAAACACTGCCGCCACAAATTTTTACTCTCTCCCTTGTAGTCGATGAGCAAGTAGTGAACGAAATACAAATTGAACGTCTATGGAAAGCTGATAACATTTTAAGAAAATCAATTAGAGAAAATGGGCTTATCGCCACACTGTTTTCAAACAAGGATGGCCAGCCGCGACCAGCAGTAATTATGTTAGGCGGTTCAGGTGGAGGCTTAAATGAGTTCCAAGGAAGTTTATTAGCTTCGCATGGGTTTACGGTCTTAGTCCTTGCCTACTTTGGAATCGACCATTTGCCCCAGAGTCTAGTTGAAATACCACTTGAGTATATTGAAACAGCGATTGAATGGATTAAAAAGTGTCCGGAAGCCCAAAAAGGTTGGTTAGGAATACACGGGGTTTCACGGGGAAGTGAACTTGCGCTGCTTTCTGCCAGCTTTTTTCATGACATTAAAGCAGTTGTTTCATTGAACGGGTCCTCCATTTTATTCAGTGGCATCGTTCCTTGGACAGAGGAAGAAACGCTGCCTCCAGCTTGGCTATATAAAGGGGAGCCAGTTCCATATGCGGCCCCTTTCAATCCAATTCAAGCTGCAATGGAATGCCGCGCAATGGCTCAGAATAGAACAGGGGATCCAATAGCGAAATGGTACAAGGCATTAACTGCGGACCCAGTCATAGTTGATAAGGCTACGATTCATGTTGAAAACATTAATGGCCCAATTTTACTTATCTCAGGTGAAGAAGATGTTACCCTGGCATTCTCTAAAAAGGCTATTGAGAGGTTGAATAATCACAGTTTTAAAGAATCCTATAATCATCTCATTTACCCGGATGCCGGTCATTCGATTGGGATTCCCTACGTGTTTTTTAATGGTAAACAGAAAGAAGCGACGGCTAGAGCCAGCGCTGATTCATGGAGGAAAACGATTGAATTTTTTCGTGAGAGTTTTAGCCGGTATGAACAGGGGGGAATTGATGATTCAGGGGTATTCTTCAATTTATAAAAATTTAATTAACTTTCTAAATAAATTCAAGCAGGTAATTTATCAATATGATGATGAAGGTTTTTCAGATGTGGAGAAAGAATATATCAGAAAAATCAAAACGGTAAATCCCTACGGACTTATTGTGCTTATTTTTGGGGGTATTTCTTTCGCATTTGGTCCCCGATTTGTTATTTTCCCTATTATTACTTTGACAATTGCAATATTTACAATTGGGACTATTGATAAAGAAAAAGAAGATAATCCTTGGACATTTATTTTGGGGATCATTTTATCCTTCATCGGATTATATATGTACATTGTTGGGGCAGTTCATCATCTCATGCTATAACTATTATTACCTTGGAAGAATCCTGGAATTTTATTGGTGTCTTAGGAGGTAATATGGCCAATCATCAAATCACCAGCTTATAAAGCATGATAATGGGAGATAGAATAATTTATAATGATTTCTATTTAACTAAAATTCAACAAATATTGGTAGGGAAATTGTAATTTATTTATGTATGCCGATAAAGAGAATTTAGGCTAAGAGTATGAGAGCTGCAATTCTGTAATTGAAGTGGAGTAGGCAAGAGATATTTATTTTAATGGCAAGAGTATTGATTTGTAAAAGAAATGTGATTTCTGCGAGGTATTTATTTTATGGTGAAAGCGAATGTTTTGAAAAGGGGAGAGACTGTTGGAATCATCACTCCATCGGCTCCAGCTCCAGCACTTTTTAAGGAAAGATACATAAGAGGAATAAAGCAATTAGAGAATATGGGATTGAAAATTATCGAGGGGTCCTGCTCAAAAGAGATGCAATCATATCGTTCAAGTTCCATTCAGGCAAGGGCAGACGAAATCAATGAGCTGATTTATAACGATGATGTCAAAGCAATTATCAGTACCATCGGAGGCTCGAATTCAAATTCGCTTCTTCCTTATATTGACTACCGCCATTTAATGAAGAAGCCGAAAATCATCATGGGGTATAGTGATGTCACAGCTTTGTTATTAGGAATCTACGCCAAAACTGGGTTAACCACTTTCTATGGTCCAGCTGTTGTTCCTTCTTTTGGAGAATTTCCTGAGATGCTGCCAAAGGGGAAAGATTTTTTTGAAAACATTGTGATGTTAAAGAAGAAAGCTCCTTTCAGCCTCGAAGTCCCCTCTGAGTGGACTGAGGAAATGATTGATTGGAATTCCCAGGATAGAGAAAAGAAGATGATCCTTAATGAAGGATGGAAAACGATTCGCGGTGGAAACTCTACGGGCTTATTGATTGGCGGAAATTTAAATACGATGTCTGGATTCATTGGATCAGAGTATTTTCCGAAATTAAAAGGAGCCATCCTGTTTATTGAAGATTCATTTAAGGACATGGCGATCCAAGAACGTTCATTAAGTATGTTGAAAGTGAATGGTGTTTTTGATGAAATTGCCGGATTGATCATAGGAAAGCATGAACATTTCAATGATTTGGATTCCCCATTTACGTTTGAGGAATTGCTCATCGAAGTAATTGGTGATATCAATATTCCTATTCTTGCAAATGTAGACATTGGCCACACTTTTCCTTCGCACGTTTTTCCGATCGGGATAAAAGCAAACCTTGATGCCACTAAAGGCACCATTACATTCTTGGAAGATGGTGTGGAGGATTAAGAAAGGTGCTGCATAATTTAAATGTAAGATACCAATTCCATAAACTAATAATTGGAGGAAAGAGGTTATGTTAGCCATTTCTTTGGCCGTGATCATTGGCGGCTTGCTTATTATTTTTGTTGGATTTTCAGTTAAGAAAAAAGGGAAGACATCATTCATTGCTGGTAATAATGAGGTTTTTGTCCCTAAAAACGAGAAAAGATTAGCTGCGAGAGTGGGCATTAATATAATTATCTTCGGACTCGAAGTGGTCTTGTTTCCAATTGCTTATCAAATTATTGATTTAGAGGGTAGTTTTCTTGGTATTTTAGCGGTGGTACATTTGTTGATTTTCTTTCTATTAATGGTGTTGGACCAGTTAGAAATTTAGGAAAGGCAGGACTTCCATTTATTTAGAAGTCCTGCCTTAGCATTTTTAGGGATTCAGCAAAATAATTTCGTAGGTTCCTTTGAAAAACAGGATAATGTCACCTAAAAAACCGATGCAAAAGAATACAAAATAATAGCTCGCTTTGGTGATGTCTAATTTAAACAGTTCTTTAAATGCTTGAATGAATAACTCATTAAATTTAAACCAGCTTAAGACCCAGCCAATGAGTAAAAAAGTTAAGATCGCCAATTAATTTTCCTCCTTATCCTGATGCCCATCATATTCAGAAAACCTTCTAAGAATTCAAGTTCAACACTTCAATAATAAAAATTCTTTAAAAGCTGCCTTTGTACATACTGAGTTTATCATATGTTGACGGACTTGAATGGTCGATTTTTTCAGTGTGATTATGCATATGCTGTAGCAGCTTCTTGTTAGTGGAAGCTGATGGTTACGGGACAGGTTCCTCGTCCTCCTAATATTCATTAAGTCATAAATAAAGGGAGGGTAAATTGGTATCTATCCTTCCTATTTGGCGTGGGACGAGGAACCTGTCCCTATGTCCCTGTAACCAAATGTGGATGTTATACGTCTTTCATGAAAAAGGGGTGAAAAAGTAATGAAGATTTATGTTGTTCTAACAATGGTTTGTCTCTGTTTTGGCCTTTTGTCCGCCTGCAATACTTCAAGTACGACAGAAAATCAAAGAGAGTCAAATGATAATTCAGGAGTAGTTGCTGAAAAAAATTCAAATACTGAAACAGCCAAACCAGAAGAGGATGCGACTTCGGAAAATCCTTCCGATCCTGCTAAAGTTACTCCACAAGCAGAATCGAAAATTATTACGGTTACTCGTGAAGGAATGGAAGAAAAAGTACATGCACAGCTATATAAAAGTCATGCCCAGCCAATAAACTTCTATATATTTGATGGATACAACGTGAAAATGGGTGCTGAAAACCAAGATTTCATTTCATTTTCAAGTAATGATCGAAGCTATATGACACTTAAGAAATTAAGTTCAGCAGATTTTGCAGCGATTGAAAGCAATTTAGACAAGGATAAAACATTACGGAAAAATGGTATGAACTATGATGGGTTAGAGAAAGCTTCTGTTTATTTCTCTGAGCCTGAAGACGGAGTCGCTATTACTACTATATTAATCCCTTCAGAAGGTGACCGGCCGAATATCTTGGCAGTCATTCATAACCCTGCAGAAATGGAAAATGATGATATGTATTATGAAATGTTAAAAACTGTAGTTAACCAATAAATAGTTTGATTTAAAAACTAAAGTTTTGTGGGGTGGGGACAGGTTCCTCGTCCTCTTTATATTCAATAAAACAATAATAAAGGAAGGGTAGGTTGGTATCTATCCTTCCTTTTTGGTGGGACGAGGAACCTGTGAACTATACCCCGGATAACGGACACTGATAAAAAAGGGCCCCTTATCCGGGGCTTTTTGTGTTTCAATAGAATTAATGAAATGGACGGAGGTTTTTAATATGAAGAAGAAGCTTTATAGTGAATTTGAGAGGAAAGAACTGAAGAAGAATCCGAATATCACAAATGTTTCTGAACACATGGTTTCCTACAGCCCTACGTTTAAAATAATCGCG
Organism: Falsibacillus pallidus; assembly: GCF_050990905.1. Classification (GTDB taxonomy): domain Bacteria; phylum Bacillota; class Bacilli; order Bacillales; family DSM-25281; genus Falsibacillus; species Falsibacillus pallidus_A. Next base: position 1,809,484 of record NZ_CP158866.1, read on the forward strand.
GTCAAGCAATATCTCAACGGGAAGATCCCCTCACAAATCTTTATTGAACACGGTATTGACCTTGAAATGATTGGAAAGGATCTGCCAAAACGGTGTCTCCACCGCTGGAAGAAAACATTTGAGCGTTATGGTGAGGAAGGATTCCTTACGGAACGCAGAGGGAAAGGAAACGTTGGTCGATCATCTTCAAAACCCCTCTCCCCTGAAGAACAATTGAAGAAAGCAGAGGCAAGAATTAAATTCCTGGAAGCAGAAAACGAGTTCTTAAAAAAGCTAGAGGTTCTAGAAAGGCAGGCGTTGAAGAAGAAACGATATTAAGAAAGTCCGAAAAGTTTTATCTGATTGATCAAACGGTCCAAAAACACGGGTTACAGAGAGCTGTTACCTATTTGTGTGAACTAGCAGGAGTAAGCAGAAGTGGTTATTACGATTGGGTGAACGCTGCTCCTAAGCGTGCGAAACGGGAAGAACAAGATGAAGTAGATATCGTTTTAATTAAAGAAATTTTTGAGAAGAAAGATAAAAAAGCTGGTGCTCTTCAGATTAAAATGACAATGGAGAATGACCATTCAACCGTCATGAATCATAAGAAGATCAGACGACTAATGGCTAAATATCATCTAATTACAACGATTAGAAGAGCTAACCCTTATCGGAAAATGTCTAAGGCAACAATCGAACACCACACCTGTCCGAACCTGTTGAATCGTGAATTCAATCAAAATGAACCAGGCAAAGTACTCCTAACCGATATTACGTATCTTTATTATGGGAAGGGACAAAAAGCATATTTATCATGTGTGAAGGACGGTGCGACGAAGGAAATTGTCGCTTATCATCTATCCTCCTCCTTGGGAATGGATATCGTTTATAAAACCCTAAAAAAATTAAAGATGGCAATAGGGAAAACCTTTCACTCAGAAGCCATCTTACACTCCGATCAGGGAGTTCATTATACTAATCCCCAATTCCAACAAAGGGTGAAGTCGCTTGGATTAACCCAATCAATGTCACGCAAAGGGAACTGTTGGGACAATGCCCCAATGGAGAGTTTCTTTGGACACTTCAAGGATTGGGCAGAGTACAAATCATGTAAGAATTTAAGGGAAGTCCGCAAGGAAGTGGATCGGGTAATAGAAGAATATAATCACCATCGTTATCAATGGGGCTTAAATAAAATGACCCCGGTTCAATACCGGAGTCACTTATTAGCAGCCTAGGCTCTTTTTTTATACTGTCCGAATATGGGGGCACAGTTCACCTGTCCCCATGTCCCTATTTGTAGTTGTTGTAGACGTATGGATCGGCGGGTTTGCCGATTTTTTCTACGTTGGTTACTTTTAGGACCGGGATGGTCTTTTTGTATGGCTGGAAGTACTCGGTTGTCATGGTTCCTTTGACTTGGATCCATTCGTCGTCTTTGATGTCCATGTCATCAGGGAATTCGACGAGCATCCCGAATACACCGGAGTCCGCGACACAGTGAATGATGCCGAAGCGGAAGACGAAGAGCTGATTCTTTTTCAGTTCTTTATCATTGAATGCAAATCCGTGGAATTGAATGGTTTTTCCCATAAAATCGCCGGGATTTTTATAGATGGTTTCCATGGCTTCAAGGTAATTGGCATCCGTGAGCTTGACGGTATCTTTGCTCGCATATTTTTTTAAGTATTTATCCATTCTTTCATAGTATCCCTCAGAACCGTAGTATGTGCTGGTGTCTGGTTCGAGGAATTGATGCTGGGAATAGGGATCTCCGTCATTGTATACGTCAAAATGGTATCCTTTCGCCTTGACGATATTCGAGTCAAGCGTGGCGATCGGAAGGAATAGATATGTCAGGACCGGGAAGATAAGGATCGGGAAAGCAATCCAGTATTTCCATCCCTTTCTTTCATGGGAGTGGTCGTGTCCGCATCCGCAGTCATCGACGTGGCTGCAGCTGCTGCCTGATTCTTTTTCCTTTTCTTTATCACTGCCTTCTTTCCAATAGAAATAAAGCTGCATAATGGTCAGGAAAAAAAGAAGGAAAATGGTCAAAAAGGATATATAGGAATACTTCATATTAATATATTTTGAGATGTTGCCTGTAGCATGAAGCTGCAGGAAGACAAATGAGAATCCGAGCAGGACGAGAAATCGAAGCATGCTTTTTCCATTCTCCTTTCAAATGATTAGTGTACGATCAGAATCGATAAGACAAATACCAATATGCTTACATATAAGAATAAATACATAACGAATTTTTTCTTGAAGACTCCAAGAAGCATGAGTGTATTTTTGATATCAAACATCGGACCGAAAACGAGAAACGCGACAAGTGCTGTCGTAGAGAACGTGCTTCTGAAGGAGGATGCGATAAATGCATCTGCTTCCGAACATAATGAAAGAACATACGTTAAAGCCATCATGACAATGGAAGATGAATATTCCCCATGTCCGAGAGATGTCAGCGTGCTTGTTTTGACATACGTCTGCATCGCTGCGGCGACAAATGCACCCAATACGAGGAACTTCCCTACGGAAAAGAATTCATCGATTGTATGCTGCAGCGTTCCTTTGATTTTACCCCAAATTCCGCTTCCATGGTGATGGTGGTGGGAGTGGAATTCTTCTTTTAACTGGGAATCCTTGAACTGCAAAGAAAGAATCGCACCGACAAGCAGGGCAACTAGAAAAGAGATTCCACCTCTATACCAAACCATGGTCCAGCTATTCCCGAATGCTACATAGGTAGAAAATAAAACGATCGGGTTGATGACCGGACCAGTCAGCATAAAAGCGATGGCTGAATGCAGCGGCACCCCTTTTGCGATAAGCCTTCTTGTCACTGGGACAATTCCGCACTCACACCCCGGGAAGAGTGCACCGAGAGTCGTGGCAAACAGAACGGATAGAAACCGATTCTTCGGAATGATTTTGGCAACCATTTCTTCGGTGACAAACATTTGAAGAACGCTTGAAATGATGACGCCGACAAGTACAAATGGAAGCGCCTCGATCAAGATGCTGATGAATATCGTATTTAATTGTAAAAAGGATTGGCTAAACATCTGGTTCCTCCGATTGCTTAAAAAGTCGAGTTAAAACAAGACTACATTATATCAAATAATAATGAAAATTTGATGAGAGAATCCAGTGGACGATCTGAATTTTTAAAGGAAGAAAAATGGCATAACCATATGCATTAGAGAAACAATAGGTTTGTCGCGACATGTGTGACAAAGTTAGTTTTCATCGTTCTTGTTTTCGTTTGGCTGCATGCCCTATCATTAAAAGTGTGACATTATGATGAATTTTTTAAGAAAGGAAGAGGAACCGTGGAACAATCAACTGTTAAAGTTAAAATACAGAAATTCGGTAACTTCTTAAGCTCGATGGTGCTTCCTAATATTGGGGCATTTATCGCTTGGGGCTTGATTACGGCATTATTTATTCCCACTGGGTTCTTCCCAAATGAAAGCCTTGCCAAATTGGTCGGGCCAATGGTTACTTACCTTCTGCCGCTTCTTATTGGGTATACAGGTGGTAAGCTTGTTCACGATCAGCGCGGGGGAGTAGTCGGTGCCATTGCGACAATGGGAGTCATTGTCGGTGCGCCTGATACTCCGATGTTCTTGGGTGCGATGGTCATGGGGCCATTAGGTGCCTACGTGATAAAGAAATTTGATAAATTAATCGAAGGAAAAGTTCGTGCAGGATTTGAGATGCTCGTCAACAACTTTTCAGCAGGGATCCTGGGCGGAATTCTCGCCATCTTGGCATTCTTGGGTGTTGGCCCAGCAGTCGATGGGTTCACTAACCTCCTTGTTCAAGGAGTAGATTGGCTTGTTGGCGCAGGTCTTTTGCCGTTGACCAGCATTCTGATCGAACCAGCGAAAATTCTATTTTTGAACAATGCCATCAACCATGGTGTGCTTTCCCCAATCGGATTGGAGCAGGTACAGCATGCAGGTAAATCAGTACTCTTCTTATTAGAAGCAAACCCAGGACCAGGTCTTGGAGTATTGCTGGCATTCATGCTATTCGGAAAAGGAACAGCAAAGCAATCTGCACCAGGTGCTGCCATCATCCATTTCCTTGGAGGGATTCATGAAATCTACTTCCCATATGTATTGATGAAGCCAATGCTTTTCTTCTCCGTTATCCTTGGGGGAATGAGCGGTGTGTTCACACTTGTTATGCTAGGCGGCGGTTTGGTATCACCAGCATCACCGGGAAGCATCATTGCCATTGCAGCTGTTACACCTCCTGAAGGTATGGCTTATGTTGCCAACTTTGCGGCTGTTATTGTCGCAGCTGTTGTTTCCTTCATCGTTTCGGCGATTGTGCTGAAATCCAGTAAGAATCAAGATGAAAATATCGAAGAAGCAACTAAGAAAATGCAGGAAATGAAAGGGAAGAAGAGCTCCGTTGCCGGTCAAATCACTGCCGGTTCACAAGGGAAGCTTCCTGATGAAGTCAATAAAATCGTATTCGCATGTGATGCCGGTATGGGATCCAGTGCCATGGGCGCGTCCCTTCTTCGCAAAAAAGTGAAGGAAGCAGGGTTGGATGTTTACGTGACGAATACGTCCATCAGCAATTTGCCAAATGATGCCCAAGTGGTCATCACGCAGGAGGAATTGACGCCACGTGCGAAGAGTAAATTACCGAATGTCTACCACATCTCAGTAGATAATTTCCTTTCAAGCCCTGAGTATGACAAATTGATTGGAAGCCTTCAAAACGGCATCACTGAAGAGCAGGATGTACTGGTTGAATCAGCCGAAACGGAAGCGGTCGGAACAGAACCGCAGGCGGATCATGATGACGACTTGCTGCTTGAGGAAAATATTTTCATAGGCAAAGAATTCACAACAAAAGAAGAAGCAATCCGTTTTGCAGGTGAAGCATTGGTGAAAGCCGGCTATGTAGAAGAGAGCTATGTAGATGCCATGATGGATCGTGAAGAAATCACGACTACCTATATGGGCAACAATGTAGCGATTCCACACGGTACGGAAGATGCGAAGAAAGCCGTCATCAAGTCTGGTTTCTCCGTAGTCCAAGTGCCCAACGGCGTTGACTTCAATGGAGAAAAAGCGAAGCTGATCTTTGCCATCGCCGGAAAAGACGGCACTCACCTTGAAATCCTTTCAAGCATCGCAGTCATCTGTTCTGAACAGGAGAATGTCGATAAAATGGTCCAAGCTAAAACAGCGAAAGAACTGAAAGATATCCTTAACAGCAACTAAAAACCTAACCCGAAAGGCTCCTTACTTGCCTTTCGGGTTTAGGTGTTCCTATACTTAATAAAAATAAGAGGGGGGGTGGAAAGTATGTTCATTACATCTAGGGAAAAAGCAATCATTGAATTGATTGTCAAAACATCCGGGAAGCATACGGTCCATTCCCTTTCTGCATATCTAAATGTGAGCGGGCGTACCATTCAGCGGAATTTAAAATCCATTGAAGGAATTTTGAAACAGCATCATCTGGAACTGAAGCGGAATCCGAATGAAGGGTTATTTATCGATGGGAAGAATGAACATATCTTTCGGTTGATTCAACAGCTGGCGGAAGCGAATCCTACTGATGAAACACCTGAAGAGCGGAAGCTTCATTTATTGATTGCCCTTTTGCATGAGGGGCCTTCATTCAAACAACAAGTGCTGGCCAATGAACTCGGCATCAGCGTTACAACATTGACAGCTTATTTGGATGAACTGGCCGAATGGCTAAGTAAATTTCAGATCACCCTCACCAGGAAAAGGGGAGTAGGGGTCGAAATGGAAGCAGATGAAGCGAGCAAACGCCATGCTTTAGCGAGCTTCGTTCTTGTTTATTTTTATGAAGACATCATCGAAAGCCTGTATCTTTTGCAAAAGGGACATGCCTTTGAGCAGCCGATCATCGGTTATTTTAATCCCGATTATTTGTTGAGAGTTCATCATGCAGTGGAACGCCAATTGGCCAAAGAACAGATCAACTTAGCAGATAATGACTACATTGGTCTAGTCGTCTACGTTTGTTTGACCATACAGAGGAGCAAGGGCCATTTTGTGTTAACTGGCATGGAGGATATTGAGAACCGGAATTCGAGTGAGTTTCGAATAATGGAAGCAATAAGCAAGGAATTGAATGAAGGATTGCCTGTAACGATAACGGACCGCGATATTCATTTCTTGTCGGTTGTATTAAAAGGTTCCAAAATTCAGGGGCCGGATGCCGTTTATTCAGACAGTATTTTTCTTGGTCATTTAATCAAGAATATCGTGAAAGATGTGTCCGACAATCTGAATGTGGATTTAACGGACGATTTCTCCTTGTTTCAAGGATTGCTTGCCCACATGGGTCCGTCCATTTTCCGCCTTCAGCAGCAAATGGAGCTATTCAATCCATTGACGGAAGAAATAAAAGAAAAATATCCCGTCTTGTTTTTAGCGGTTAAAAAAAGTTTGGAAAAAGAATTTCACGAAATCAAATTTCCTGATGCGGAGATCGCCTATATCGTTCTTCATTTTGGCTCGGCCCTTTTAATGAATGAGGAAAAAGTAAAGATTAAAGCGGTGGTTGTCTGTCCGACTGGGATTGGGACTTCCAAAATGCTGGCGAGCCGTATTCAAAAAGAGCTGAAGATGATTCATTCTGTGGACATCCTATCCATTGCCGACTTTCAATCCGCAAGCTTAACGGGATATGACCTGGTGATTTCCACCGTCAGGCTTCCGTTCACAGAAGTGGACTACCTCTTGGTAAATCCTCTGTTAAGCGAAAAGGATATCGGAATCATCCGGGACTATCTGCAAAATAATATTGAAAAAATAACGAGAAGCAAGTATTTGAAGCCCGCCAAGCAGGAACCCTCAGGCAAAGGGGCCGGGGAAGTAAGAGGTCTTCTAGGGGAAATCAAGGACGTCCATCAAAGCATAGAATCTATTTTGGATCACTTCCGTGTGTATAAAAAGGGGAATGCGGAAAGCCATGTTCAGGTTCTTGAGGAAATGGTTAGCCAGGCTGAAACGGATGGTCTGCTGACAAATCCGACGGCTGTCCTGCAAAAACTGCTGGAAAGGGAGCAAAAAGGCGGACTTGGTATTCCGAATACCCCTATGGGGCTATATCACTGCAGGGAAGTGCATGTGGAGAAACTGGTATTTCAAGCAGCCCACTTGGATCACCCGGTCGTCATTAAAGGGATGAATGGAAAAGATCAGGAGATGAAAAGCCTCCTTCTTATGATGGCTCCTGAAGAGTTAAGCAAGAGGGAACAGGAAATCCTAAGCTTGATAAGTACGAGCCTGATTGAAAATAACCTCTCCATGATGATTTTTTCATCCTCGAATGAGGCGATGATTTTAAAAAAACTAGAGGAATTATTCCTTGATTATTTGCAAAATAACTTGATAAAGGATTGATAAATATGAAACAAGCTGTTCATTTTGGTGCAGGAAACATCGGCAGAGGATTTATTGGGGCATTGTTCTCCAAATCCGGATATCACGTAACGTTCGTCGATATTGCTGAAAACATCATTAATCAACTGAATGAAGTGGGAACGTATCAAGTGAAATTAGCGACAGAGCAGCATGAATCCGAAACGATTTCGAATGTTTCCGGCCTCAACAACCTTAAGCAGGAGGACGAAGTGATCGAAGCCATTGGACAAGCGGTGTACATGACAACGGCAATCGGTCCGAACATTCTTCCAAGAATTGCTCCCCTTATGGCAAAAGGGATTGAAAAAAGAATCGAAAATTCCGATGAACCATTGTACGTAATTGCGTGCGAAAACCAGATCGGTGCGACCGATATTTTGAAAAAACATATTCTGGAGCAGCTTTCTGATGAAGTAAAGGCGAAAATGGAGGGGAAAGTCTTCTTCTTTAACTCTGCAGTTGACCGCATCGTGCCGGCACAAAGCTCTGAATCCCTGGACGTTTTGGTTGAGCCATATTTCGAATGGGTTGTCGAGTCCAAAGAAGACATTCCATCCGTTGAGGGTATGACGATCGTGGAAGATTTGGCTCCATTTATTGAACGCAAGTTATTCACGGTGAATACCGGACATGCAGTCATCGCTTACCTTGGCTATCTTCAAGGGAAAACCACCATTGATGAAACGCTGGCGGATCCAGCTATCGCGGAGCAAGTCCGTGCAACGCTTAAGGAAACAGGCGCCTATCTTGTGAAGCAATATGGGTTGGATAAAGAGGAACATGATGCCTATATCGAGAAAAACATCGAACGCTTCAAAAACGCCTACTTGAATGATGGCGTGACACGCGTAGGACGTGCACCGAAGAGAAAATTAGGTCCAGACGATCGTTTGGTCCGTCCCACAACAGAAGCGCAAAAAGCAGGCCTTTCCTATTCCAACCTGGCTAGTGCAATTGCAGCTGCCCTGTTATTTGACAACCAAGAAGATCCGGAAGCAGTTGAAATCCAAAACATGATTAAAGAAAACGGTCCTGCTTATGTGCTCAAAGAAGTGAGCGGCCTTGATGAAAACAGCGAAATAACAAAAGAAGTGATCCGCCAATATGATGTATTGAAGAAGTAATAACAGATTTTGATTTAAAATGGAGTGCCGAACCCTTTGGGGATTGGCGCTCTTTTTGGCGTGAAGATATTGCAAAAATCAGAATTTAGAGTATAGTTGGTTAAAATGAAAAATTTTACATTTGCGGAATAGGAGAGATTAGGTTGGGAAATGTGGAGAAACTAACGGTAAAAGGATATAAAGAAATGGAGATTCCTTTTAGACTGTTTCAGAAGGGTTCAACGAGTTTAGCTATCATCCTGCCAGGGTCTGGTTATACTTCACAGGCACCCCTTCTTCATTACGCTAAAGCTGTTTTTGCTAATAAATCATTTGATGTTCTGCAAGTGAATTATCAATACCATAACGAGGATTATGAGGATTTTAGTGAACTAGGAAAAGCCATTAAATTGGATGTAAATGTTGTTCTCGATGAACTATTAACCAATCATACCTATGATCAATTTTATTTCATCGGAAAATCATTGGGGACGATTGCGATGAGTTCGGTTTTAAATAAGGAGATTTTTCAGGGTGCCAAAGCCATTTGGATGACCCCATTGATTCATCGGGATGATGTTTGGGAGGCAATGGTCAACAGCAAGCATGAAGGGTTATGCATCATTGGAGACAAGGACCCTTGCTACAGGGAAGAAAGATATATGAAAATTGTTGAGAACACAAATATCACGCCAAAGCTCATCCCGAATGTAAATCATGATTTAGAATACAGTGGAGATGTTTTAGGATCGATTGATGTATTGAAGGATATTATAGCTGTTATTGAACAGTTTTAATTGATATGCATATTCTTCCAATTATGCTGCATCCTACAATTAATATAAATGGATGGGGTGGCAGTATGGTTGTTTTGAAAAATGGCTGGGTTATGACTTCAGCAGCTTTGGTCTGCTTTTTTATTACAGAATCTGCTTTTGCTAAGCCAGTAATGCCTGTTGAAGATCGGCAAACTAATTTGGAACAGGTCATAATAGAAGCACTGCAGGATGAATACCGGTCTCAAGCTGGTTATGATTCAATTTTAGAGAAATATGATACGATCCCTCTTTTCCGAGAAATGAAAGAATCTGAAGGAAATCATATTGTTCTTCTCCGTGGGTTGGTTGATAAATATAACATTTCTTATCACGATGATTTTGTAGTACCAGCTGCTACTTCTCCTGCTACTTTGCAAGAAGCCTATAAAGCGGCTGTTTCAGGAGAAATCGACAATATCGTTATGTTCGAAAAACTGGCAGAAAGGGATGGACTTCCTCCGGATGTGAAAGCCGTGCTGCAGCAGCTTGGGGATGAGTCCCGTAATCATTTGATAGAATTTAGAAGGATGCTGAATTCAGGGAGATAAGCTAAGGGCAAAGGCTCTTGGCTATTTTTTTGCAGTAAAAAAGGAAAATTCACCCATGGTGGAGAATAGTTTACTACAGAGAAAGGGGAGATTCATATGAATACAAATCACTTATCAGTAGAGGATGCATCGGAATAACATACTGAAAGGTTGATTGAATGTCTAAAAATGTTTCAATGTTAAATGTAGAAGTTGTGAAAGAGCAACATGATTTTTCTGAACGAGAATTGAAGATTATCAATACTTTGTTATTAAACCTATGTGCAAATGCCAATATGAATGTATTGAAGCAGGGGATGGCCATGAATCCAATTGAACAGGGGAGCGACCATATTTTTGGGGTGCAGCTTGCCTGGGCTGAATCCATAACACCTGATGTCAATGAGGAATTCAAAGAGGCGATTGATAAGAGCTTTAAAACCGGATTTAAGATGTGCGATATCGAAGGGGCAGAGGTTTCCTTTTTGGAAAATGCCTATCTAGTAAAATAATTTAAGGGGGACATTGGCTTTTGCTGGTGTCCCTTTTACATAAAGGAGTGTGATCTGTGGAAAGAAAAGAGTTGAGGATTAAAATGGTACCTGTAGGTAGGACACTCAAAAAAAAGAGTGTTCAGCCTACAGGTATTTTTTATATACTTTAATTTCAGAACATGGGGATTAGGAGACAACATATGAGTAAAATTACTTTTTCATCTAAAGAGATAAAAACACTTCAAAAAAATCCGAATGTACAACAGGTCAGCGAAAAGTCTATTACCTATACAGAGGAATTTAAAAGTAGATTTATTGATGAATATCAGGCTGGCAAACTTCCTCGCCAGATCTTTGAGGAGAATGGATTTAATGCGGAGGTCATTGGAATAAAACGAATTGAACAGTCAGCCCATAGGTGGAAGAAAGCTTATGAAAAAAATGGTTTGATTGGACTGACAGATTCAAGGAAAAATGCGTCCGGTCGTCCCTTACAACGAGAACTCACTCCTTCAGAAGTAATCGAAAGACAAAAGGCTAGAATTGAATTGTTGGAAGGACAGGTAGAGTTGTTAAAAAAGCTAGAAACGACAGAAAGGAGGCTGCAAGAGGCAAACGAAAACCTACATCCAAATAAGGCTTATCAATTGATTCAGGAGACCATTGAACAAAATGGATTTAGGGGGATGACCAAGTATCTCTGTAGTCTATTAGAGGTTTCGCGTTCTGGTTATTATAGCTACCTGAATGCTTCCTCTGTCCGGGAGGCAAGGGAGAAACTGGACCTTGAAGCCAAGGAACTCATATTAAAGGCCTTTAACCGGCGTGGATATAAGAAAGGCGCACGCTCCATTAAAATGATTTTAGAGAATGAGTATGGCATTATCTTCAGCCGTAGAAAGATCCGGAGAATCATGAGGAAATATGACATCGTCTGTCCTCATCGAAAGCCAAATCCTTATAAAAAAATCGCTAAAGCAACGAAGGAGCATCAGGTTGTCCCGAACCAATTAAACCGGGACTTCAAACAGGGGATCCCTGGGAAAGTGTTACTGACGGATATCACTTACTTGCCATATAACGGTAATAGTATGGCCTATTTGTCGACCGTGAAAGATGCCTGTACTAATGAAATTCTGGCTTACCATATATCTGACCGGATTACCATGGACATTGCGACAAGGACGCTCCATAAATTGAAGAACAATAAGAAAGTTACGCTTCATGAAGACGCCTTTATCCACTCGGACCAAGGAAGTCACTACACAAGCCCCCGATACCAAAAGTTATTAAAGAAATACGGCTTGGGTCAGTCCATGTCACGTAGAGGCAACTGTTGGGACAATGCCCCACAGGAATCCTTCTTTGGCCACATGAAGGATGAAGTGGATTATAAAACAGCAAAAACGTTGAAAGAATTGAAATCAAGAATAGATCATTACATGGTTTACTATAACAATTACCGTTATCAGTGGAATTTAAAAAAGATGACCCCTATTCAATATAGGAATCATCTTCAAGCTGCTTAACCTCTTTTTTTATTGTGTCCTTGACAGGGGTACCATTTTAGATCAATCATTTTTTATTTTTATATTTTTTGATGCTGACGGTATGCTTCATTATCTTTTATAAGTGGCATTATTATCCCACCAAGTATTGGTATAATTCTTCTCATCAAGGTTCCATCATTCAATTTTCAGATGATCATTCGATTCATCAGATAGATATGGCTAAGTTGTCCAGTGATAAGCAGTTTGAACTTTATGAGTTTCGTTCGTTGATTACGGATCTTCACAATAGGTGGAGGAATGTCATCATTCTCAGTGCTGCTTGCTTTACGGTTTATGCAGCAGTGCTATATAAAAGGGATACGAAGTACTCTATGCACCTTAGAGCACTTATGTTTTTTCTGCTGTTCCTGTCCTCCATTTATATGAACCTTTTTAACGATATAAAGATGGAGACCATTCATTTTGAAAATGAAGTGATTGTAAAACAGATTCAAGGGTATTAAAGAGTATGTGAATTTGTTTCATCAAACATTTGAGATGAAGGAGGAAATGCTATGTCATTGTATAACTACGGTGTATTGAAGGGGATTCCAGTCAGGGCGCTGCCTGGGAGCGATAAAAGTCCTCATTATCAGATTTTGGTGCATGGGGAGAATGGAAATCCTTATCGGATTGCGGTAAATATCAAGTCACAGGGGTATCCGTCTGATGTTCTTTATTACGTGGACGAACAGGTGGATACGGAAAAGACTGAGGAACTGATGAATCTGCCATACGGCTTTACCCCAATTCGCGATAATAAACCGCCGATCGGCATCGATTTTATCCGAGGGAATTGGTTTGATCCCGCTAAGATGACTGCGCTGCCTCCTGATGTGGATGGTCCGAACAACGACTTGAATGATCAAATCAATCACTATTTGAACGAGGCATTTCAGCGGGAAGCCATTATTTATGCATTCGGCGCCAAATGGGGGCCGGAGAAGAAAGCAGATGGATACTTTGGGTTTGTTCCGGGGCAGGGCATCCATGACATCCATATGAATCAGGGAAATGAAGGCAGGTGGGAGAGGGATAACGGCACCTATCAGGATGGTGGTCTCCTGCTGCAATTCAAGGATAAGTGGGTAAGCATCTTCCTTGCGTTCCAATCGCAGTCCTGGTGTACGGATGACCTTGGAAACCCTTTGAAGCCGGTTGAGGAATGCAACCATGTGGATGCTGGATCGAAGGTGGCCAAAAGATAATAGCAGGTGGAGAAGAGCTTCTCATATATGAGGGGCTTTTTTTATTGATCTTGGAGCGAGCACTTTTCATTAGTTAACGATTGTTATGGATTGACATATACTATACGGGGGTATAGTATAAATACAACGAAAGGAAATCCCGCATATTTGAACTTGTCTATTGGAAGTGGGAAAATGGATGCATCAAATAGAAAACTGATTTTTTTCATATATAGGAGATGATTGAAATGAGCGGTACGACAAAGGAAGTGCAGTTCCCAATCTCGGGTATGACATGTGCAGCCTGTTCTGCCCGAATTGAAAAAGGGCTGAGCCGGATGGACGGTGTGGAGGAAGCAAATGTGAACCTGGCATTGGAGAAAGCAAGGGTGGTGTACAATCCTGAAGCTGCTGGGATGAGTGACTTTGAACAAAAAGTGGAACAGTTGGGATACAAGATCCCGTCAGAAAAAATAGAGTTCGACATTTTAGGGATGACGTGTGCCGCATGCTCAGCCCGAATTGAAAAAGGGCTGAACCGGATGGACGGGATCAAGACGGCATCCGTTAATTTAGCGCTTGAAACAGCTTCCATTGAGTATAATCCTTCCCAAGTGACTGTTCAGGATATGATTCAAAAAGTGGAGAAGCTGGGATATGAAGCAAAAAGGAAAAATGAGGATACGTCGGAAACTGTGGATTACAGAAAAGAGGAAATGGACCGCCAGATGGGTAAATTTATCTTTTCTCTTATCCTTTCCTTGCCTCTTTTATGGGCGATGGTCAGCCACTTTTCCTTTCTGTCCTTTATTTATCTGCCCGATATGCTGATGAATCCTTGGGTCCAGTTCGCCCTTGCGACACCCGTGCAGTTTGTGATCGGGAAGCAATTTTATATTGGGGCTTATAAAGCATTAAGAAATAAGAGCGCCAACATGGATGTTCTTGTGGCACTCGGGACGTCTGCGGCATATTTTTACAGTCTGTACTTGACAATTTCCTCCATTGGGGACGGAATGAAAATGACAGATTTATATTTCGAAACAAGTGCCATTTTAATCACATTGATTTTGCTTGGTAAATTGTTCGAAGCCCGGGCAAAAGGGCGTTCCTCTGAAGCAATCAAAAAATTGATGGGGCTTCAAGCGAAGACGGCTCGAGTGGTCAGGGATGGCGTCGAGCAGGAAATTTCACTGGAAGAAGTCGTGGTTGGAGATACTGTCCTTGTGAAGCCTGGTGAGAAAATCCCTGTGGATGCCGTCATTATCGAAGGGCAATCCGCGCTTGATGAATCGATGCTGACAGGTGAAAGTGTACCGGTTGATAAGACCATTGGGGATGAAGTCATTGGCGCCACGATCAATAAAAATGGATTTTTGAAATTGGAAGCAACAAAAGTAGGAAGAGATACGGCTCTTGCGCAAATCATTAAAGTAGTTGAAGAAGCTCAAGGTTCGAAAGCGCCGATTCAGCGCATGGCCGACCAAATTTCAGGGATTTTTGTCCCGATTGTTGTCGGCATCGCGGTGATTACATTCTTGATATGGTATTTTGCAGCAGATCCCGGCGATTTTTCATCGGCATTGGAAAAAATGATTGCCGTTCTAGTGATTGCCTGCCCATGTGCGCTTGGCCTTGCCACTCCGACCTCGATCATGGCGGGCTCAGGTCGTGCAGCAGAATATGGTGTCCTCTTTAAAGGTGGGGAGCATTTGGAGAGAGCCCATCAATTGACGACCGTTGTCCTAGATAAGACTGGGACGGTTACCAATGGGAAGCCGGTGTTGACAGATGTGTTCACTGCAGAGGGCATGGATGAATCGCTGCTTCTTCAGTTGGTCGGTTCTGCCGAAAGACAATCCGAGCATCCTCTCGCTGAAGCCATTGTAAATGGAATTAAGGAAAGGGGAGTTGCTTTAAAAGATGCGGCATCGTTTGAAGCGATACCCGGATATGGTATCAAAGCAGAAGTGGATGGGAAAAATTTATTGATTGGAACCCGAAAGCTCATGGCTGAGAATGGAATCGATGTTGCCGATTATGAGGATGCTATGGCTGAGCTGGAATTGAAGGGCAAGACAGCCATGCTGGCAGCAGTAGATGGGTTATTCGCTGGAATGGTGGCGGTTGCGGATACGGTGAAAGAAACATCAAAAGCAGCAATTGCACGATTAAAGGATATGGGAATCGATGTGTTCATGATTACGGGAGATAATGAACGTACGGCCCGAGCCATCGCGTCTCAAGTCGGAATTGAACACGTTCTGGCAGAAGTGCTGCCTGAAGGGAAGGCCGAAGAGGTCAAGAAGCTTCAGCAAGCCGGCGGAAAAGTCGCGATGGTTGGAGATGGGATCAATGACGCCCCTGCACTGGCTACTGCTGATATCGGCATGGCCATCGGAACGGGGGCTGATGTCGCAATGGAAGCAGCGGATATCACGCTGATGAGGGGCGACTTGAACAGCATTGCCGACGCCATTTTGATGAGCAGAAAGACGATTCGCAACATCAAGCAAAATCTGTTCTGGGCGTTTGGCTATAATACGCTTGGAATCCCGATTGCGGCCCTTGGTTTCTTGGCGCCTTGGCTCGCAGGAGCGGCAATGGCATTCAGTTCGGTTTCGGTTGTCCTTAATGCGTTGAGGCTGCAGAGAGTGAAATTATAATTGGAATGAGAGGCGTCAGTGGATGAAAAAATGGGCGATTGCGGCTGTCCTTTATTTGGCTCTTGTGGTTGTAGGCTACTCTGTTTATGCTGCGAATTTTAAAGAGGATGATGGACGAGGAAAAATGGGGATGGGTTCGGATGATACCTCACATAAAAGTGAGGAGGCCAGTGGAAGCATGGAGAGTATGGATGGGATGGAGGACTCCAGCCATGATCACGGTGCAGTTCAGGGGCTTTATGGAGATGTATTTGTGAAGGTCGGTTATGAGAATGGGAAGATGCGGATTTCTTTAAGGAACGATCAGGGTAAGCCAGTGGATCATTTGGAAATCAACCATGAGAAGAAGATGCATCTTATTATAGTGGATGAGCATCTCGATAAATATTATCACCTTCATCCTGAGCGTGTTGGTGCTGGGGAATACGAAGCATCCTTTCAGTTTCCGGAGGGCAGCTACAAGGCTTATGTGGATATCAAACCTTTTAAGATGAACTACCACGTGTCGCCAAAATCATTCCAAGTGGGATCTGCCACAGGCGGCCATGGACATGACAATAAGCTGACACCTGATGGAATTTTAGCCAAAACGGTTGATGGCAAGAAACTCGTAATGGAAATGAGTTCAGCGAAAGCAGGAACGCCTGTCACATTGAAGTTCAATCTGGATGAATCGAGCCTTGAGCCATACTTAGGAGCGGCAGGGCATGTGGTCATCCTTGATGAAAAAGGGGAGCACTATCTGCATGTTCATCCTGCTAATGAAAAGAAGCCCGTGTTTAAAACGGAATTCATTGAACCAGGAATCTATAAAATCTGGGCGGAATTTATGCAGGACGGCAAAGTGAGGGTGTTTCCATTCGTGGTGGAAATTAAGGAGTAATTAAATGAATTGTCACGCAAGAGGCGTCCTGGGGAAACCTTCAGGGCGCTTATTTTGTGTGAAGATTTTTCGGGCGGTGACAGGGACGACCCGGTTTTTGTCGAATGATATAGAGGACATGAGAGAGCAGAAAATGACAGGATGCAGGAAGTTTTTTTCGTTAGTATGAAAACAAGGGGTGAGAAGTTATGGGCTGGGTGGAGTCGCTGCAGAAAGCGTTAGATTTTATGGAAGAACATTTGCTTGAGGATATCAGTATTGAAGAGATCTCGAAGGCTGCGAATTCTTCGTCGTTTCATTTCCAACGGACGTTTTCGATTTTGACCGAGACGTCAGTAGGGGAATATTTGCGGAGAAGAAGGTTGACGCTGGCTGCTCAGGATCTCTGCACATCAGACATTAAAATCATTGATGCCGCCTATAAGTATGGCTACGACACTCCCGAAGCTTTTGCCAAGGCATTTCGCCGCCAACATGGCATCACACCGAGTGAGGCGAGAAAGTTTATTGGGAAGCTGAAATCTTATAACCGCCTGGTCATCCAGGTGAATTTGAAAGGGGCAGAACCGATGCAGTATACGATTGTGGAAAAAGAAGCGTTTCAACTGATTGGCGTCAAGAAAAGATTTTCATTAATGAATGAAGAAAATACAAAAGGAATCCCGCTTTTATGGCAGCAAGTGAATGAAGATGGGACCAGTGATGAATTAGCTGGGCTTAATAATGGCGCCGTCCAAGGGCTCCTTGGGGTATGTGTTGCGGCCCCTGAAGAGAATCAGATGGATTATTGGGTCGCAGCCGCACGCGATGGGGATGTCCCTCAGAAATTTTTGAGCTATGAAGTACCTTCGTTAAAGTGGGCTGTGTTTGGGGTAAATGGAGCCATGCCGAATGCCATCCAGAATAAGTGGAAAGAAATTTTTACGGAATGGTTTCCGTCCAGCGGGTATCAGCATGCCGCAGGTCCGGAATTGGAAGTTTATCCGGCAGGGGACGCGTATAGTGAGGATTATTACTCAGAAATCTGGATTCCTGTGAAGTAATACGAGCTTAGATAAAGCATGCAGGAAAATTTAATTAGTGTGTTGAATTTTAGAGTGAACTGGAAGCAATGCCTCTTGCTTTATGAGAGGGTTGCTTTCTTTTGAATAGAATAGCAGGGACACGGGGACAGGTTTAGTGTCCCACCCAGTGTACTGAGGTAGAGCCCTTGAGCGAGTTTGGCGCATAGAACCGTGGTTCCGGCGCATAGGATTGATTTCCGGCGCATAGCGGGATGATTTTGGCGCATTGACTATCAAGCTCGGCGCATAGCCAAGGGGTTTTCGCGCATAGAACCCATTCAAAATGCTGACCACCCGTGTTTTTCATACTAAATCCCGTGATTTCACCCCTCTTTTTAAACCAACTGGTCAAATTTTGCTCTTTTCCCGCTTGATTTGACCATCCAGCCATTAAAAGTGGGCAGAATCTTCGCTTACCGTCTAGATTTTGTCAACTCCAGCCTGTGTCTTCGGGGAGAGGCGGCGCTGGCGCATAAGAGCAAAGTTTCGCGCATGAACCATTTGATAATTTATCAATCATTCTCATATTGAGATCATTCTTAGGAAAGCAGGTCATAAAAATGAAAACATTTGAATTGACTAATGAAGACATGGAGCTCGTGGCGGAAGCAGAGTCTGTAATTAAGCGGTTATTTACGCCGGACAAACACCACGTAGGGGCGGCCATCAGAACGAAGGAAGGCAAGATGATTTCTGCTGTACATATTGAAGCATACATCGGCAGGGTCACGGTGTGCGCTGAAGCCATTGCGATCGGGAAGGCCATTTCTGAGGATGAAAGGGAGTTCGACACAATTGTAGCCGTAAGACATCCGCAACCTGACGAAGTTGTTCAGCAGCTGCGAGTTGTAAGTCCGTGCGGCATGTGCCGTGAACTTATATCAGACTACTCCCCGGAATGCTATGTAATACTAGTAGTGGATGGAGAGCTCGTCAAAACCAAAATCAGTGAGCTGCTTCCATTGAAATACAAAAGAAGTAAATAATACTTTGAAAGCCGATGCACTTTTCCAGTTTTGAATGGAAGGTGCTTTTATTATGGAGTATAGTCGACATGATTCGCCAAATATCGGGTGGTGACAGGCACCTTGAGGGCATTTTTTTGTAGTTTTTTGACTAATTTTAATATTCTTAAGATTATAATTATTTTCGGTTTTGGGAGTTATGTTTTGAAAATGCAGGATAAGGGGGCTTGTACCCTGTGAGAGGGAGAATTGGGGTGCTGATGGTTTCTGTTATGATCAATTTAACAAATATTTAGCCAATTAAATATTTGTCCTCCATGACTTACATAACTGACAAATATGTAAAAGAAGGGAGTGTACGAAATGAAAAAAATCAAAATCAAAAAAGTTGAAAAATTAGTACCTCTTATCTGCCACTACCGATAAGAGAAAAATATTGGCCGTGTATAGGTGTATACACGGTCAATATTTATTTTTCCCACAAAAGGAGGAGAAACGATGAAACCGAAATTCAAAGAAATCATGAAGCCGATCGTTTCCGTGGACGAGTCGATTCGCATCGGTTTTGAAGGAGAAATTTTTGATATCGATAATCCGGATAACTTTACCTTACATATGCTTGATCAATTTGATGGAACGAAAAATATCGAAGAATTAGCGGGAATCCTGGATATGAGTGTGGAAGAAGTGTTAGAGGCGGTTGAAATGTTCAATGAAATCGGTCTGCTTGAGGATGCGGATGATGACCCAAAGATCGTTTTGACGCCCGAACAGAAAGAAAGATACCGTGCCAATCTTACCTATTTCTCCAACTACGCTGATATTATAACAAAACGTGAGAGCTACCAGGAGAAATTGAAGGGTGCAACCGTAGCGGTGCTTGGTTTAGGAGGAGCGAGCCTTGATGCAGCTTGCCTGGCAGGACTTGGCGTCGGGAAAATTATCGGGTTGGATTATGATACGGTGGATATCAGCAATCTGAACCGCCAATTTTTATATTCAGAGAATAATATTGGGCAATTAAAGGCAGATGCTGCCCTTCAGCGAATCAAAGAGCTTAATAGTGACATAGAGATGGAAGTCGTCAATATGAAAGTAATGAATGCTGAAGGATTAATGGATGTCTTGAAAGATGCCGATCTTGTCATCAATGGAATCGATTCGCCGGGCATCATTGCTTCCCGTTGGGTCAATTCTGCTTGCACAGCCTTGAATATCCCGTTCCTTCAGGGGGGCATCAGCAATACGAATATCATTTGGGAGAAAATCATTCCGAACACGAGCGGCTGCTATGACTGCTTCCTCATCCATTTTTTACGGGTGGATCCATATTTTCAGCATCAGTTGATGGCGTTGTATAATCAGACATTTGAAAGAAGGAACACAGCGATTGCACCCCATGTGGCCTTGCTCAGCGGGTTCATCATCTCAGAAGCGGCTAAAATCATCAGCGGACACGAAGCATCAATCCCTGCATCGACGTCCCATATCTTTAATACGAAGACGATTGAGATTACGAAAGAACACAAATGGGACAAGCTTCCTGAATGCCCGACATGCGGAAATAAACGAAGCCTTTCGGTCGAGCCAGTAGATATCCAAGAGCTGCTGTCCATTTCTAAGGAAAAGGAAATGATGGTATGAGAAAACTGACGCTTGAGTCCATCCTGGATGCCTCTCATTTATCCGTACAGCCGGAAGGAGAAGAGTTCACGATAGGCGATCCAGTAAAGAATATCTTCATCCGAATTCCTGAAGAAGGTGCAGAGGTCGTTCGCTGTATGAATGGCGAAAGGACGATCCAGGAGGTCCAGGACAAGCTTCTTCATGAATTTGGATTTGAAGTGGATGTCCTTGATTTTGCCGATTCGCTATTAGATTTAAACCTGATAGCGAAATGGGATGGTGAGATTTTGACTGAAGAGGCTGCACATGAAAATCAAATGGCCCAGAAGCTCGGGATGATTTTCTTTGGAAAGCCAACGCTGATGGTTTATGGTGTGTTGGCGGCTGCAGCGATCGTGATCGGACTTGCTTCTCGATTGTCTTTTCCTATTTATCAGGATGCATTTGTATTTGAATCAATCGGGAAAAGCCTGCTGTATTTCTTTTTAGTCTCGTGGGTTCTGACGATCATTCATGAAGCCTGCCATTATATAGCCGCTTCGAAAGAGGGAGTGCCGGTAAAGTTCAACTTGAGCATCCGCTGGTTTTGGGTGGTGGTAGAGGCTGACATGAACGGGCTCTGGTCGCTTCCTAAGAAGAACAGATATATTCCATTGCTGGCAGGGATGATCATGGATGCAGTCATTTTGAGTGGAGTGATCATCATTTCGGAAAGGGCATCAGGAAACGAATTTCTTTTCGGCACCTGTAAAATGATCATGCTCATTCAAACGTATAAACTATTATGGCAGTTCTTGATATTTGTCAGGACAGATGTCTATTATGTCATTGTCACACGATTGAATGCTGCGGATCTGACTGGGGATGCCCTATCATTTTTACTGCGTCCGGTTTCAAAAAAACATAAAGAGAACTATGAACATTTATCTTCATCAGAGAAAAATTTCGCTAAAAACTATGGCTGGATGTATGTGATGGGCCTCGTGATTGCGATTTTCATTTATTGTATGTATACCATTCCAGGAGCAGTGTTTGCGTTTAAAGAAGCGATGGGTCAAATCTTAATCTATAAGTTCAACTCAGTTGGTTTCTGGGACGGGATGATTCCGATCCTCATTGCTTTGTTCGAAGCTGTCCTTTGGGGTATCGGCGCCTACCAAACTTATGCCAGAAGGAGGAATACACATGTGGAACTGCAAAACCATTAAGATAGAGGGAACGAACCATTTTGTGAGAGAGAGTCCTTTGGAAAAAGAAGCAGATACCGTTGTATTCATTCATGGACTCGGTTGGACAGGGGAGATCTGGAGTTCCGCTGCGAAGTATATGGAGGGATTTCAGTTGATTGCACCGGATCTGCCTGGGCACGGTGAATCTGATCCGACTGATGCCTATGATTATCATTCTTTAGCACAGCAATTGAACGCCCTTTTGAAAGAAATGGAAGTGGAGCGGCCCATTATGGTTGGAAGCTCATGGGGTGCAGGATTAGTCGTTAAATATGCGAGTCTCTATCCTGATTATGTTGATCGAGTCGTTTTATTGGATGATGGCTACTATCCAATCGCAGAAACCCCCGGATTGAATTGGGAAATGATTGAAAATGGTGAATTCCCGGCGGAAGCATTGAAAGACCTTGATAGTTTCTATGAATTTATGAAATCGGACAATCCACAATTTTGGAATCAGGAAATTGAAAAGGCTGTAAGGGATCAGGTCTTTTTGAAAGAAGATGGGAAAGTAAAATTCAAAGCAAAAGATGAAACTCAGTTGGCTTGTATGAAGGCAGCGTGGGAGTTCGATCCGTTAGCGGAAGAAAATCGATTAACGGTTCCAAGCGTCCTGCTGATCGCCCATAGTTTGAATGAAGACGAAGAAATGCGAAGGTTTAAACGGGTGAAAGCGAATGCTTTTTACACTCTCAACAATGGTTATGCTATTGAAATGGAAGAAACCGATCATTTAATTATGCTGGATAAACCGATGGATTTAGTGAAAATGATAATAGATGCATCTTCAGTGAAGCTATAGGTGTAAAGAATGAATATTAAATAAGAATACCCATAATCCTTTCCGAATTATGGGTATTTTGATTTATGATAACGCTTTCTTAAGTTTGGTAAAATGGTAGAGAAACGAATTAAAGGAGGAAAAAGGATGGGGAATAAAGTATTGAAATTGTCGTTTTCAACCATTGCTTTGTGCATCATGGTGCTGGGAACTTTTTTGAACCCTCAAATGCAAACGATTGCACAAGAAAGTACAACAAAAGTGATCATTCATTATCAAGAATCGTCTGATAACCAAAGGGACTGGAATCTATGGGTCTGGCCAGAAAATGGGGACGGTGCCAGGTATGAATTTACTGGAGAAGATTCATTCGGTAAGACTGCAGAGGTGGATCTCAGCGGGATTCATCACAAAGTTGGCTTCATTGTCCGTACTGACAGCTGGGACAAGGATGGCGGAGACCGTTGGATCGACACTTCGAGTGGAATAGGGGAGGTCTGGGTCAAAGCAGGTGATGAAAAGACGTACACTTCACCGCCTGATGGAGAGTACAGGGATTTGCCGAGTTATGATCATGTGAAAGTAAAGCTGCATTACCATCGGTACGATCAGAAGTATGATGGTTGGAACCTTTGGATGTGGAATCCTGACCATGAAGGGCAGCGCGTCGATTTTACTGGTGAAGACAGTTTCGGAAAAGTAGCAGAGTTTGATTTGGATGATGCTGACGGCATTCAAAAGCTGGGCTTCATCGTTCGAAAAAGTGTTGATGGCAACGATTGGTCTGCCAAAGATATCGACCATGACCGATTCATCACACGCTTCAATGAAGATGGGACTGCAGAGGTTTGGCTGGTCCAAGGACAGGAGAGTGTATATCAGGATCCAGGTTTTGTGGACTTGAATCCGATCATCACTCAAGCCTCTATAGATGGATTCAATCAAATAACGCTGGAAACCAATGTTCCATTTTCTCTTAAGGATTCTGCCGATAGCATTAAGCTGGATGGAGCAGAAATCGAGAAAATCACTCCATATAATGCTGAAGATGGGGATCTTCTCAATAAGGTCAATATTTTCACGAAAGAAAATCTCGATCTCTCCAAATCTTATAAAATTACAATGGATGGGTATGGGGAAAAAGAGGTTGTGCTGGGAAAAGTCATCCGCTCTAAAGAGTTTGATGACCAATTTTATTACGATGGCTGGCTCGGGAACCACTATCAAAAAAATAAAACCGATTTTACCCTATGGGCTCCAACAGCATCTGAAGCACACTTAGTGGTTTATAAAGACGCGGCGTCGAATGAATCAACTGAAATCCCGATGGAAAAAGGGAAAAAAGGCACTTGGACGGCCCAGCTTAATGGAGATCAGAATGGCCTTGTCTACACCTATAAAGTAAAAATCGGCGGAGTTTGGACAGAAGCCGTCGATCCATATGTGCGTGCTGCGACTATAAATGGCGATCGAGGCGTCGTTGTGAATTTGGATAAAACGAATCCGAAGCATTGGAACAACCATGAAGCGAAGCTCGAAAACCCGGAGGATGCAATCATCTATGAAGCCCACGTCAGAGACTTATCCATTTCTCCAGACAGCGGGATTGAGCAAAAAGGGAAGTTCCTGGGCATGACAGAAAAAAATACAAAGGGAACAGAGGGGAATGCCACAGGTCTCTCCTATATCAAAAAGTTAGGCGTCACTCATGTTCAGTTCCTTCCGATCTTTGATTACAATAGCTTGGACGAAACGAAGCTGGATCAGCCGCAGTACAATTGGGGCTATGACCCGAAGAACTATAATGTGCCGGAAGGATCGTATTCCACTGATCCTGCAGATCCATATAAAAGAATCTCAGATTTGAAAACTATGATTCAAGCCCTCCATGACAATCAGCTGCGAGTGATCATGGATGTTGTGTACAATCATGTATTCAATGCCAATCAATCTAATTTCCAAAAGCTTGTACCAGGGTATTATTTCCGCTTCAATGACGATGGGACGTTTGCCAACGGAACAGGTGTCGGAAATGACACGGCATCCGAGAGAAAAATGATGAGGAAATTCATTGTGGATTCTGTTTCGTATTGGGCGAAGGAATATCATATGGACGGGTTCCGCTTCGATTTGATGGGAATCCATGATACGGAGACCATGAATGAGGTGCGCCATGCATTAAATAAAATCGATCCGAGTATCATTGTTCTTGGAGAAGGATGGGATTTGAATACTCCGTTGGATCCGGAGCTAAAAGCTGATCAAAAGAACGCCGAAGACATGCCGGGAGTGGCGCATTTCAATGACAGCATTCGCGATGCGATTAAAGGAAGCGTCTTCGATGATAAGGACAAAGGATTCGTCAACGGAAAAACAGGCGTGGAGGAAATCTTGAAACAGGGGATTGAAGGCGGAATCCACTATCCTGATACTATGGCGACTTACCGTGATCCGGAACAGGTGATCAATTATGCAGAAGCACATGATAATTTGACCCTTTGGGATAAGCTGCAGCTGACAAATCCTGAAGCAGATACGGAAACATTGAAGCAAATGCATAAATTAGCTTCTTCTATTCTATTGACTTCTGAGGGCATTCCTTTTATTCACGCAGGCCAGGAATTCATGAGGACGAAATACGGTGACCATAACAGCTATCAATCTCCTGATTCTGTGAATCAATTGGATTGGAACAGGGCGGCAGAATTCCATTCGGAAGTGGACTACGTCAGAGGATTGATTGAATTGAGAAAGCACTATCAATCGTTCCGCATGACGACGGCTGCGGCCATCGAGAAGAATCTTCACTTCATGGACGCACCTGATCGTGTGGTGGCTTATTCCCTTGATGCGAAAGCACTTCATGATAAAGCAAAAGAAATTGTGGTGATTCATAATGCAAATGAAGAAGGGCAAGTGGTGTCACTTCCACAGAATGCAGCGTGGCATCTGCTGGTGGACGGCCAGCAAGCAGGGGTGAAAACCATTAAAGTCATCCACGGCAACAAAGTATTGGTGCCTGCGCTGTCTACATTCGTACTGAAAAGATAAAATAATAGATTAGGCCGGGTGATCATCACTCGACATAATTCGCCAAAAACCGGGCGGTGCCTGTCACTTTAGTGACGCCGCTCGGTTTTTTTGTGCATTTTTTGCTGTTTTTTAGAAAGTTATGGTAATATGAATCTATTAATAGGATACCATGTGGGTATTATGGAGGAGCAGCGATGGAAAAGGAACTGAAGTTAATAGGCAGTAGGATTTTAGAACAAAAATATGAAATAGCGAAAAGGGTTCACCGTGAACGGACGTCCCATTTAACACCGGATCAATTAAAGAATTTTCCGTTAACGGAGAAGGAAATGATTGAAGTACGCGCTAATTTTGTCACAATCTTTGGGGAAGCGCTTCAAGGGGATGCTGAACTGGAAAGAGCGTATATCGATCTTTTCAACTGGGGCGAGCAGACTGGTGAATTTGTCTATAAGCTTGGTGTTCCTTTGGACGAAGCCTTGAAAGATACAACGTATTATCGGATGTTCATCCGAGATGCCATCAAGGATGAAGTGGAGGCGCAATCCCTCTCTCTTGATCAAGCATTCAAAGTGCTCGATATCATCGATCCCCTGATGGATAAAGCTGTTTACTGTTTCAGCCTTACCTACATCCATTTCTATAAAGTCATGCTCGAATCGGCCAAGCATTCATTCTTGGAATTGTCTGTTCCAGTCGTTCCTTTGACGAAGGAAATCGCCATCCTGCCGCTGATTGGCACCATCGATACAGAGCGTGCTGCCCTCTTGATGGAAGAAACGCTGAATCATGCCAGCAGGCTTCAGCTAAGCCATCTGATCCTTGATCTATCAGGTGTTCCAATCATCGATACAATGGTAGCGGACCAGATTTTTAAAGTGATCGATTCATTGAAGCTGTTAGGTGTCCAAGCCGTTATTACCGGCATTCGTCCAGAAATCGCCCAAACCGTGGTGCAGCTGGGGCTTGATTTTAAATCTATTATGGTACGTTCAAACTTGAGCACGGCTATGAAAGAATTAGTCTTCGTAAAAAAATAAAATGCTTTTTCAAAAACACATCTTAATTGGAGATGTGTTTTTTTTGGTAAATACACTTGGTGAGATATGGTATGGTTATGATAAGGGATATTTAGAATATTTTCCCACTACCATTAAAATGACTTCGAGGGAAGGAGGTCTCTGATTGAACAAACGAAAATGGATTGCAGCAGGGGTTTTTGTTTTTTTAGTTGCCATCTTCCTGTTCTTCAATTGGCAGTATCCTTATTCATTCATAAGCGTGAAAAAATCCATTGAATTCACGCCAGATATCAAAATGGCAGAAGGAGTAACAATGGACCTGCAGTCACTTCATCACTTTTATGCAAAAAATCCTGCAGAATCCGAGGATCTAACAGCTAATCGGACGGAATATATCCTGGATATTTTTGATGAGGAGGGGCTTTCTTCAAAGAAAACGGTCAAGATGGATGATAGGCAGATGACTGATTATCTGACATTCAATCAAAGGGCAAGGACTTTGCTGCTGGAATTGGCGTTCAGGGAGAAGTACACCAAAGAAACAAAAGAATACTTAAAAATGGCCGTTGAGAATAATATTGAAATTGAAACGGCTTTGTTGAAGGTGAAAAATGATCCCACCATTACAAGAGGACGGGCGGAATCTTACCTGCACGAAGCGTATATGATGATGCAGAATCAAGTGGATTACTATCAATCATTTTATGAGTCATACATTAGGGCAGGGAAGAATTAAGGATTGCCCTTAATAAAATGGGAAAAAATGAAACTTTTCTCGGTTCATCCCGTAAATAGACCTATACTGCTATGGAGGGATGATATGTGAAAAAGTTCATGGTTATTATTTTTTCTTCACTTCTTCTTTTTGGGTGCTCAAATAACAACGATAAAGCTTCAGACGATAACACTTCAAATGTAAAGGCTGTAGAATCACGAGTGAATGATTCTCCGGAAAAGCCTGTTGAGGAAGGCACCTCATTAGTATCCGAAATGCAGGAGATAATGTCGAAAAACGGATATGTAAAGCAAGAAGAAATCCTGGATTATGAATTAAAAGGCGACTATTTATTTGTGCTCAATTACAATACGACCAAGGGAACCGACGTCATTATTTTAAAAAATGATTCTGGAAAATTGGAGTGGATAAAGGCCATTGATACGGGCTCCGCTACCCTAATAAGTGCGGATGAAAATGCGACGAAGGAAAATGATAATGGCCCATTTATTTTAGTTGTTCAACCAGAAGACTCAAAAGTCACTGGTGTTAAAACTTTCGGGGAATACGCCAAAATGATTCAGGTTACAAGGTCCATTAATGATAGTTTAACAAAGGACATCAAGTTATGGGTTTATGTGACGGACGAATTGGACATCAACCCTCAAGATTTTGTATCTAAGATGGATCAGGAAATAGAGTATTTGTATACACCATAATGAGTAAAGGGGAAATCACATGATTAACATTTCAAAGGAGGAGAATCTAAAGATGGAAGAAACAAAATATCAGCAGGGCAATGTGGAAGAAAAACTGGATGAGATTTTGAAGCGGTTAGATCAGATAGAAAAACAGCAGAGAAATAAGCAGCCAAATGCAGCACCTTGGGTTTTTCTTGTTCCCATTGTCGCCATTATCATGTGGGGGCTGCAGAATATTTTTTAATCAATAAAGGGATGGAGAAAGAGGAATCTTCCTTTTGAGTCATCCTCTTTTTTATGCCTGTTTTCACTGAGTTTGATAGTCGGCATTAGAAAATATTGTTATAATGAATATCTGAATTTTCGGGATTAACTTAAAGAAGGGAGAGGAATTAATGAAGATTGAGAAGCAGTGGATTAAAGAAGACAGTGAGTTTATTAGAAAAAAAGTGATTGAACATAATATGTCATCGCTGCCGGATGATGTGAAGTCACCAGTGGACAATGTAAGCTTTGTTGTACGCGATGAAAATGAACAGATTGTCGGCGGCGTGACAGGGACGATGTTCTGGCAGCATCTTCATGTGGATTTTCTTTGGGTGGATGAATCGGTGCGAAAAGATGGCTACGGAACTAAATTGATGACAGAAATGGAGCAATGGGCAAGGGAGAAAAAATGCCGATTGATGGTCGTGGACACGTTCAGCTTCCAGGCTCCAGGATTTTACCGGAAATTAGGCTTTCAAGAGTTCGGTGTGGTGGAAGATCATCCGAAGGGCTTTAAACAGTTTTATTTTGAGAAGCGGTTAAGTTAAAGTGAAAAATTCATAGGGGGTAGTATTATGTTTGTGAATGTACGGGCAATCATTGTAAGAAAAGAAGCGGACGTGGAGAAAGTATTGATACAGCGAAGAATGAAAAGCTACGAAGGAAGCACCCCATATGAGTTTCCTGGAGGAAGGCTGGAAGAATTTGAGTCGATGATTAATGGGTTGAAAAGAGAAGTGATGGAAGAAACAGGACTGGAAATTGACGCGTTCTTAGATGAACTTGACATCACTTACTCTTCATCATCCGATCATAGTAAAGTGGAATGTGTAAAGCCTTTTGCTGTCTATCAAACTCTGAAAGGACCTGTAGATTCCATGGGTGTCTACTTTCGCTGCACCGCTAAAGGCAGCCTTTTGGAAAATGGAGATGATACAGCAGATATCCACTGGTGTTCCCTTGGTGAATTGGAGAAATTGGTTGGGTCAGGACAATTCTGTTGGGTTGATGAAGCAGGAGCTAATTTTTACATAAATATGATGAAAAATAAATAAGTGTGGAGGCGCCATTATGGTGGAATTAGATTTTTTGAAGCCGGAGTACATACAATTTCTACAAAACTATAATTTGGACACAAAACAAAGAGAATTCACCGCTATGCCGATGGGGGCGTTGGAGAAGTGCGAAACGGAGGTGGATCGCCACCCCATTGTAATATTGTTCAACGGAAAGCCGGCTGGGTTCTTTGTGCTGCATGAAGGAGAGGGGCCAAAAACGTATACAGATGATCCACATGCACTTTTATTAAGGGCTTATTCCATCGATTCTTCTTTTCAAGGAAAGGGTATTGCAAAGGAGTCCATGAAGAGGCTCCCAGCATTTGTCCGTAAACATTTCCCGGATAAAAAACAAGTCGTACTTGGTGTGAATCATGGCAATCATCCGGCTAAAGCTCTTTATTTAAAAGCAGGATTCGAAGACAGGGGCGGAAGATTCCAAGGACGTAAAGGGGAGCAGTTTATTTTACATATGCCAGTTTCCTCTGTGATTGAGTAAGTCTTTCTAAATTCCACGATATCCCTGCATACAACGGTCCGTCCATTTGCTAAATTAATAGCATCGAATATATTTAGCAAAGGTGATATTCATGTTCGCAAAGGAATTATTGTGGTTACTTGGCATTGTCGTAGTGGTTTTGGCGGCATTGCCATTTATTTTGTTGAGATTAGTAGAAAAAGGGCATAAGTGGGAACGGAGAATAGAAAGGTTATCGGATTGGCTCGATTCACAAGACGAGAAGAGGATGAAGCGAATCATTTCTCTTGTGACGCTGATTATTGTTTCGATTCTTTGGCTTACTTCTCGCTCTATGTAAAAACAATGTAAAAAAATAGCTGCCAATCTTCCCTTATTCTTCAATACTAGTAATAATGTTATTATAACGTTTCAAATTACATTAAAGGATGAATAGCATTCATGAAAAATAATGAAAAATCTTTTGGCAGGCTGCTCGAACTATTTTTAGTTTCATTAAAATTGGGATTGACCTCTTTCGGCGGTCCAATTGCTCACTTAGGGTATTTTCACAATGAATACATACGCCGGCGGAAGTGGCTGGATGAAAAAAGCTATGCGGATTTAGTGGCGCTGTGCCAATTTCTCCCTGGTCCGGCGAGCAGTCAGGTAGGCATCGGAATTGGAGTAATGAGAGCGGGTGTGCTGGGTGGATTCACAGCATTCCTCGGATTCACTCTACCATCTGTGATTGCTTTAATTCTTTTTGCTTTGCTGCTGAATGGGTGGGAAGTTGGGGACGCCGGATGGATACATGGCTTGAAGATCGTCGCTGTGGCGGTCGTAGCCCAGGCCATCATGGGAATGTCCACAAAATTAGCCCCGGATTTAACGCGAAAAGCCATTGCATTACTGGCCCTTGTCATCACATTGCTTATACCAGCATCCTTTACACAGGTTGGAATCATTCTTTTTTCTGCAGTGATCGGATATATGTTGTTGAAAAATAATGATTTATCAGAAGGAGACTCCATATTGAGGATCCCTCTTTCCCGAAAGTTTGGCGCAATTTGTCTGAGTCTGTTCCTGTCGCTCCTTGTGCTCCTGCCACTTGCAAGGGAAGCTTCAGATTCAAAAGCAGTCGCAATGTTCGATAGTTTTTACCGTTCTGGATCCCTCGTATTTGGCGGTGGGCATGTGGTGCTTCCGTTATTGGAAAGGGAAGTAGTTCCTAATGGATGGGTGGAGAAGTCGGACTTTCTAGCAGGATACGGTGCAGCGCAGGCAGTACCAGGGCCTCTGTTCACATTTGCCGCTTATTTAGGTGCGGTGATCAGTGGGTGGAAGGGGGGACTCATTGCCACAGCCGCAATCTTCCTGCCAGCCTTTTTATTGATATTCGGAGCATTGCCATTTTGGGATGCATTGAGAAAGAATCCGAAAATCCGCGGTTCACTGGCAGGTGTGAATGCGGCAGTTGTAGGGATACTCATTGCAGCGTTCTACATGCCGATCTGGACCAGTTCGATTCAGAAACCATCGGATTTTGCTTTCGCCGCTGTATTATTCAGTCTACTTGTTTTTTGGAAACTTCCGCCTTGGGTGATCGTCCTTGCAGGGGCTGTTGGGGGATTTTTAATAGGATGAATTTAATTTAATGAATATATCTAAATGGTGACTGTGTGTGTTTTGGGAGATAAAATGAAATATTAAATACAAGGCAATTCAATTCAATTCATAAAATGAATAAGTATTGTCTTTAGTTTGCATAGTAAAACGCTTGGGATTTTATTCCAAGTGTATTATTTTATATTTTAAATAGCTTTAAGCCAGTAATTAACTCCTTCTTTTATTAAAAATAATTTTAACAAATTCTTCTTTGTAATCAGTATATTCGTTTATCCCTGTACAGGATGTCTTTACATAGTTCAGCTTAATATCTAAATACTGTTTTCTTGCTGTTTCATTTGTATTGAGGTAATCCCTGAAGAAGGTTAGATTATTCCAAAGTTCCTTTTTATATTCCACTAAATGAATATAATGCGTTTTTTCTTGATAAGTGTTATCAGTGAATTTGGCAAATACGACTTCTCCAGGTCTTTCTACTCTCAACCTTAAAAAACCAATCTTCTTTAGACTTTTGAATATTGTTTCATCAGAATTTTGTAAATCGTCAACCCCTACCAAAATATCCAAAATAGGCTTTGCCGCCATACCCGTAATTGCTGTACTTCCAATGTGTTCTATACGAATATCTTCAAGACAAGTATTTTCAATAATTTCTTTTTTTACCCTAATAAACTCTTCAATCCATTCTGAAGTATATTCAACTAATCTTACTTCATCAAATTTTAGACCTAAATCCATTATTTCAACCCCTTTTTTAATTATGTGGTCTTCCTAAAATGAAAAAGCTTCAGCGGATTCCTTGGATATATTATTAGTAGAATAGCAGCAAACAATTTATTTCTCTTTACCCATTATGGAACCTGCTATTGCACTGAAAATATCCCCTAGCAATGAAAAGATAGCAGCCATTGTTATCAATCCTTTCTATTTTTTAAACCCACATAAATAAACTCAATCAGAATAAGGATTGCCATTTTTTAAGTTCAAAATCTGATTATTAATTGAAATTGTATGGTTATCAACCCAATTTACATCGACATGGTCCATCGGGGATTGATAATATATCGTTTTTTTAAACCATAAGGGACCATCTAATTTGCCGAGCACACTAAATGATGTAGCGGCACCGCCGTTAATCAGATAGAATTCTACCTTATAGTTTTCATCCGGAGACAC
Organism: Falsibacillus pallidus; assembly: GCF_050990905.1. Taxonomy (GTDB): domain Bacteria; phylum Bacillota; class Bacilli; order Bacillales; family DSM-25281; genus Falsibacillus; species Falsibacillus pallidus_A. The sequence goes on from NZ_CP158866.1 coordinate 1,841,856, forward strand.
CGCTGTTTTAATTAATTCCTCTGAAATAAATAGGAATCGAATGACTCCAAGAAAGAAGATCAACGACAACATCAGCGAAATAACAACTGTAAACCAACTTCGAAATCTTGATCGTCTATTTGTTTTATCTTTAAACCCCAATAATCCGAGTATGAAAGATATGACAGATATGAACCAATATATGTAAGGTGGGGCTATCGACCACTCAGAGTAGATTAAGTTTACTAAAACCAATAAAGAGAGCAAGCATAAATAAAATGACCATAAATTATATCTTTGAGACATTATGTATCCTTTCCAGTATAAAGTTTACGCTTTTATCCATTAGACGGATTTCTGTCATAAATGTTTCAGTTAGACTAATAATTACGGGCAACATTTTGTGAAATTCATCCCGATTGAGCACTTGTTTTTCCCGTATAGATTGCTATCTCGCTAATAATCAAACTCAATTTCAATCTTCCCAGCCATTCTTCTGTAGAGCCGTTTTTCCTTGAAACCCCATTAATTTCTTCATGGTATTCCAACCCTTCGACCGCCTTATACTCTACACTCGAATTTCCGATTCTATGTACAATCATGGCCCATTCGGCATCCGTCATCTTTTCTTTTGAATGTTCAATTATTATTTCCGCACTTCGCCTGGAGAAAGAGCAGGAACCAGCCGTAATATCAACTTCTTTGCCTAATTCCAACGAACAAATTTTATTGGTGATTTTCTCTGTCTCTATCCATTCCTCAGGGTGGGTATTCATTGCTCTCTCTGTACGGCCAAGGATCTGATAGTCATAGTGAGGTATTCCCGCAACAGTGGTTTTTAACTCGTCTAAGTAAGTTTTCCCCCAAGTCAATAACCGGTCAAAGTCGCAGTAGTGAAAATACTCGCTTTTACCTGATAGTCCGAAATTGACCACCTCTCTGCGTGCTTGTGCAGCACCTAGTTTAGGAATAATTTTGACGTTAAACTTGCTATTTTGCATCTGCATAATCAATTCACTGGAAGATTGGTCGCTTATTGTAATAAAAAGATCTGAGTAAATTTCTTCTAAATCTTTTTGTAATGCTTTAAAAAGATTTATAGTTTTGCCGGAAGGGTCGTGAGTAACGGTTAGAAGGCCGATGTTGGACAATATTTTCACCTCAATAGCAATTTTCAATTTGCAAAATATGTTAGACTGATATTATCAAAATTTACCAAATATTCGTTTAATATGCAAATGTCCGTTAATGGAAGAAGGGGAACGAAATTGAAGAAGCGACTGGTTATCATTACGGTTGGCAAAACACATAGCGGGAAAACAACTTTTGCCAAGGCGTTGGAAAAGAAACTGGTAAATGGAGTTGTCATAGATCAAGACAACCATGCACAATTCATACAAACTCATTACCAATCCCTTGTACCAAAACATGGCGCAAATACTTTGAAGCACGCTGTTTCCAGACTTATTGTCGATTATGCGAAAGAACATTCAAAGTGCGATTTCATTATCTGCAACTCCAATTTAAATAGGAACGATCGAGAATATCTGCTTAAAGAGTTGTTTGATGAACAAAATTTCATCCGGATTCTGATTCACTTTGATTTGCCTGTAGAAGTTTTAAAGGAAAGGGTGTCAGCGAGTAAAAGAAGTACAAACATTTTTAGGAATGACAGCATTACCTTTAAACAATTGCTGCAAAGTCAGGAGGCAGAAGCTCCTATTGAAGGAGAAGCTGACTACTTATTTGCAATAAGAGATAGTCAAGAAGGTAATAGAGCGATGGAGGAAATTTTAGCGATTGCTCACGAAAGAGGAGGAAAAATATGAAAATCATTGATACTGTGCCGTATTTCCTTGAAAACTATGAACCTTCATTGGGCTTTATTGGAAATTATCATTCTCGATATCCTGATATTTTTCATGAATACTTTTCTTACCATTGTCAAAATACCGATGAAAGGCTGCTAGCTGCCATAGAGAAGTATCCCCATCATATGGAGTCCATCAGGGAGGGGCACCAAGTGATTGTCCCCGTTATCGAGGATGTGGTGGCAGCATACAAGAAAATCTATGGGGTTCATTTTCCTATTGATGTCAATTTAATTGTTGGCGGATTTGGTTCGAATGCTTATACCTACCGCCAAGTGATCCCTAACATTTCGTTTGCGCTGGAAAGGCTCTCTTCAGAAGCTGAACATCTGAAAGTGATTGCCGCCCACGAATTTGGTCATGCAGCCCATAACATTCTTTCAGATCAAGCGGGAATGAATTGGAGAGAACTGCAATGGACCAGTCCTCTTACTTGGCTGATTCAAGAAGGTGCCGCTATTCATTTTTCAAGGACCATTGCAGCTGGACTAAATCCTTCCGTTTATTTTCATTTTAATGACGAAGGGGAGGACTGGCTAGCTTTTGCTGAATCAAGCAAGGAAATGATAAAAAATAGGTTTTCCAGAGATTACAAGAAAGAATCTTCCTCAAACTTGTTTCCTGAATGGTTCTCGATCAGAGGGGGAAAGACGTTTGGTTATGATCGCCTTGGCTATTTTCTCGCAGATATGTTCTTTCAGGATTTGATCCAGAGAAAAGGAGAATTAGATGCTGTTATTGCTTGGAAAGAAGAGGATTTTGAAAATCGTGTTGTAACTTGGTTTGAAGAATAAGGATGAAAGCACCCATCCGTTTTACATAGAATTCAATCATGCAAATTAAAGAGGTCTTCTATCGCTATCTACATTCAAACTCATCCTTCTTCTCGGTATGGAGAATGACTCGCAAAGAAGAGGACCGACCACCCAAAGTTAAATGGTAAAAAGGAAGTGGTTATGCTCAAGTGGTAATGGAATTTAAGGAAATCCATTATAACCAACAGAATTGGAGCGGCTGCCAGGATGGGTAAGAAGCGGGAAAATTTAAAAAGAAAGGCATCTATCAGTTTTTCAAATGACATATTTTCTCTCCTTCTAAATTTTTAATATATAGTTCAAATTCCGTCCCCAGCTTAAATGTTATATGTATTATAAGAACACCTGCTTACGGATTTCTTACAAGTGGCAAACAAATTCTTACAAAAGGTTTCCTCCATAAGAAAAAGCTTAGGGATGCTTCCCTAAGCTTAATCTAAGCGGCTGTTTGATGTTCCTTAAGTAAACGAAAGAGCAAATGATAAAACACAATGCTGACAAGTGAAAAGCCGAGTATGATCGTGAAGATTCCCATTGGCGCAATCCAGCTGGAAAGGAACACGGTGATGGGAGCTAAAAATTTGCCGATTGTGTACTGTAAGCTGTCGGCGCCCATATACTGTCCGCGGGCATTCTCAGGTGCATAGCGGCTGATGAAGCTTTGGGTGACTGGGGAACGTACCATTTCCCCGAAAGTAAAGATGATGGTCACGAAAAATAAGTACCAGATATTTGAATTCAGCCCTACGAGAAATGTTCCGCCGCCTGCCATCAAGGAAGAGAGGATGAATACATTTCGCTCCTTCCAATGGCCGAACCATTTGGTGACAGGGAGGATGAACAGAACAAATAAAAGGCCGTTAAATCCGAGAACCCACCCAAATACTTCCGTACTGCTGATTTGGAATGACCAATGGTTCCAAGTGAAAAGTGCCTGTCCTGGAACGTGGTTAATGATGTAGACAGGTAGATACAGGTCCAGCTGCATAATTGCCACGAGCGAAAAGATGCCTGCAATGATATAGACTAAAAATACTTTATCGCGAAAAATGATTCCATATCCTTTCCATTGATCTTTCAACTCGCTTGAAATCGGCCGCTTTTCTTGAATCTCTACTTTAATTGGCATGGATTCATGCAAGATGAAGTAGATGGCAATAAAATAGCCAAGCATCACCGCTGCACATGTCCACAGCAGCTCCTGGCGGTAATGGAAAAAGAAGATGGCGCCAAGAAGAGGCCCAAGAATCGCTCCCAAATTATTCGCAGTAGTAAAAGTGGCAAAGATCTCGCGGAGTTCCTTAGGAGGTGCGAGATCAGCGACCATGGACTGGCTGGCTGGACGATAGATGGCACCGCCAATCCCGATGCCGATGAACGCAATATAGTCAATCCAAGGGGATCCCGACAGTGCGAATAAAGCGAACATAATCGTTTGGAATAGAGCTCCGAACAGCATAACCGGTCTCCGTCCCACGCGGTCTGAAAGCGCCCCTCCAATTAAACTCCCTAAAAGGCTGAAGAGAGGAGGGACAGTCATCAGCAGTCCAGCGATGCTTTTTCCAAAAGCCCCGCTGAAGTAGACCGTAATGAAGGGGAAGTACATCCAAAAAAGCATGTTGAATAACCCTTCCCCGATCAGCCGCAATTTTAAATTTGTATCCCAATAGCGTATTTTCATAGTGTTCTCCTTATTTATGATATTGCAAACTCAGCCGGTAACACCACTATATGGGAAATTTTCTGATAAATATAGACTTATAATGAAGAATAATCTATACTAATATTATAGAAGCCGAAGATCTATAGCTCTATTTGGATTGTACCATAAAACGAACACACGTTCTTAAGGCGCATTTTATAAATGCGTCTTTTTTGTATTTTCTTGAAATTATTGTAAATACCATTTTAATCTTCTAATAGACTTGTCCAAACACTTTCACTTTTCTCACATAATCTATCAATGAAAGGGAATATTCTCTTATTTTGTGAAGGAAAGGAGGTTTGTTGATGTCATACAGCGAACAGGAGTATTACTTTGATGAATCCAGGGCTGCTTATCTAGATGATGAAAACAGTGATGGCTACAAAAATCATCATGAGGATAAAAAGAAAAAATGCAAAGGCTGCGTTTGTGATTTGTTGAAGAATCTTCATAGTGGGACAAAAGTAGATATTTTTCTGAAATCATCACAAGAAATCAAGGGATTGATTTTTATCCGTTTTAATGACAAAAATTGCTGTGCAAGCTTTGTAGAACAATATGCTGAACATGATGGTTCCATTATTGTTTTTGACTGCGAGGTTATTAAAGGCATTAAAATCAAGAGGGACTGCAGCTGCTGATAGGATAAGGAGAAAAGCTCTCATCATTGAGAGCTTTTTGCTTTAAAAATAGTACACGACTAGTAGAATTGCAGCTACTGTTAATAGCCGGATGATATGATGTTTCAAATTTATCTTTCCATACATATGAAACCCGTTTACCATTGCTAGAAAATGCAAAGCAATTAAGCAGGAAATAAGGGCGGCCATGCCGAAAAAAGTATGATAAAAGAAAATGAACCCTATTAAAAATGTACCAATAAGTCCCATCAGGATAGAAGACCACAGTGGGATTTTCTTCTCTTTCATCTGTACCAAGCATGCAGCTATGTTCAATATTCCGTAGATTACGCTCATTCCAAGACCAATCCATTCCCATTTCATTTTCAATCTACCCCCAACAAGAGATTTCATTTCCATTTAACACCATCGGGTAGACCCGACGTCAACACCTGGAGAGGAAGAAGTTCCATGAGAATCGGTGAATTTGCAGACTTAATGAAAACAACCAAACATACGGTGCGCCATTATGAGGAATTGGAACTGTTGTCACCGGATTGGGTTGGTCCGTATAAAAAATATGGAGAAAAAGAGATTGCCAATTTTCAGGTGATTCGTGAGATGAAAGATTTTGGTCTTGCTCTCGTGGATATCCAATCATTATTTAAGTTGAAAAAAGCTTTAGGCTGTGGGGATTTGAGATTGATGAAAGAGGTCCTGGAACAATTGGAGGAACATGCTGAAGGGCTTAAAATGCAAGAGGAAGAACTGCAAGCAAGACGACTAATCCTTGTAGAGGAATTAGAGGAAATCAAAGGTTATTTTTCAAGTATGAATTACAATGAATGAGGAGATGGAAAGTATGTCTAGAAAAAGTTTATTAATAAATGTTTTGGATTCAACTTATGACCAAGAGAGCTGGTATGCTCCATTGAAACCTTCCATTGAAGGCATCACTGCGGAACAGGCATGCTGGAAACCTTCTGGGGAAGCAGCGAAATCGATTTGGGAAAACGTTAATCATGTTATGTATTATAAGGAGAGGCTTGTGGCCCAGTTGGAAGGAAACGAGTGGCCGTATAACCTCAGTGGGGATGAGAATTTCCATTTTACAAAACAATCAAGTGACGAGACGGAGTGGAAGAATATCATTGAACGAGTAGAAGAGGCCCATTTGAAACTCAGGGACCTTCTGATGAAAAAAACAGATGAAGAAATACGGGAACTTGAAGGGAAATTAATGGACATCTTCCTTCATGATGCCTATCACACTGGGCAGATCATGCAGATCCGGAAATTGCAGGGGGCTTGGCCGTCGAATCGATAGCAATTTATAGAAAAACATTATATAGAATGTTAAGACAGTACGATTCACCTAGGGAGTGTTAGAGATGTTTTTTGTCAATGTTGAAGGTGCTGTATATAAGGAAGATAAATGGCTAATTATTGAACGCAGTTTGAAAGAACAACATGCGGGAGGGCTTCTTTCTTTAGTAGGGGGTACAGTTGAGAATGAAGGCAACTCCGTAAAGATTTTAGAGAGAACATTACGCCGGGAACTATTCGAAGAAGTTGGAGTAACAGTAAAAGAAAAGTTAGACTATGTAAGTAACACCTCATTTAAGTTACATAATGATGAAGAGGTAATTGATATTGTTTTTCTCTGTGAGTTTGAAGAGGGGGAACCTTTTGTTAAAAGTCCAGATGAAGTCAATGCGGTATATTGGATGTCAACGGATGAAATTATTAAACATCCTAAAGCTCCTGTTTGGCTAATTGATAGTATAAAAGAAGCTGATGCCCTCTTGAAAAAAAGAGTTAGTCCTTATTGAGCAAATGAGAGCGATGCCGTCGTATTGGTAGCCAAATGAAAGGAAAATGGAAGTTTCAAAGTTTCCTCCAAACTGTGTTATTATTTAAAAGAGATAGGAGGGATTTTAATGAAAGAGACTTTGAAATTAATTCTCAATGAATTACAAGAACTCAAAGAAGGACAACAGGAACTGAAGGTAGATGTATCAAGTATTCAAGTAGATTTGTCAAATGTAAAGGGCGATATGTCAGAAGTTAAAGTGGATTTGTCAAATGTAAAAGGAGATATGTCAGAAGTTAAAGTGGATTTGTCAAATGTAAAAGGAGATATGTCAGAAGTTAAAGTAGATTTGTCAAATGTAAAGGGCGATATGTCAGAGGTTAAAGTGGATCTGTCAAATGTAAAAGGAGATATGTCAGAGGTTAAAGTGGATTTGTCAAATGTAAAAGGAGATATGTCAGAAGTTAAAGTAGATTTGTCAAATGTAAAAGGAGATATGTCAGAAGTTAAAGTAGATTTGTCAAATGTAAAGGGCGATATGTCAGAGGTTAAAGTAGATTTGTCAAATGTAAAGGGCGATATGTCAGAGGTAAAAGTGGATCTGTCAAATGTAAAGGGCGATATGTCAGAGGTAAAAGTGGATCTGTCAAATGTAAAGGGCGATATGTCAGAGGTTAAAGTGGATCTGTCAAATGTAAAAGGAGATATGTCAGAAGTTAAAGTGGATTTGTCAAATGTAAAAGGAGGTATGTCAGAAGTTAAAGTAGACCTGTCAAATGTTAAAAATAATCTCATTAATAGTCTTGGTCCATATTTTGAAAAAATTGAGAAACATATTGATGTAAAAACCGATGAACTTAAAGAATCATTAAATGACCAGCAAAGAATTATTGATATTTTAGCAATCCGATCTATTAAACAGGAAAGTGAAATTAAAGACTTTAAACGCATGTTGAAAAACCAATAATAGAGAATATCTCCATTTCCTCTTCAAATATCTGCAAATAGTATCCCTCTAACTCAACTTTTTCATAACCCGCACGCGGTCCTGTCCTGGTCCGTCGTAATCTTTAGAATTCCCGGATGTCTGATCTTCGATTGCGAACCCCATTTTCGTGTGAAAAGCGATGGATCCTTTATTAATCGGCGATGTGACACACCTTATAACGCTGCGGCCTTGCATGGAGGCAGCTTCAAAAAAACGGTGATACAGCAATTGTCCAATTCCTTTTTTACGATAGGCAGGATGGATGCCGACAAAATGAATATACGCCTCATCTTGCTTGCTTTGAGAAAGAAATCCAATTAAGAATCCGATAATCTGATTGTCTTCCTCAATGATAAAGGAAGTATAGGAAAAATGTTCAAAGAATAGCCTCGGAAGCATGTCGGCCATTTGTCTGCCACCCCACCAATCATTTAGAACCGGCAGAATGACATTATAATCTGAACTTTCAACGTGTCGTATTTCCATCCTCATTTTCCTCCAATGCTTGATAATGCAAAATCTTCTCCTCAATTTTATTCAGATTTTCCTTTAAAGATTGAATCTGCTTCTGCACCTCATTTTGATGGGACTCTAGAAGCTTTATCCTTGCAGAAATGGTTTCATCCCCTTCACTGCGTAGGGCCGAAAAGAGCTTCATGTTTTCAATCGACATACCGGTGTCTTTCAACCTGATGAGAAACTCAATCCAGAGAATATCTTTTTCCCCGTATTGGCGATAGCCATTTTCATCCCTTTTTACATCATTTAATAGTCCGATTTTTTCATAGTAACGAAGTGTGTGAACGGATAAACCTGTTTGTTTAGCCATTTTTTGAATGGAAAATATTTTTGTCGTCATAGGAAAATTATAACATAATTGTGCTTGCTATAGAGTGCACTCTAACGTTTATTCTGAGAAAAGAATAAACGAAAGGGGAAGTGAAGGATGGATAAAATTCGTTTTGAAAAAGGTTGGTCAAAATTAATGGAAGTGGATGGGGAAGGGGGACAGAGGGTCATTGATTCCCTAAAAGATATTGCCCCTGACTTAGGAAAATACGTTGTGGAATTTGCTTTTGGGGATATTTACAACAGAGAAGGATTGGATTTGAAGCAGAGGCAGCTTGTAACAATTACCGCTCTTACGGTATTGGGTGGATGTGAGCCGCAGCTCAAGGTACATCTTCAGGCAGGATTAAATGTGGGGCTCACGAAAAATGAAGTCGTTGAGGCCATTATGCATTGTGCTCCTTACGCTGGATTTCCCAGGGTGTTGAATGCAATTTTTACAGCAAAAGAAATATTTAAGGTAGAGTAATATTCGTAAGTTCCGCCCAATTTGCCCAAAATTCCGCTAATGCCTATGTCGGCACCCAACGTCTATTCATTTAATGGAAATAGGATTTTTTTTATGGATAGTGAAAGAAGGGAATGAGGGCAATGTCCGATCACCACGATCATGATGAAAGTCTTGATGAGGAACTGATTGATGAAGTAGAAGTGAATGAGGGTGGAGAGACGACTACATGTGTTTCCATTGTTCATCAGAATGTATGTGTAGAAGCGCTCGTAACGATCAAACCAAGGGTGACCATTGGAGATGGCGTGAAAGTAATATGCGGAAAATCGCATATTACTAATAGACACCATGATTCCCACTTAACTACTTCAAATGGTCCAAGAACTATGAGAAAAGCGCTGCCATATGTGGAGACATTTGATACCAGCTGCCATCATGGAGATGAATGCACATTTAGTGTCGGCCAAGAATTATGTATCTCAATCCCGCTGGTCTTTAGTGCAGAGGCTGTCGTGAGGCCGGATAAAGTTGCTTGCGATAAACCGGGTCCTGGGCCGTGCCCGCACTGTGATGAAGAAGAAGATTTAGGTCGGCAAGAATATTTAGATGATGATCAATATTGAATAAACAGACAGTCATTGGGCTGTCTGTTTTATATTTTTATTACTGTTCTTCACATGGTCCAGGGCAATTTTCCACAAGTCCAAGGTTATATTCATCTAATAACCCTGTGAATTCAGGTGCGCCTGTTGTTCCCCCTGTTGGTGAATTTGCCAAGAATGTGTTGGCATCATCGATCGTATCAAGAGCAAATTGACAGCCTGCTCCGTTTAATACATTTAAGTTGGCAGCCAATAATTGAGCATAAAGAGCTTGGTATTGCCCTCGTAAAGGTGGATTAGCCGGTGTTGGAGGAATTGGTGCATCCCCTGAGAGGATAGCTGTAGCATTTAAAGTTGTTGCGGTTAAACTGAGGCCCTGTGTTCCTTCTCCTAAAATAATCGATCCTCCAGCCGCAGTGATTAATGCATTTGTTTCATCTGGATGATTACTGAAATAACCTCTAGACAACGTACAGGCCGTACTTATTGGACAGTTGGGCTGATTAAATGCTGGCCCGCATCCCACAGCTCCAGGTGTTGCAACGACATCCGCATTGAAAGTAAGCGGCATGGTGACGCAGAGTACTTGTGCGAAAGATGTCGTACAGGAGCCAGGTACAGTTGTGCTTGGTGTAAAGCCTAGTTCAGCACAAGTGGTCCCTACAGAAGGAAGTCCAACACAAGCTACCATTGGTGTTCCGGGGGTTACTGTTGGTGTAATTGTGACGAGAGCTTCCACACAGACTTGCTGGCTGACTGCGTTGGTACAACCTTGCTCTTGCTGAACAACTATATTTTCTTTTGCCATAGTTCTACTCCTTTCTATATTAAATTTCATAAACGCTAATTCTACTAAACAACTGGGCAGTTCGGTGCATTAAATGCAGGTCCACAGCCTACGCCGCCTGGTGTTGCAACAACATCTGCATTGAATGTAAGCGGCATTGTAACGCATAGAACTTGGGCAAAAGAAGTAGTACAGGATCCCGGTACGGTTGTACTTGGTGTAAAGCCAAGGTCAGCACAAGTGGTCCCTACAGAAGGAAGTCCAACGCATGCTACCATTGGGGTTCCTGGTGTTACTGTTGGAGTAATAGTGACGACCGCTTCTACGCAAACCTGCTGGCTGACTGCATTCGTACAGCCCTCTTGATTTGGTTGTTGAGGTGCAGCAGGTACGCCGCATCCGCAAGGAGTATTTTGATCTTCCACTAATTTTTTTTCATTTTGCTCAGATGACATAAAACATGTCTCCTTTCAATAGGAATAGTAAATTATATTCAGCTATACCTAAGAAGGTATAAACAAATTGTCCACTTTTCTTGAAAATGGGTCCAAGTCCCTTGATTCGTGTTGATCTGAAATCATAACTCTTCCTCAATATTGGTTTAATTTTTCACCCAAACAGGGAAAACTAAGGGATGATTGAATTTTTTCAGTGCCCTGAGAATGGGAGGGGTGTGGTATGAGAGTGAATATCGTGAAGGAAGTGGGCATCCGATTTTTTACGCTGCGGGTGTACGATTTATCTGCGCAGATGGCGTACTATTTTTTGATGTCTGTCTTTCCATTTTTGCTGCTGATTTATTCATTATTGGCATTTGTGCCGATACGGGCGGATGTCGTCTTAGAAATGCTGCGGCCCTATGCGCCTGTCAGTACGTATCAATTAATTGAAGATACCCTTACATATACCGTCATGAAGCAAAAAGGAAATATACTGCCCATCAGTTTGATCATTACCCTTTGGCTCTCTTCGATGGGATTTCAGAGCATGAAGCGGGTGTTGAATGCTGCCTATGGGATCACAGGAAAACATCATTTCTTGAAGGAAGTGTTGGAAGGGATTTTGCTGACAATCGGCTTTATGATCGCCATATTATTCTCGGTGTTTGTTCCGGTTTTTGAACGTATGCTTCGCCATACGATCAACGGAGCATTGCCGATTGACCAGTTGTACCGAATTCAGCTGATTATCCATTGGGGAGTGGGAAGCCTATTCTTGTTTTTGTTTTTCTTGGGATTATTTTATTTTTCTCCGAATATCAGGCTTCAATTAAAGAACGTAGTGCCTGGGGCCATATTCTCGACGATTTGCTGGCAGCTTGGATCACTCGGTTTTGCTTCCTATGTGAAGGGGAACAACTATTCAGTCCTATATGGACAAGTCGGCAGCATCGTCGTCCTGATGCTCTGGTTTTACCTATCCGCTATGATCATCATCCTGGGTGGAATCATCAATGCCGTCATAGCAAAAGAAAATTAGAGTGGTGAATAAGAATGAAACCGAAGTGACACCCGGTTTTTGTCGAATAATTTTTGCTAGGAGGGATCAATTTTGTCACATCACCATCATCATGACCATGGGTTTGATGCCGCCCGAGAAGGCAATCGAAAGGGGCTTTTGGCTGCGTTCATTATTACGCTTCTCTTTATGATCGCCGAGTTTATCGGCGGATTAATATCTAACAGTCTGGCATTGCTCTCAGACAGTGGGCATATGCTGAGCGATACAGCGTCGCTTGGCTTGAGTCTGCTCGCAATCTGGTTTGCCAGCCGACCGCCGTCGCCTAATAAAACTTATGGATACTATCGGTTCGAAATTTTAGCTGCCTTATTCAATGCCATCACTTTATTTGTTATTACCGCATTCATTTTTTATGAAGCTTATAAGCGGTTTGTCCATCCGCCTGAGGTGTCAAGTGGAACCATGCTCATCATAGCGATTTTAGGATTGTTGTCAAACTTATTGAGCGCCTGGTTCTTAATGAAAAAAGGGGATGTGAAGGAGAATCTTAATTTAAAAAGTGCCTATCTTCATGTCCTTGGGGATACGCTCGGTTCCATAGGAGCGATTGGGGCAAGCCTTCTGATCATGTTTTTCAAATGGTATATAGCCGATCCAATCATCTCGGTCATTGTCGGCCTCTTGATTCTAAAAAGTGCATGGGGCATCCTGCAGAACAGCGTGCATATTCTCATGGAAGGGACTCCCGATCATTGCAATGAGGAAGAAATGACCGAGCGGCTGAAAGAAGTGGACGGTGTGCTTGAAGTGCATGACATCCACATCTGGACCATCACATCCGGAATGGACCTCTTTACCTGCCACGTTCAAATAGAAGAAGATCGCAATGAACAGGATTTGCTGCAAAAATTGATTGGATTGTTAAAGGTTGAATATAAAATCGAACACAGTACCATTCAAATCGAAAAGTCCATGCTGAGTCATCCGGAATTAAAAGTGTAAAGATGGCAGGGATTTTTAAATGAATTATAGAAAATAAGGGAAAGTACTTCTGAAAAGAGGAGATCTATTTGACGTCTGCACTGTTGATCTTAGATATTCAAAAAGATTTTGTCCTGCCGTCAGGTCGCTTCCCGATAGCAGAACATCAAATGGAGCCTATCATATCTCGAATCAATGAAGTGTCCGAATTATTTCATTTATCCAATCTGCCTGTCATCTATGTAGCAAATGAATTTGAGAGAACTCAAATAATCGGCAATTTTTTTCGCAACGGTGCTTCCTTGAGAGGATCATATGGGGCTGAACTGGACGATAGGTTGAAGCGTGTGAATGACAGTTATTTTTCCAAAAAACAAGGAAATGCGTTAACCAATCCCGTGCTTACCCATTATTTGCATAATAATAAAGTGAACCACCTTTTTATCATGGGTGTATTTGCAGAAGGATGTATAAAAGCAACAGCGTTAGGCTCCATCAAAAAAGGTTTTCGTACGACGGTAATCATGGATGGAGTTGGTGGAGGTACCGATAAAAAAGTGGAAAAATCTTTTAGTCTTATGGCTAAGAAAGGCATAAGCCTATTAGAATCCCAGTCGGTTATGAATCAATTATCGTTAAGGTCAGTAAAATAGAGCCATTGAAAAAATAAAATAAATTAGCTACCATTTGAAGATTTCTTTCATAGGCTATCACAGATGTGATTTTTAGCTTAGGGAGGAATCGAATGATGAACAATCAACCAATGTATCCTTACCCGTATTACAGTGAATTGCCGCCGCAATACTATTGGCCCTATGCGGCCTATGGGGATCCATACGCAGAAAGGGATGTCGAAGAAGAAATCTATCGTCCGGATGACGCAGAGGATGCGCCTCCAGGACCACCGCCTGCTCAGGTTCCACAGGCGCCGGCACAATTCAAATCCGGAATCCAAGGTAACCAAATCCGAAAAATGATGTGCGGATGCCTGGGGAACTGGGGCTATATGGGGCTCCGCCGTCCTGGCCGCGACTTCTGGTTCTTCCCGACAGAAATCAGACAAAACGGGGTTTCCGGATATACATGGAACCGCGGACGCAGGCAGAAAGTGAGCTACCGCTATAACCAGATCCGAAATTTCATGTGCTTCAGCTAATTTGCGAGTTGCGGCCCCGAATAATTCGGGGTTGTTTTTTTGGCCTTGAAGGAGATTTACTGGAAACTTTGTGAGTTTTGCTAGAACATGGCTCACTTTTACTAGAAGAGCATGAATATTTACTAGAACATGTAGTAAATTTGCTAGAACCCAATAATTTCTTCCGAAAATCCGCCAAATACGCTATAATTAAACTATTCAAATAGGCGATGGAGTTCGCCATAATTGTCTTTTAAGACTGATGACTCCTACCGGATTGATTTTTCTCTGGTAGGAGTCTATTTTTTTGGAGAAAAATAAGAGAGAGGTGAAATCATGGTTTATATTATCGTCGGTGCAGCCGGCATTCTTGGGGCGCTTTGCCGATATTATTTAGGGATTCTCGTTGGGGATTACTGGACTCATACATTCCCGCTGGCTACTCTGATCACCAATTTAGCGGGTTGTTTCATTTTAGGGGGATTTACGGCTCATTTATTCAAGTTAAAAATCCTTCATCCATTTCTGATAAAAGGCATAGGAACAGGGTTTGTCGGTTCGTTCACGACTTTTTCCACGTTCAGTGTGGAAACGGTGCAGCTGATGAAGGGGAGCCATATCGGTCTCGCGATTCTTTACGTGCTTCTCAGCTTATGGGGGGGCCTTCTTTTTGCATGGGCGGGCTATAAAATTGGAGATAAAGCTTATTTGAAACACTTAATGAGACGGAAGGGGGGAACGACCACATGATCCTAAATGGTCTGTATATAGCTATCGGAGCGTTCTTTGGGGCAATGGCAAGGTTCGGATTAAGCAACTTTTCCAAGAAAAAGTACCCCTTTGACTTTCCATTGGGGACACTCCTGGTAAATTTAATCGGCTCTTTTTTACTTGGGATCATCAATGGAAAAGAGCCGGATGCGATGTGGGCATTAATGTTGGGAACAGGGTTCATGGGCTCTTTTACGACGTTTTCTACATTTAAAGTAGAGAACATAGAACTGCATTTCAAGCGCAAGTGGAAGGTCGCTGCCATGTTCCTTGCAGTCAGCTACACTTTTGGTATCCTGCTCGCCTTTGCAGGAATGCAGATCGGCTACCATTTGAAATAAAAGAGAGGCAGGTATAAAAATCCATTCACTACTCATTCTAATATTGATACATATTGAAGGATGGTGGAACAATGGATTTATTGAAAGAATTGACGGAAGCTTATGGAACTTCAGGTTTTGAAGGGGCTATCCGCAAAATCATGCACCGTGAAATAGAAAAGACCGGGGCGAAGATTCTGACGGACCATATGGGCAGCATTGTCGGTGAGAAGTCCGGCACTGCAAAGGATGTGAAAATCATGCTTGCTGGCCACATGGATGAAGTTGGATTCATGGTAAAAGAAATCACAAAAGATGGATATTTGTATTTTGCTCCGCTTGGCGGCTGGTGGGATCAAGTGCTGCTTGCCCAGCGTGTGAAGATCATCACGGAGAAAAAGGAATTTACTGGCGTCATCGGTTCAAAGCCCCCACATATTCTGACTCCTGAAGAACGGTCAAAAGTGTATCCGATGAAGGAAATGTTCATTGATATCGGGGCAAAGAGCAGGGATATGGTAAGAGAATGGGGGATCCAGGTAGGAGATCCGGTTTTGCCTATCTGTCCATTTGAAATTCTGCCGGACAACGATACGATTTTGTCCAAGGCAATGGACAACCGCGCAGGCTGCTATTTGGCTTTGGAAACATTGAAGGGGCTGCAAGGTGTACAGCATCCGAACACGGTCTTTGCTGGTGCGACCGTACAGGAAGAGGTAGGACTTCGCGGGGCTGCCACGCTTCCACACGTGATGGATCCGGATATAGCGATTGCATTGGATATGGGTGTATCCAAGGATGATCCGAGCCATAAAGGTGAAAAGACGGTTGCCCTCGGCAAGGGTGCACTGATTACATTCCTTGATTCGTCCATGATCCCGAATACAAGATTCCGGAATTTTATCATTGAAACGGCTGAAAAGAACAATATACCTTATCAAATCGATCTGATGCTCGGCGGAGGTACAGACGCAGGAAAATTCCATATGCACAAATCAGGGATTCCAAGCATCGTGCTCGGCGTCCCAACGCGCTACATGCACAGCCACGTATCCATGGCAAGCAAGCAGGACCTCGAGAACACCGTCAAGCTCTTAATCGCAATTGTACAGGGATTGGATAAACAAACCGTTCAATCATTTACGCAGTACTAACACTACAGGTGACAGGCACCGCCCGAATCCTGTCGTTTATTGTCGATATAAAAAAGCCGGAATCCACTTGGGTTCCGGCTTTTTTACACTTATATTGTCAAGTCTGCTTATTCTGCTTTTGCAGCTTCGATTTGCAAGTTGATTTTGACTTTGTCTCCTACAAGCACTCCGCCAGTTTCAAGAGCAGAGTTCCAAGTCAATCCATAGTCGCTTCGGTTGATGGAGCCATCTGCACTGAATCCTACTTTTTCATTGCCCCAAGGATCTTTCCCTTGTCCTTCAAAAGCCACATGGAATGTTTCTTGCTTTGAAACTCCGTGAAGGGAAAGCTCTCCTGTTACATCATATTCATGATCGCCTTTATTGACGACTTTCGTTGATTTGAATGTCATCTTCGGATATTGCTCAACATCAAAGAAATCCGCAGATTTTAAATGGTTGTCGCGGTCCTCGTTGCGTGTATCAATACTGGATAAATCAATTGAGAAATCGATTTCTGCATCGGTTAGATCAGTAGGATCAGCATCCACTGTTGCCTCAAAGTTTAAAAATGCACCCTTTACATTCGCAATCATCATATGTTTGATTGAAAAATCCACACTGCTGTGTGCAGCATCTACTGCCCATTTTTGTTTTGTCATTATTTTCTCCACCTTTGTTTTTGATTTTTATCTCGAATTCAAAATAATTAACTTCGAGATAAATTATATTTCGAATTCGAGATAAAGTCAACAGATTATTTCCAGTTTTTTTCGACAATAAAATTACATTTCCTTCTATACCCGAAAAAAATAATTGGAAAACGATTTCAAATTCAGAAGGGAATTGTAAAAATGTATCGAATTACCTATATAGTTGTAGGAAGAATTGAGGGGAACCACATATGGATTTTAATTTTTCATCCATCGTTAATCAGCTTCTGATTGTTCTTTTTCCAATGTTGATCTACCATTTATTTTTTCATGAAAAATCCATTGATAGAAAAAGAATGAACTCCAAATTAACATTCATTCTTTTAGTGATGATAGTTTTAACAATGTCTTTTCCTATAGAAATTGAAAATGGATACTTATATGATTTTCGAGTCATCCCTTACTTTATTGCTTTTTTCTATTGTGGAAGAATGCCTGGGATGCTCATATTCATGACAATGATCACTTATCGCTTCTTCTTGGGAGGGACGGGCTTTTATGTCATTCTTCTTAATTATTCATTGAGCACTATTCTTATGTGGTACATATCTGTGAAATACGAACGTTTCACTTTAAGATTAAAAGTCATCTTGGTAAGTTCATGCTACTGGATTAAAACAATCATGATGAGCTCTACATTGCTGTTAATCGGAAAAACGGAACAAATTCAATTCATGCTGCTTTTTTACCTGGCCGCCTGGATCAGTTTGATTATTGTTGTTTTTATCATCGAAAATGTGAACCAGCAAAATGCAATCAAAGAGGAAATGCAGCATGCCGAAAAATTGAACGTCATCAGCCAGCTCGCTGCTTCTGTCGCACATGAAGTCCGGAACCCCATGACTTCTGTAAATGGTTTTCTCCAGTTGATGAAAGATGATGACAACTTAAAGGATTCGCACCGCCATTATATTTCCATCGCCCTGAATGAATTGAATCATGCCCAGTCCATTATCAACGACTACCTATCTATGGCAAAGCCGAGTGCTGAGGGACTTTCAATCATCAACGTGTCAGAGGAAGTGGAGAAGACGATTGAATTAATGAAGTCCTATTCCAATATTCAGAACATCCATATTGAAACGTCTATCGAAGAGGATTTATATATGAAAGGCAATAAAGGCGAAGTGAAGCAGATTCTCGTCAATATCATGAAAAATGGCATTGAAGCTATGGATAATGGGGGTACACTGAAGGTCCAGGTTTTTAACAAGCACGGAGAGGCCATGATCGAAATTTCGGATAGCGGAAAAGGAATGACCCATTCGCAGCTGAAAAAGCTTGGCGTCCCATTTTATACCACGAAGGAAAAGGGGACCGGTGTTGGAATGACGATTACATTTCAGCTCATTCATGCTATGAAAGGCAAAATCGATGTCGAAAGCGAACCAGGAAAAGGGACGAGCATCAGGATTAAATTTCCGCTCGCTGCGTAGAAAGATGTCAAAAAATGTATGAGAAATTTATTTGATATTTTTTCGAAAAGGGAGTAATATACTTAATACAAGCTGCGTTGTACGTAACGATAATAAAGTTTTAACCTTTAAGCTGTAATAGGGAGTTTTAATTGAAACCGGACTGGCAAGCCTCTGTCTATACGACAAGGAGGACATACATGAACGTTTCTGCGAACACCCACTTTGAGGAGTGGTGGTTTAAAACTTTCTTATATTATTTACGGCAATGGCGGCTCCTACATAATGCAAACGAACCAGTTCCCGAATGGGGCTGGTTTTTTTGTTTATGGAAAGCGTGTCATTATAAATACTCCCAGCAGTCTTTACCCAAAATAGAGTATTGGCTGAGCAAATGCTTCGCTTTTTTTCCGAGTCCCGTAATACAATGGGGAAGCATGAAAATGATGCTGAAAAATTGGAGCAAAAGAAGGGAGAACATCAAGAATGAATGAAAAATTTCAACCTTTATTTGAAGAGTTTTCTTTTAAAAATATGACGGTTAAAAACCGGATTGTCATGGCGCCCATGACCAACTTCCTTTCCAAGCCGGATGGAACGGTTACGGAAAATGAGTTGAACTATTATGGCCGCCGCTCTGATGGTCCTGGAATGGTCATCACAGCTTGTACGTATACGGTACCGAATGGGAAAGGGTTCCCAGGGGAGTTTGCCGGGGACAGGGATGAAATGATTCCTAGTTTGAAAAGTCTTGCTGACACCATCAAAGGAAAAGGGGCGAAAGCTGTCTTGCAAATCTTCCATGGCGGCCGCGAATGTCCTCCAAATCTTGTGCCTGATGGAGATGTAGTGAGTGCAAGCGATGTGAAATCAAGCCAGGCAGGTGAACGGAAAGTTCCACGTCCGTTAACTGGGGAAGAAATTAACGAGATTATCAAGAGCTTTGGAGAAACGACAAGAAGAGCCATTGAAGCTGGGTACGATGGCGTGGAAATCCATGGAGCAAACGGGTATCTCCTTCAGCAATTTTTCTCCGGTGAGTCCAATCTCCGAAATGATGAGTGGGGCGGAAGCTTGGAAAAACGCATGAAGTTCCCGATGGCAGTAGTGGATGAAGTGAAAAAAGCGGCCGAAAAAGCAGATCGTCCTTTCCTAGTGGGCTACCGCTTCTCTCCAGAAGAGCCTTATGAAAATGGGATCACAATGGATGATACGCTTGCCCTTTTGGATGAATTGTCTAAGAAGGACCTCGACTATCTTCATGTTTCACTTATGGAGTATGATTCCAAGGTTCGCCGCGGGGCAGATATCGACCGTTCCCGTTTAGAAGTTATCCAAGAACGCGTTGGTGAAAAAGTTCCAGTGATCGGCGTCGGTTCTGTCTACACAGCAGAAGATGCATTGAATGCAATGGAAAGCGGAGTACCGTTGGTTGCGATTGGCCGTGGATTGATCATCGAGCCTGATTGGGTGCAGAAAGTAGAAAACGGGCGTGAAAATGAAATTGAAACGGAGCTGGACTTGGAAGCACAAGATCGTCTTGTTGTTCCGGATCCGCTTTGGAATGCAATTGTTAACTCACCGGGCTGGTTCCCAGGGGTAAAATAATGATTAGTGCCGGACCTGATTGATTCAGGTCCGTTTTTTAATGTGTTTAGGTATCGATTTGTTATTGATTTTCGCTCGATTCCATCAGATTGGGGAAAATAGCACTGAATTTAAGGGGTTTTCAGGCTCGCCAGGGTGGCTATGCGCCAGAAATGACCGGCTATGCGCGAAATTCCAGGGTCTATGCGCGAAAAAACCATCTTATGCGCCGGCAGAAGAAGTCTTCGCGCGAAAACCACCTTCCTTTGCGCCACTTGAAAATGGACAAACAAAACTACGACACAAATCGACAAAAACCGGGCGGTGTACAGCTCCAGCGCCTAGCCCCTCGAAATCATAAGCCAGAACTCTACGGAAATCAGGATTTCCTTCGAGTTCCGACTTATGCTGGTCGGGGCTGTTCGAGGCGCTTGCGCTTTTCTTGGTGCCTGTCACCTAGGTGTCGCCATAGGCGCCGCTAAGTACCTTTTGTATTTTTGTATTTTTCTGATTATGGTATGATTGGGTAAAAAAGGAGGAATTCGTGTGATTGGAATTTTTCAGCAGCTGCCTACCTTGGAAACGGAACGCCTACGCTTACGGAAAGTGACGAAGAACGATGTCAAAGATATTTTTGAATATGCCTCAATACCTGAGATTTCAAAATATACCCCTTGGGATTACCATGAGAATATGGGGAAAACAAAGGAACTCGTCAACCTTTTAATCAAAAACTACCAAACAGACTGCGAAAGCGACTGGGCAATAGAACTAAAATCAGAGAAGAAAGTCATTGGCCTCTGCGGTTTTGTCCGCTGGCATAAGCCTCATGGACGAATTGAACTTGCTTACTCCTTGTCGCCTGAGTACTGGGGGAAGGGGATCATGACAGAAGCCGTGAAAGAAGTCATTGATTTTGGATTCAAAAAAATGAAGCTGAACCGCATCGGGGCTAAGACGATGCCTGAGAATGCAGGCTCAGTGAAGCTCATGGAAAAGGTCGGCATGAAGCAGGAGGGGCATCTTCGCGACTATTGGGTGGTGAATGGAGAGTTGGAGGATGTCCTTCTTTATTCCATTCTTCGTAGTGATTGGGAATAAGAATGAGTACCCCGGAAAGGAGAAATGGACAATGAACCGTATTGCAGCAGCAATCATATTCTTCTTGATGGCGTCCATTCTTTACGGCGCTGATATCATAGCAGCATCAGTATCTCCCAGCGGCCAGGAAGGAGTGGGATACACCCCTATCATATTAAGTGTTTTGGCATTGATAATAGGCATAGCCCTTTTAGTAAAAGAAAAAGATTACCGCGATAGCCTAAAAGAAGATGAAAAAAGGAAGCCTTCTTTTCTTGATAAGGACTTAGATAATAATTGATAAAGCAGTTTAAAAAAAGCTCATTTCGAATAGATAATTGCTTTCTCCCACCATAATTAAATCTGAACCTATGGCTATTTACTTAAGATGAGCAAAAATAAAAATCCCGGAATCAGTCCAATTGCAGCCGAATTCAGGGACCTGTCTTTATCGAAGGGGCATCATCTGAAGTTTTGCAAACAAAAAAATTATCCCCCACCATTTAAAAATTGATTCCTAATAGTATCAGATTCAATATTTTTATTTCCTTGATTTACATCTGGAGGCACAGCGCCTGATTTTTTACTAAAGTAGATTGAAATACTTATCATCAATAAAACAGGAGCTCCGACAATTAACCAGATCAAACAATCAACTCCTTATATTTAGTAGTTTATGTCCATGGATAACATTTGTTATATAATACCATAAAAAGTAAATTTTTTCTTGGTGCATTCTAAAAATGTCTTACAATAAGAGGCTCAATAAAAAGACCCCCGCCACCTAATTGAAGAGGGAACGGGGTTCTTTCAGGTATTCATCTATTAAACAACAATTCCATTTTCTTTTCGTTGTATACTTTTTTCATTTCCTCAACAAGGGTCAGGTAGACGAGCCCATTGCCTTCCTCTTTTGGGGAATAGCCGAGCGGTACCGTCCGCTTGATCAGTTGGGCGTATAACTCTGGCTCAGTCAGTTTTCTCTCAAATGTTTTTTGTGTCAATTCCTTTAATAGGGCAAGGGATCCTGCCACATGAGGTGTTGCCATGGATGTCCCGCTGAATGTGGCGTATTTGCCGCCTGGGAATGTGGAGGTGATTTTTTCGCCAGGTGCAACCACATCGACCTCATTATTGGAGTTGGAAAAATCGGATGACCCGCGCTCCAAGTTAACCGAGCCCACGCTGATGACCTCATTGTATCCTCCAGGATAGCCGAATTCATCCGTTTCGCTTCGGCCATCACCTTCATTTCCGGCAGCACAGACGACCAGTATGCCGTTTTCAATCACTGCCTTTTTTATGACGTCGTGAAGTTCAGCTTCATCGCTTGGACCGCCGAGCGACATGGAAATGATGTCCACTTTTTGGTCAATGGCATATTGAATGGCATTTGTGATCCATTCATATTGTCCGGAGCCGTCTTTCCCAAGCACCTTCAGCATCAGAATCTCTGCCTCAGGGGCTACTCCTACAACGCCTTGTCCATTCATGCTGGCAGCAATGGTACCGCACACATGGGTCCCATGCCCATTGTAGTCCATGAAGCTGTTCGGATCGCCATTATCATCTTCAGTGAAATTCCTGCCTCCAGCGATCCGGTCTTTCAAATCAGGATGGCTCGTGTCGCAGCCGGTATCCAGCACAGCAACTTTGATTCCGGCTCCTTTAGCCTGATCCCAAATCTCGGGAGCTTTGATGAGTTCGACCCCTTTTGGCACCTCGTTAACCTCTGACAGCTGCTCAATCAATTGGTTAGGAACAAGCTTTACATATTTCTTCATGCAAACCCCTCCTCCTTTATTTTCATGAAGCTGTTCTTGTTGTTGGTTCTAGCTTAACATGGAGGGGAGGGGGAAACATAGGTTCGTAGGATGTGTTTTTTCAAAATATTCCAATAAAATTATGTGAAT
Organism: Falsibacillus pallidus; assembly: GCF_050990905.1. GTDB lineage: Bacteria > Bacillota > Bacilli > Bacillales > DSM-25281 > Falsibacillus > Falsibacillus pallidus_A. The sequence goes on from NZ_CP158866.1 coordinate 1,864,845, forward strand.
ATTGACTCATTTTTATTTATGCTCCATCAAAAAGGAAAATAAATTCCCATCAGCACATTTAGTTGGCATGAAATAAACAAATACGGGAATATAGGAAAATAGTAGGGTGAAATCATTAAGGTGAATTCCTTCATCATTGTGGTAATCAGAGCATCAGTAGTAGAAATTTGATAAAAAAGCCGCTATATTTGTTTGGTGACGATTTTACTATGACAACATGAACATGTTAAATCATTTTCCGTCATCATGGTTCATTCGTCTTATACTTTTTTGACAAGAGGAGGGATCCTATGATCAGCGTCAAAGAGTATTTCGTCAATCTCGGACTTATGATCACCATCATCTATTTAACAGGGTTTTTCTATAAACAATTTTTAGTGAAAATCAATGATCGTTTAAAAGAATATATCCTAGTGCTGATAGCCGTTTTCACAGGCTGGATTTCCATGATTTACGGCATTCACTTAACGAGTTCCGTCATATTTGATCTTCGGTTTATCCCGATTATCCTGGCTGCCTTGTATGCGAGAAATGCGATGCAGATAATCATGACAGGTCTTGGCATCGGAATCATGCGATTTGCGTTTGGTGTTAGCGATGCAGCGTGGATTGGATTTTTAAATGTCTGCCTCATTACGTTGGCGGGATTAATCCTTTCCCAGGTTTCACGGAGGTGGAGCTATCAGAAAAAAATGTGGTGGATGGTCGTTGGACTGAATGTAATGAATACGGCTTTCATCGTCGCATTTGGCGTTCTTCCGATCGAAGATACCCTCAAACTAATCATGCCGATCGTTTTCCCGATCAACATTTTGCTAAGTTTGCTCCTGGTTTGGATCGTCAAAGATCTGACCATGGAATATGTCTATAAACTCGAATTGATTGAAAAGGCGAGCATCGATCCACTGACACAGCTCTATAATCGCAGGGCGTTTATGAGGTACTACAATGACTTTACGGATACAGAAGAAGACATTCCTCCATTTTCGGTGGCATTCATCGACATCGACCACTTCAAAAAAGTAAATGATACGTATGGCCATATTTTCGGGGATAAGGTTTTGCAGAAAGTAAGCAGCATCATTTCTGAAAATCTCCGGGATATCGATATCGTTGCAAGGTATGGCGGTGAGGAATTCGTGGTTATCCTGCCAAACTGTGCAGAGGAGGATGCCATAAAGGTAATGGAGCGGATTCGCTTCGTTTTGGCAGATGCGCCTTTAAGGATTAATCGGATTTCTGCACCTATCACCGTATCTGTAGGGATCGCGTCCCTTCCAAATATTAAGAAAGAAAATCTTCTGATGGTAGCGGACAAAGCACTGTATAAAGCAAAAAATAGCGGCCGCAATCAAGTTTTCAGTGCAGATGAAGAAATGCAGCTGGAGATGATTTAACGATAAAAGGAATCCAGTATCTTATATTGGGTTCCTTTTTTGAATTTTGTTTTCTAAATAATCAAGCAATTTTCAGGAGTAAAAGGAAAATTATGCTAGAATGATAGTGGTAGAAAAAAGAATGGGAGTGGAAATGCATGGAACATCGTATAAAAAATGAAATTTACAGCTGGTTGAAAGCTATTGTATTGGGATTGATTATTGCTATGATCGTTAAGGTTTTTCTCTTCTCCTCCTATATTGTAAAAGGGGAATCAATGATGCCGACACTCCAAGACGGGAATCATATGATTATTAATAAAGTAAACTATGAGTTTTCACAGCCTAATCATGGGGATATTATTATTTTTCATGCAACTCCCACCAAAGACTACGTCAAACGCGTCATTGGACTGCCGGGAGACACCATTGAATATAAAAACGACCAATTATATAGAAATGGAAAACCTGTTGCCGAACCTTATTTAGACCAATATAAAAAGGAATTGGAATCCGGATTCCTAACAGCAGACTTTACTTTAAAAGCCCTGACCGGAAAAACACGAGTGCCAAAAGGCAAGTTGTGGGTCATGGGGGATAACCGATTAATTAGTTCTGATAGCAGGAAGCCATGGATTGGATTTGTAGATCAAAAAGAAGTTGTGGGAAAAGTAAGCTTCCGTTTGAAGCCATTTACCGATTTTAAATAATGAATCTAGAAATGAGAGATTATTGTGGAATTTATCGTCAATCATAATATTTTTGCAAAGGCAATTTCTGAAGTAAGTAGAATTGCTCCCAATAAGTCACAGCATGCTGCTTCATTTGGAATCATGATCAAGGCAGAAGCAGATGGGCTAGAGATCATCGGATGCAATTTAGAGCTGATGATAAAAAAGAAGATTCCCATACAAGCAGGGAATAACAAAGTCCTACAGGTACTTCGAAGCGGAAAGTGCGTGATAAATTCAAAATATATAAATGAAGTGGTCAAAAAATTACCCGAGGACATCCATTTTATTTTAGAGAATAATCAGTCCGTCATCATTCAATCCGGTGAAGTTACGGTGCATATGAACGCTTTTGACGAGATTGAATTTACCCATCTTGATGTTCTGGATTCGAATTTTTCAATAAATGTAAATGGGAAAACCCTTATCGAAATGTTTACTCAAACAGCCTTTGCTGCTGCAAATACGAATTCACGGCCTGTTCTTACCGGTGTTTTGATGGAGATAAATGAATCAGGTCTCACTGTCGGGGCTACAAATTCCAATCGGCTTGCTGTAAGAAAAATGCCGTTGGATACAACTGGTCGGCGAACCGCCATCATTCCCGTATCAGCCGTGAATGAATGTATTAAGCTGATGGCAGCAGAATCAGGGGATGTCATGGTCCATTTTTCTGACAGACAGATCGTCTTTCAGAATCCATACATATCATTAACTACGAGATTAATAGAAGGAAAATATCCAGAAATAAATGGGATCATTCCATCTGGGTCCATTATGGAAATCATTATGGATAAGAATCGGCTCAGACAGGGAGTAGAGCGGGCGGCAGTGCTGGCCAATGAGTCGAAAAATCATACAATTTCTTTGAGTGTGAAAGAAGGAGCACTATTAAAAATAACCTCCCACTCAAATGAAATCGGAAAAATTGAAGAGTCACAGCACATTCTATCGCACAAAGGGGAAATTGACTTAAGTGTTGCGGTGGACAGCCAATATTTGGCCGATACATTGAAAGCTATAAAGGAAGAACAGGTATTGATTCGTTTTGGAGGGACAATGAAACCCATTTTAATCCAGCCAGTTGGATCAGAGAATCAAATGCACATCATTTCACCTGTGCGAGTCAAATAAAGGAGCTTTAAAACCATGAACATCATACCCGTTCGAAAGGCAATCATAGATGATCTTGATTATATTGCAGCTATAGATTGCGATGTTATACAAAATGATAGTCGAAAACATATCTTGAAAACAGCAATACAGGAACAAAAGTGTCTTGTTGGAGAAATCTCGGGAAAAATTGAAGGGTTCTTGACATTTCATACAGATTTCTTTGAGTGCAGCTTCATCTCACTTGTCATCGTTTCCCCAACTGCACGAAGAAAAGGACTGGCCAGCAGATTGATAAAAGAATTCATCAGGCAGTCCCCAACAGAAAAAGTGTTTTCATCAACCAATGAATCCAACACTCTTATGCAAAAAGTATTTGACTCGCTCGGTTTTAAACAAAGCGGGATCGTCCATAACCTGGATGAAGGGGATCCGGAAATGATTTATTTTATCCTACAGTAGGGTATAAGCTGGGAGATTCTAAAATGAAAAACATATATGCATTTGAACATAAAGAGGATTACGAAAAGTACGAAGCAATTATTCAGAGAATGAGTCTTAATTTAAAGGAATATCAGTGTCATTTACAAGATAGATATCAATTAAATATCCTTCCAAAAGGCATTGTTTGGACCAGTCATGAATTAGCTATTAATACATTCTCCTCAATTCCAATCCCTGCTTTTACAAATAAGGATCTTATTTATATCTCTCCAGACTTGCACAATTGGAGAAAATTGTTCCTGCAGCAGTTGGAAGGGAACACTTTACCGGACATCGAAAGATTTTATGAGAATTTTTCTGAGAAGCATTTACTCGTGATTTTGGCACACGAACTTACTCATCACTCAGATCTATTCTTAGATGAATTTGATGATGAACGGGAAGATAGCATTTGGTTTGAGGAAGGCATGTGTTTTTACTTGCCTCGACGCTTATTATTGTCGGAAAAAGAATTCAATGAAATTACGTTTATAGAAAATACATTAGTCGAAACATTTAAGGACCAGTTTGGAAATCATTCTTTAAATGAGTTTGGAAAATGTGCTTATGAAGGCACATTGACTAGTATCATGTTTGATTATTGGCGAAGCTACCTGGCGGTGAAAGATTTGGTGGATAAACAAAAAGATAAAAATCCACTAGTGCTGTTTAGTGAGTATAAAAGTTGGCATGATCATGGACGCAAGACTCCATTGACAGAATATTTTCATGTGAACATATAGTTAACTAATTCAGAATAGTAAAGCGGGGAAGCAAAATGACAACCCAATATGTAAACTGGGGAGAAGCAGTTGTGAAGCTTACTTGGATTCAGGGTACTGCACTGCCTCCGAGAGATTTTATTACAAGCGTTCACGGGTTCTGCTTTCATGAAGGCAAAGTCCTGCTGGTGAACCTGAATCATAGAGGATGGGATTTTCCGGGTGGACATATTGAAGGAAACGAAACACCACAGGAATGTTTTCATCGTGAAGCTTATGAAGAAGGGTATGTGTCGGGAAAATTACCCCCCTGAGGATGCATTGAGGTAAATCATGAGGAGAATTCTCTCTGGAATGAAGATAGTCCTTATCCCAAAATAGGATATCAGGTATTCTACTGTATGAACATTGAAAAAGTACATCCTTTCGAAGGGAATTTCGAGTCTGGTGACCGGATCTTCATCAATGAAGAAGAAGTAAAAAATTATTACAAAGAGTGGAATTTACTTTATGAGAAAATACTTCAGCAGGCAGTGAATATATAATAGGTTTTACTAATAACTATTTATCTCTTAAAAAAGCGCTGCACTTTGCGGCGTTTTTTTGCTGCAGTCAGTTACACATATAAAGGTGTATGTTATAATTTGGAAAAATGATAAATAGAGTTATCATGGGAGGGTTGATATGAAATCGTTAACATATGTGTTGGGCGCTGCCGTCCTTACCATATTTTTAGCCTCATGTAATAATCAAATCACAGGTTGTCCGGATGCTGAAATTGAGTGGGTTGATGTATTAATGGTAAACGATATTAAATACCAGCATCATTTTCCAGGGCCAGCAGATCAAAATAAACAGATAACAATTGAAAAAGGAAAAGAGATTGGCAAAGTGTCTTACAAAATGGCTGATAATGCTTGCACTAACCATGAAACCAAAAACGGAGATGCGGCTTATCTTGAAAAAGGTACTCCAATTTATGAAATAAAAGGATACCCAACTACGTTAGCGGTTGCAGCCGAAGATAAGGTCTATATTGCTGATCAAAATAAGAAGGCGAAAACTGCTAAAGAGTTTCTTCCACTTGAGGGGCTGGTTAAAAACATTTACATTGAAAGTACTGATGACGGAAGTATCTCACATTCCTTTGCTCCAAATATAAAAGAAGAATTTATTAAAACATGGGGAACCTTAAAACATAAAGACGATCATAAACTATATGAAGAAGGTGCCTACGAAGGAGATATGGTTTTTATACGCATTGAATTAAATAACGGAGTGACCTTTAGACAAGTGTACTGGAAAAAATCGAATGTATTTAGTGGTGGAATTGTCGGGAATGAAGATATGAAAAAGTTAATTGAAAACGAACTATCTAAAACAAAAAATTGATTCACACAGAAAAAGCCGCTGTTTTGCGGCTTTTTTACTTGTAAGTTAAGGAGAATTCTTAAGATTGGACGGAAAATGAAGGAAATAGTCTTCTTAGGCAAGTTTTCGAGTGCAAAGAGGGGGAAGATTCTCTTCCGTCTCAGCTCTATGAACCACTTATGACATCCTTTGCGCGAAAGTCCTCGTCTTATGCGCCAAAAATTTCTTTTATGCGCCATTGACAACCCCTTATGCGCGAAAATCATTTACTTATGCGCCAGCCCAGGCACCTCCCGACAGGAAAACGTTCTATTGCCTAAGTCTTGAAAGCAACCAAAAGAGATTTTACATATTTCGACAAAAACCGGGCAGTGCCTGTCACTTCGGTGTCGACTTCGGTGTCGCTTCCCTTCACTTCCCAAAAAAGCTCTCCCACAGGTTTTTTCTCATAAAGCGCCGTTTTAGTGGGATTCGGAAGATTTTCACTAATATAAATGAAAAGATGCTTGAAAGAAATAAAGTGAAATAAGGACGAATCATAACCAGCCTGCTGAATATGAACATACATAAATAAATTGCCCCTGACCAAAATCCATTCCAGCCGTGGCAGAATTTAATATATCCCTTTCGCTGGGCAATGGCTTCAACTAAAGATGAGGTTCCTACCCATTTAAGGATATAGAAAAAATTTTGCGGCCATCTTTTTGGATACGTTGATAAAAAGGATTGAATAAAGAGAGGCATAATGAGAAACAAATGAATGGCTCTTAATGTAGTTACTTTGAAAATTTTCGACTTGAATTCCCAAAGAAGCTTGTATCGGCATAAATAATAATAAATAAAATTGAAGAATAGAGTGTAAAGTACCCCTCCAAACGTTTGGGGAAGCATGAGCCATGATTTTTTTCTTATATTTTGGATGGATAACCAAAGGAGAATGGCGATATGCACAATATAACCTTCTTTCAACTTTTGTCAATCACATTTATAGGGTGTAAAAAAATGTATGAATTATACTTCTTTTCTAGCTGAATGCGCTAAATTGGCTGCAAAAGCGAACGTGGTAATACCACCAAAGCCAACAAATTTGTGAAAGTTCCTTTCTAAATGAAGTGTGAAAGGAAAAGGAATTGGGTATATTGATGGAAAGTTCTGAAAAGGAGTGGAGCGGATGGAAGTCAATGAAGCGATCTATGAAGGTGCGGCAAGCCGATTGGAAAAAGAAGCTTTGAAATGCGGGCAATTATTTTTAACCAGTACTTCTCTCGTCTACCGGGATCAGGAAATGGAAGAAATCATGATCGGCATCAGGGACATCCATGGGCTTTATCCAATGAAAAACCGATTTTTAGGAATTCCTCTGCTGTCAAAAGGATTGATAGTCCAAACGAAAAAAGGGGAAATCCATCGATTTGCAATGGGGAAAGTTGAGAAATGGAGAAGTGAAATCACAAAAGCCATGCGAAAAGTGAAAATTTTTTAATCGAAAGGGCACATAGCGGCCTATTTTTTTTGCGCAAAATTGGGAAGGTGATTTGGATTTTCTTAGAGAATATAGCTTTATATAGAATTAGTGAATGTTTCAAGAAAAGAGGATCATCTATGAGAAAGATAACATTGGCAGATGGACAGACGGTAGAGGTGGAATGTTTGAGCTGCGCACTGACAAGCCGCATGATTGACCCTGTTGGGGGAGTAATCCTTGAAACAGATCATTTCCATGCACATCAGGATGTTGCCTACCCAATCAAAGGTTTGGTCATCCTGGCTTCCAAACGACATATAAAATGCCTTGATGAATTGACGAAAGAAGAAAGATACGAATACATAGATATAATGACCAGGATAAGAGAAGCTCAGCGCAGTGTCTTGAGAATCGAGCATGTCTATTATTTTTACAATGAAGACACCACCCATCATTTTCACATATGGATGGTGCCGCGCTATGACTGGATGGGTGACTTTGGCAGGTCTGTTGAATCCGTCCGGCCTGTTTTGCTTCATGCACGGAATCATATGAATACAGTGGAAAATCAAAAAGTGGTGATTGAGGCAATTGAAGCACTGCGGAAAGAGTTGAATTCATGACACTCCTAGGCGAAAAAACAAGCATGACGGAAGATGCGATATTAAGTGACTTGCTGCAAGCATGTGAGCGCTATTTTAGGTTGAAAGTACTTGATGCATCACCGATTAAGATAGGCTACCTTAATCTAAAATGGAAATTGACGACAGATTCCGGCGCCTACCTATTAAAGCAATATAACCAAAAAAGGCTGCAGCTCTATGATCAAAAGGCACTGCTGGAAGCTTTTCAATTACAAATGAAACTGTATGATAGTGGACTGCCGTGCCCAAAGCTTCACTCCTATGAAGGGCGGTATTTCCTGACTTCCAAAAAAAGCGAACTATTTTTACTCATGGATTACTGTGATGGAGAAATTGTCCCTCCAGGAAAAACAAATGAAGCGCAGATGTTTGAGCTTGGAAAGACAGCCGGTTTCATGCATCATTTGTTAAATGAACAAGGTCTGCGAAAAACCCCTCAATTTATAATGCCTGATAAAGATGACCGATTGAAGCACTGGAGAACACTGCAGCATACAGCAGAAACAGCGAGAAATGATCAACAGAATGCTATCTTCAAAAAGCTGCATTCTGTTACAAGTTCAATAGATTGGAATGAATTTGTATTGGGGGAGACAGGCTGGTCACATCGCGATCTCTGGATGGATAATCTCTTATTTGACGACAAGAAACTTTGCGCTATTTTGGACTTTGACAGGATGAAATATGACTATCCTCAGTTGGATGCAGCGAGGGCGGTCATATCTGGAGCTCTAGACAATGGCCGCCTGGACGTGAAGCGAGTACGTGCATTTATGGAAGGCTACAATATCCATTGTCCTATGGATGAAAAGAAAATGGTTCAGTCTTTAAAACTTTTGTGGCTGATGGAAAGCACGTGGTGGATTACTGAAGATATGGCTGACCATAAAGGACCGCCAATAAGATTTGCGGAAGAGATGTTGTGGCTTACTGATAATTTCTTTCAATTGGAAGATGTATTTAAAAATACTTAAAAAGGATTATGGTGACTAGTATGTCAGTATTTATTCGTAAAGGCACTGTAAATGATGCACAAATTCTGTTATCCATACAAAAAACAGTAGTTTCTGAAAGAAAGTATTTAATCGCATTACCGCATGAATTTTCAAAAACAGTGGACCAACAAAAGGAGTGGATTGAAGGAATTCTTCAAAATGAACGGGACATGCTCCTGGTTGCTGAAAAGAATGGGGAAGTGGCAGGATGCATTGTTTTTCAAGCCAATTCTTCTAAAGAAAGAGTTGCCCATAAAGGTGATTTTGGATTATTCCTTAGCCCTGAACATCGGGGGCATGGTATTGGGAGGATGCTTTTGCAAGAGCTGCTCGATTGGGCAGAAAAAAATCCAAATATAGAAAAGGTTTGTTTAGGCGTATTTTCAATCAATGAACGGGCTATCGCACTTTATAAAAAACTGGGATTCCTGGAAGAGGGACGAAAAGTCAGGGAATTCAAATTTGGTGAGGACGAGTATGTAGACGATATTTTGATGTATAAGTGGGTGAAGCAATGAATGAAGAGATGCAAGATACATATCGAGTTGTTCCATTTGAGCAAAAATATGCTGATCAGACCGTTCAAATGTGGCGGGACAGCAAGGAAGCAGCCATTGGCCAGAAGGAAATTCATAGTTTTGAAAGTCATTTGTATTTCTTAAATGAAATCCTCCCGAAAGAGTTCGAGATTGATATTGTCTTGCTTAATGAACAGGTAGTGGGAATCATGGCTTATAACGAAAATGAAATCAGCCAGCTCTACGTCCATAACGATTATCAAGGAAAAGGGATTGGAAAGGTGTTATTGAGTAGAGCAAAGGAAAAGTCATCCGGGTGCCTTTCCCTCTATACATTTGAAATCAATGAGAAAGCCCAGAAGTTTTATTCTCGAAATGGATTTGAAATCACAGCAAGAGGGCATGAGAATGAAGAAAACCTGCCGGATGTACGGATGGAATGGAAGTTGTAAAAAAAGAGCAAGCCTAACGCTTAGGGTGTTAGGCTTATTTAGGCTATATTAAAGTATATAGAAGGTTTTTTTTAGTGAAAATCTGGTTTAATTGGTTTCTTTATATTGATAAGTAAATTCATGGTTGTTTAAAATTAACAGGATTATAGAATAGACCTGATTATTTTCCAATTGGTTAATATAAGACAGATTACTATTACATTTTTAATTGCATTCACGATAATTCTATTGTATTTTGTTTCTTTATCCATATCGTCACTTCTGAACATTCGCAAGTTGATATTTTGAGGAAACCTTTCGAAGAAACTAAAAACAATCCAAGCTAATATTCCTAAGACAGGAAGACCCAAAATGCTTTTTTTACTTCCCCATTGAGATATACCACCATCTGAGTCATACTTCATTGGGATTTGGCTTGGTATTGTCGACCACTTCAAATAAATGAATATTAAAATGACTATTACCGCAATAACCGACAGTAAATCAAAACATTTTTCAAATAGAGTCCTTTGAATTTTTTCATTTAATCGGTTCTGCATTCAATAACCCCTTCCATTTCATTGATAAAATGATTACTTCTAAAGGAGAGGTTTCCACATAGTGTTAAACTCATTGATAACCTATAGGAACACTCACTCTTGATCAAAATAATAAAAATCGAACCGTTAGCAATATCAACAGTTAGCTTATTTTATTACTAACGTATATTAACTTCAAACTCCTCTGTGAATACTGCAGTTCCTGAAATGGAGACCTCAATCAAATCTCCTTGTCTGTCCATTCTTACAGCAACACGGCCATCTTTCCCCATTTCCTGTCCCTGTTCTAATTGAAGCTGCATGGGAAAAACAGGATCTTCCGCTATGTATTTAGCATAATATGCACCCATTACGGCAGAAGCGGTTCCAGTTATAGGATCCTCTTTAATCCCTGTTAAAGGAGAAGAAAAATGCCTGGAGTGCATGTGGCATTTCGGGTCGGTTGTCTCTAAGCAAAAAGGATGCAGGGACGATTCAGGTATTTGTTGGAAGATACCAGGGAAATCCTCATTCTTTGGCTCCATTTTTTCAAAGGGCATTAATCCAAGCATCGGGACAAGAAGGGTCCAGGAGCCTGTATTTCCAAACATTATAGGAAGAGAGGTGTCAAAATCCTCTATCTTCACTCCCATTGATGCGGCCAGCGCAGTCCGATCCCCAGTAAATTCTTTGAATTTAGGAGTTGCTTGCTTCATCTCGATGAATAGGCCATCAGGGGTTTTTTCGATTCGGATGGGAAGCACGCCTGCCTTTGTTTCAATAGTGAGAAAGTCTTCTTTACCTAACGTTCCTTGTTCTTTCAGCGCAAGAACAGCGGCAATAGTGGCATGTCCGCATAGATTTACTTCTTTTCCGGGAGTGAAGTAGCGCAGTTGAAGATCTGCTTTGTTCGATTTTAAAACAAAAACCGTTTCGCTGTAGCCAGCTTGAAAAGCAATGTCTTGCATTTCCTGATGAGATAAATGGGCTGCATCGATCACAACACCTGCTGCATTGCCCTTGTAAGGCTCGCTAGTAAAAGCATCATAGCGGTAAATTTTTATCGTTTTCATCGGTTCCTCCTGTTAGTGGATTGCATTTATTCCTGCATAAACCAGCAAGCCTATAAAAATAGCCAAGTAGATTCCTGCAGATCTCGTTTTTCGAAAAGAAGCGTTTAGCATCATCTTGATACTCATGTAGATAATAATGATAAGTATTGCGATGAAAAGAATCATATAGGAATAATCCCTAAATGAAAAGGCGAAAAAAAGGAAAATCATATTAAATAATAGGGCAGAAATACTTTCAGTTGGAGAAAAATACTTATTCATTTAATACACCTCCAATTAGTTCTTTTAAAAAAATGCGTCTATATATTTGTACGAATTTTTTAGCTTTTAGTTTCATATTCTTTGATAGCGCATTACAAATTTAACCAAATGCAGGATTGGATGAAAAAAATGTCGAAAATATAAGAAATAACCAAATAGATTAGATTGGAGAATCAATATGAGCACAGAAACATGGAAAAAAGTAGATGAGTATTTTACTAAGAAATTACATGCACCCCATTCCATCATGGATGAAGTGCTGAAAGCAAACGAAGAAGCGGGACTGCCATCCATCGATGTGTCACCGAATCAAGGAAAGCTTCTGAAACTCTTGGTGCAGATGAAAGGGGCCAAAAAGATATTGGAAATCGGTACACTTGGAGGCTACAGCACTATTTGGATGGCGTGCGCACTGCCTGAGGACGGTCAATTGATTACCTTGGAATACGCCGAAAAACATGCAGATGTGGCTAGAACAAATATTGAGAAGGCTGGACTTTCTGAAAAGGTTGAAATTATCATAGGAGCTGCATTGGATTCTCTTCCGGTTTTAGAAGAACGCGGGGAAACAGATTTTGATTTTATCTTTATTGACGCCGATAAACCGAACAATCCACATTATTTGGAATGGGCATTGAAATTAAGCAAGCCAGGTACGGTCATCATCGGAGATAATGTGGTGAGAAATGGAAAAGTAGTGGATGAAGACACAGAAGATGCAGTCATTATAGGTGTTCAATCGTTCATCGATCTTCTTTCAGGAAATCCCCGTATTGATTCTACAGCGATTCAAACCGTCGGAAGCAAAGGCTACGATGGATTTGTGCTAGGAATCGTTAAATGACAAAGAGATTGAATGAAATTGTTTTAGGAACACCTATTGCACATGGAAATACAGCAGACATCTTCTTATGGGAAAACAAAATTGTAAAACTTTATAAAGAGCATTTGCCTGAATCTGAGGCAGGGAATGAAGCCAAGAAACAACTGGCTGCCTACTCGAGCGGACTTCCTGTTCCAAAAGTGTTGGAAGTCTCAAAGGTCAATGGCAGGCAAGTGCTTATCATGGAGTATGTGAAAGGGGAGACGCTAGGGGATCTCCTCCAAAAAAATATAGAGAAGACTGAATACTATCTCTCAGTATCTGTTGATCTTCAAATGAACATGCATAAGAAAGAAACGAATGAACTTGTAGATATGCCCGAAAAACTGAGACGTCAATTAAAAAATGCATCTATTTTAACAGAAACGCAAAAAGAAGGGCTCATCCAGAAGTTAAGCACCATGGTGTATGAACCAAGGATTTGCCATGGAGACTTTCATCTCTACAATTTAGTTCAATCAGATGAAAATTTCACTATACTTGACTGGGTGGATGCAAGCTCCGGGGATATCCGGGCAGATGTATATCGTTCATACCTTTTGTACTCCGAAGTATCCAGTGAATTAGCGGAAAACTATCTGCGCATTTATTGTGAAAAAAGCGGGTTGAACAAAACGGAAATCATGGAATGGGCGCCCATCATAGCAGGTGCCAGGCTGTCAGAGAATGTATCGTCCGAAAACGAAAAGTATTTGATGAAGATTGTTGCCGGGGATAGGCAAGAATAGCATTAAAATCTACATCCACTGTCGAGGACAGTGGATTTTTTTATTTTAGGGGTGTCCTTTTTTCATTCTCATCTGTATATAGAGGGTGAAAGGAGGTGATACGACATGGCACAGGCATTATTGAAAGATTCCAAATTGAAGTTGATGTTCCAGGCAGGGGTGGATGAGAACGGAGATCCTGTTTTCAAGAACAAGACCCTCAATAACATCAAAACGGATTCCACTCCGGATCAATTGGATCAAGTGGCGCAGGCCCTTAAAGCTCTATGCAGCTCCCCTCTTGTAGAGGTGGAAAGGGACGACAGCTACGACATTGAGGCGTAATAGCGGTCAAGAAAGCTAGATGAAAGAGGGAGGAGGTGAAATATCTTGGCAAAATCACTTGAATTGCAATTTGTAACAGCTGACGGCAAATCAGCGAAGCTTTCGATTGACAATCCAATCGAGCCTGTGGACACAGCGCAGGTTAAAGCTTCGATGGAGGCTATCATTGCAGCAGATGTGTTCTTCACAAATGCAGGATCATCTTATTCAGGCATTAAGGGTGCCCGAGTAGTTGAGCGAAATGTCACGGACTACACGATTGAGTAATCAATGGGGCCTGTTCTATTGGACAGGCCCTTAATTAATAGGAGAGGAGGGGGAAAGGGTGGACCAGTTCATCCCATTTATCAGTGAGGTTGGATTCCCCATTGCGGTCACGGTGTATCTGCTTTATCGGATTGAGACGAAGCTGGATGCGATCGTTGCCTCCATTGTCAATCTGCCGGAACGAATTAAAGGGGTATAAATAAAAATCCTTCGCCGTTTAATACGGGGAAGGATTTTTTCATCAGGAATAAATTTATGAAAGATATAATCGCAGTGTTTCTTGAAGTGTACCTTTTGTTTCAGCTTTTTTATCGAACGTAATGCCTGCATGGACCATCCTTCTTGTAAGATCAGGGCGCATACCCGTAATGATGGCCTTGCATCCCATCATATTGACCCCGGTCAGCACTTTTTGGAAATGGTCCATGACATCCAATTCCATATCGGCTACCCCTGAAAGATCGATCACCAATGTCTGTACCTGCTGTGCAGCAATGTCCATTAATGCTTTTTCTTCGATTGTCTGCATACGGTAAGTGTCGATGGAGCCAATCAAAGGAAGTACCGCAACCGTTGGACCAACAGGAATGATCGGAACAGACAGATGTTCTACAAGCTTTCTTTGTTCGTTGATCATTTCATCTTTATAGGTAGAATAATTGAGGAAAAAACCATTAAGGAAATCATCGATCCCGTCATTTATTTTTTTCTCAAGTTCATAGAAATCTTCTTGGGAAGGGACGATATTGTTCAATTTCTCCCATTTATAATTAAAATCCCAAAGCGTCCTTCGAATTGCCTGCACCCATTCTAGTTTGAACGCAAGTGTCAGGTTGTGCTGAGCCCATGCTACTCCTTCCTGGCGTGCAAACGCTGTCAATTCAGCGTCTCTTTCCTCGATGACATGCAATGCAAGAGTTTCAGCATTTTTTAAGAGATCAATATTTCCTTTTAAGAGGATTTCATTGATTTTGGAAGCAACATTGACCGCTTCAGATAAAAGTTTTTCTTGGAATTTATCTCTGTTTTCAATAATAAATTGAGAGATGTTCGCGCAATTTTGAAATGTTGCGTTCATACTAGGTACACTCCTACTC
Organism: Falsibacillus pallidus; assembly: GCF_050990905.1. GTDB lineage: Bacteria > Bacillota > Bacilli > Bacillales > DSM-25281 > Falsibacillus > Falsibacillus pallidus_A. Next base: position 1,879,866 of record NZ_CP158866.1, read on the forward strand.
AAAATATTTTTAATTGTATGTATTAACTATTCTCATGTACCCTATATTTTCCTTCATTAAACCTAAAAAATGATAAATTTTCATTCAAGCTGAAAAAAGTTTTTTTCGATATAATGAGAAATAGCTTTGAACGAAAGGAATTGTTTTACAACATGAAAAAAGCCATTTTATTTTTATGGCAAATTGCATTGATATCCGCTATCTATCTAATTTCCGTTTTTCTCGTTAAATGGCTTCATATTCCAGTTCCTGCAGGTGTTTTTGGCATGGTCCTTTTATTTGTCCTGTTATCAATGGGATTTATTAAACTTGAGAATATTTCAATAGGTGCTGGATTTTTGAATAAACATTTAGGGTTCTTTTTCATTCCTATAGCAGTGGGGCTGATGAATGAGGGGCCGCTCGTGAAAGAGATGGGTATACAATTATTTTTGATGATTTTCGGAAGTACGATCATAGGGCTGTTAATAACGGCAGGATTGACTCATTTTTTATCCAAAAAGGAGGAAAAGCAGCATGCACCTTCTGACATGGATTGAAATCATTTTGACCATTTTAGTCTATATCGGGGCAAGGTTTTTTTCACAAAAAGTGAAATCTCCACTGACGACACCAATATTCACATCAACATTTGTCATCATCCTGATTTTCCTGCTCTTTCATATTCCTTATAAAGATTATCGTGAAGCCAATCGCATCATTTCATCCATGCTCGGACCTGTAACAGTGGCGTTGGCAGTTCCAATCTATCAAAATCGTGAATTAATCAGAAAACGGATGCTTCCTGCTGCAGCAGGGCTATTAATCGGAACCGTATCAACGATTCTTACAGCTGTATGGTTTTCCGTTTGGCTTGGACTTCCGGAAAAAATCCAGGCAACTGCGGCTGTCAAAGCAGTGTCCACTCCGGTTGCCATCCAGGCTGCCTTATTGATTGGAGGGGACCCATCCCTTGCAGCAGCGTTTGTCATCACTGCTGGCATTATTGGGGCTGTGTTCGGACCGCTTATCTTAACAAAATGCAAAATTACGGATCCTTTTTCAAGAGGGTTGGGCATCGGAACGGTCTCCCATGCCATCGGAACAAGCCAAGCTGGAATGGAAGGCCCTTTAGAAGGCGCAGCATCTAGTGCAGCCATGGGTCTTGCTGCCATGATCACTGCCATCATCCTGCCGTGGCTGTACCCGTTGATTTCTTGAGGTTTTGAGCATAAGATAGTAAAAGATGTCTTGACCGAGGAGGAAAACAATGAAAATAGCAGATCTTATCACATCTAGAAGAAACATAAAGAAATTTAAGCCAGAACCGCTAGACAAAAATAAAGTATTGGAATGGCTAGAGGCAGCGTCATGGGCGCCCAATCATAAAATGACAGAACCGTGGGAAATCCTGTTTGTCGGACCTGAAACAAGGGCAGAGATTAACCATAAAATAGATTTTGGAGGCGCTCCAATTGTCATGGTCGTCCTTTCAAAAAAAGGGAAGACAGAAGTCGAGAGGGAAGAAAATATGGCTGCGACAGCCTGCTTTATCCAGAACTTCATGCTTGCCGCCTGGTCTGAAGGCGTCGGAACATTCTGGTCATCTGCAGCTGCTTCCAAGCGCAACCGCGACATTTTAAATATCTCAGATGAATATGATGTTGTCGGTGTGATCTCTGCAGGATATCCGGAAGAAATACCAGATCCGAAGCCAAGGACGCCGATCAGCCAAAAAATTAAAGAACTATCCTAAAAGTGAGACTCCCTATTAAATTAGGGAGTCTTTTATTATATTCGAAAAATTAAAATAATTAACTCGTTCATTCTTTAAATCTCATACTATCTTACTATTAAACGATTTTCTGCAAATTCTGATTGTTTATCCTTTGTAAATTTACTATTATTAAAATAGTAAATATTATTTTACTATTGTTTTTCTATGTAAATATCGAGCAAGGAAGGGGAGGAAATGGTGTGGAAAATAAAGAATTGAACAGGGGATTGAAATCCCGCCATATTCAAATGATCGCCCTGGGGGGAACGATAGGGGTAGGTCTGTTTATGGGGTCTGCCAGCACGATTAGCTGGACAGGTCCATCTGTCATGCTGGCGTATGCGTTGGCAGGGATCTTCATCTTTTTCATCATGCGCGCGATGGGGGAGATGCTTTATGTCGAACCGAGCACAGGTTCATTTGCCACATTCGGCTATAAGTATATCCATCCTCTTGCAGGCTACTTAACTGCTTGGAGCAATTGGTTCCAATGGGTCGTTGTCGGGATGTCTGAAATTATTGCGGTAGGAGCTTACATGCAATATTGGTTCCCGGATCTGCCTGCTTGGATTCCGGGGCTTATCGCACTGGTCTTGCTCGGTGCAGCAAACTTGATTTCAGTAAAATCTTTTGGCGAATTTGAATTTTGGTTTGCTCTCATCAAGATTGTCACGATTATTTTGATGATCATTGCCGGCTTTGGACTTGTCTTTTTCGGTATCGGAAACGGGGGGCACGCCATCGGGATCTCCAACCTTTGGACACACGGCGGCTTTTTTGCCGGAGGCTGGAAAGGATTCTTCTTTGCTTTATCGCTGGTCATCGGTGCCTACCAAGGGGTGGAGCTGATTGGAATCACGGCAGGAGAAGCGGAAAACCCGAAGAAAACATTGAGAAATGCGATTCAAAGCATTATCTGGAGAATTCTCGTCTTTTATATCGGGGCGATTTTTATCATTGTTACCGTCTATCCGTGGAATGAATTGAGTTCCATTGGAAGCCCATTTGTCGGCACATTCGCAAAAATCGGCATCACTGCAGCAGCTGGATTTATTAACTTTGTTGTCATTACAGCAGCTCTTTCCGGATGCAACAGTGGAATCTATAGTGCAGGACGGATGCTTTACACACTGGGTGTCAATGGGCAGGCACCGAAGTTTTTCAAAAAGGTTTCGTCGAACGGGGTGCCACTTGTCGGCACAATCGGTGTCCTTGCAGGTTTGGTGATCGGAGTGTTCTTAAGCTACATCGCCCCTAAAAATCTATTTGTCTACGTTTATAGCGCGAGCGTCCTGCCGGGTATGATTCCATGGTTCATCATCTTGGTCAGCCAAATGCGCTTCCGCAAAGTGAAGACGGATAAAATGGACAATCATCCGTTCAAGATGCCACTTGCTCCACTGACAAACTATTTGACGATTGCTTTCCTGTTATTAGTTTTGGCAGGGATGTGGGTCAATGAGGATACACGCATTTCGCTGATCGCGGGTATTGTTTTCCTTGGATTAGTTGTCATTAGCTATTATGTATTTGGAATCCATAAAAAAACTCCACTTGATGTAGATAGTGAAGATGAAGTCGCATAAGAAAAAGCAAAGACGCAGGGAATCAATCCCTGCGTCTTTTTAAAATGTATCTACAAGTGTTTTAATATCTATATTAGCCAAATTCATCGCGTCTTCATAGGAAACGGGAAATTTACTCACCCAGTTGTTATAGACCCTGGTTAAGTAAGTCCGGTTATAAACCTTTCCGGCAAATTCGTCATAGAAATACAGCAGAAGGACGTTTACGACAATATCCGGGAGCTGTTTCCTTGTTTCGATGCCCTTAAAAGAGATGATGTCGATACCCTTGGGCTGATTGCCAGTGGCATATTCGAAAATTTCAGCAGGCGTTTTCGCAAGGCACAATTGTCTTAACTCTGGTTCATTTGTAAAGAAGCCCACATTATTACCCCTAACGTGTTGCAGATTTTCTCTCTTTAGAAAAGTTTTCTAGTTTCTTAGTTTCATTTAACCATAAATACTATCATTTGGATAGGGGGATGAGAGAGTTGTAACATGAATAAAATAAATGAAGATATAGTGAAAAGGGTTGTAATTGAGAGTTTGGAAGTTTTGAGGGATATGGAAATCCTGTCAAATCGAAGGAAATATCCCTCTTATTATTTCTCAGGAAAGCGCAGGAAATGACAGGTGCCGTGCATTTAAAGTCGAATGGTGTATTTTGGGGCGGAAAAGTGGAGAAAGACAGCGGAATTTGCATTTTTCAAAGGAGTTTTTTCCTATATGACAGTTGAAGCGAATACTGCCAATTGCCTAGGGAGACTCATTATAGGGGGAGTTTCTCGAGTTGTATTTCAATAGAGGATTAGCGAAGCAAGTTGTCGAATAGGAAATAGAGGGGAAATGAGAAAAGGGGGATTGGAAATGTCTGAACAAACATTTATCTATGCTACATACATAGCAGCGTCAAAAGAACAGGTCTGGGATGCTTTGACCAACGGAGACATCACGGAGCAATATTTCTTTGGAACAAGGGTAGAGTCCCATTGGACAGAAGGAGCCGAGGTCAACTATTACCGGGAAGGGAAGGTATGCGACTACGGGACTGTGTTAAAGTGTGATCCATACAAACATCTATCGTACACGTGGATCAATGCGTCGGATAAATATCCACGTACAAGTCCGACGGTTGTCACATTTACATTTCAACCTATGGGTGAGGCGGTTAAACTGACCCTTAAGCATGAGAATCTCCTCGAAACCGATTATATTGAAGATGAAGATACATTCGTCGGCTTTAATAACGGATGGCCGGCGATCCTCAGTAATTTAAAGACGTTTTTAGAGACGGGTAAAGTGTTGAATCTAATGTAAGGAAATAGTCAAAAGCGGCCGCATGGACAAGTCATATGCGGCCGCTTATTTTATATCTTTATTAGTCACTTCCATCCCCCTCGCCGCTGCGGTCTTCTCTATCAATCGGCCGGTTGATTTCATTTGCCAGTTCATCTAAAAATTCATCCGATAGAAGGGGCTTTTTTTCTTTTTTCATGGTCATTCCTCCTAAGGTTTGTTTTTCTATTCTGATCAGCATTTTTCACTAAAATTATTTCTGCTATACCTGATAAAAAAATGATTTACTTTTTCGAAGGACGGGAGTATTATTATCACAGTTTCAAATTTCTAAATCGCTGAAACCATCAGGTGCGGGGGAACCATTCAAGGGATCGATTTTTGATCCATGGGGTGAATCCTTTTAAGGTAGGGCTACTCATTGGTCCAAATCCGTCAGCTAACCTCGCAAGCGTTAGAATGGGAAGGAAGATGAAGCTTGTGACTAGGTCTCTGCTATGTCTACAGGTCTCGAATGATGGCTTGTGGGCATTTTTTTGTGGATAAAGAGAGCTGATGCATCACACAATCATACATATCAAAAGCTACATTCTACTTAGGCGGGTGCATTCAAATTGATGTCAATCATGAAAAGGATTTTAATTGGTCGTCCGTTGAAATCCACGGAATTAAGTGAGCAAAAGCTGAACAAAACGAAAGCGCTGGCCATTCTTTCATCAGATGCCCTTTCATCCATCGCTTATGGACCTGAGCAGATCTTGATCGCGCTCATGGTCATCGGTTCTGCTGCTTTCTGGTATTCCATACCGGTGGCAGTCGGGGTCATCATACTATTAACAGCACTTATTTTATCTTACAGACAAATCATCTTTGCCTATCCTCACGGAGGAGGGGCATACGTCGTTTCGAAGAACAACCTGGGAGTCAATGCAGGGCTGATTGCAGGTGGATCTCTGTTGGTCGATTACATCTTGACCGTAGCCGTCAGTGTATCTGCAGGAACGGATGCCATTACATCGGCGTTTCCAACACTGCACAGTCATACGGTAGAAATTGCGATCCTTTTCGTCATCCTGATAACCATTTTAAATTTGCGTGGATTGACCGAATCGGCTTCTATACTCGCCTATCCGGTTTACCTCTTTGTCCTGGCCTTTATCATGCTGATTGGCGGGGGGATATACAAAATCATGACGGGTGATGTACCAGTGAGTGCCCATACACCAATCGGAACACCTGTTGCCGGCATCAGCCTCTTCATATTGCTTCGGACATTCGCATCAGGATGTTCAGCATTGACTGGGGTGGAGGCAATCTCCAATGCCATTCCGAATTTTAAGGACCCTGCACCGAACAATGCGGCAAAGACATTGTTGGCAATGGGGGCGCTATTAGCGGCGCTGTTTGCAGGCATCGTGTACTTAGCCTATTACTTAGGAACAGTTCCGAACGAAAAGGTAACGGTTGTTTCGCAAATGGCGGAAGAAATTTTTGGAAGGAATGTGTTTTATTATTTTATTCAAGGGACAACAGCCTTGATATTGATTCTTGCAGCCAATACAGGCTATTCTGCCTTTCCGCTGCTGGCTGTGAATCTAGCCAAAGACAAGTTCATTCCAAGAATGTTCCTGATGCGCGGAGACAGGCTTGGCTATTCTAACGGCATCATCATCCTTGGACTTTTCTCCATCCTTTTGATCTTGGCATTTCAAGCGAAAACAGAGCATCTTATCCCGCTTTACGCTGTCGGAGTATTCCTTCCATTTACATTATCCCAGACAGGTATGATGGTGAAATGGATTCGGGAAAAGCCAAAGGGGTGGAAACAGAAGTTTACCATCAATACGATTGGTGCTGCCATCAGTTTGATTGTCACCATCATGTTTTTCCTGACGAAATTCCCAAAGGTGTGGCCGATTCTGATTTTCCTGCCTCTTATCGTACTTCTCTTCCACCGGATCCGCAGACACTATGACGCAGTAGGGGATCAGCTTCGATTGAGCACGTGTGAACCTGCCGTCAAGATTGAAGGAAATGTGATGATCGTTCCTGTTGCAGGAATGACCCATGTAGTAGAGAATTCGCTGAATTACGCGAAATCCCTTCATCCGGATCAAATTATTGCGGTCTATGTTGCTTTTGAGAGGGACAGTGAGAAAGTATTCGAGGAAAAATGGAAGAAGTGGCAGCCTGACATACGTCTGGTCACTCTCCATTCACACTATCGGAGCATCATTAACCCGTTGACAAAGTTTGTTGATACAGTCGAGAAAAAAGCGAAGGAAGGGAACTATCGAGTGACGGTCGTCATCCCTCAGTTCATTCCTAAAAAGGGCTGGCACAACATCCTTCATAACCAATCGAGCCTGTTGATTCGTACGTTCCTTCTGTACCGGAGGGATGTCATCGTCACCACAGTCCCGTTCCACTTAAAGAAATAAAACTGAGCCGGTTCCCCTTGTGGAATCGGCTTTTTCTCTCTGTCCAGCTCCAGCGCCCAGCCCCTCGAGTCATAAGCCGTACCTCTACGGAAATCAGGATTTCCTTCGAGTTCCGTCTTATGCTGGTCGGGGCTAAACGGGGCGCTACCGCTTTTCCTGCATATTTTTTCCTGAACTGCACATTTTAATAATATTAAAATGGTTATAGAAGGTTGAGGTTTTTATGTTGGCGTCAAAAAATCCGATTTCTTCATCTGAGTTAGGAATGCTGTGGTTAACGTATCAAGAGAAAACATTGATATTAAGGGTGCTCGAATATTTTATCGAAAAAGCGGACGATCAACAGGCTAAAAATATTATGGGCGGTTTGTGGCAGGAGCTCGATTATTATGTAAAAAATATAGAAGATCTCTTTAAAGAGGAAGGTGCAGCCATTCCAGTCGGTTTTACGAGCAAGGACGTAAACCTTAAGGCCCCGAAGCTTTTTGATAATGGTTTTGACATCATGTTTCTCCGTATCTTAAAAGAAGTCAGCATGGGGATGTATACGATCAATTTAAATATGTCCTATCGCGATGATGTCATGTCCTTATATGAGGGATTAACTACGATTACCCAGCGTGTTTATAAATTATCGACCCTCTACCTGCTTGATAAAGGGATCTTAACGGTTCCGCCGCATGTCACAATGCCGAAATCAACTGATTTCATAAATGATAGAAATTATTTAAAAGGGCTGTTCACATTAAACGAAAAAAGGGCGTTGAATGACATTGAACTGGGAATCCTCCATCATGGGATCGAAACGAATAATATTGGGATGCAGCTGGTAACAGGCTTTGCCCAATGTTCCGAAGACAAAGAAGTCAAAGAATATTTTGTGAAGGGGCTTGAACTTGCTAAGCATCAGATAAAACTCTTCCAGAAAACTTTGCTTGACAGTGATGTGCAATTTTCGGCGACGTCTGGCTGTACCGTCACGACTTCAACTATCGCCCCTTTTTCACAGCGATTGATGATGTACTGCGTATATCTTTTGAATGGCTTTGGGCTTGTTGGAAGCAGCTTTGGAGCGATGTTCAGCCTGCGTACCGACCTGGCCTTGAACAATGCCTTGATATCAAAGGACATTTATATGTATGCTGCTGACGGGATTCGAATAATGATCAAGAAGGGCTGGATGGAAGAGCCTCCGCAGATGGAAGACCGAAATCGGTTGATCGGGGACTAGATTAGGGCTGGCAATTTTGCTGGCCTTTTTTTATTTTTCCAAAAAACATTCAACTGAGGGTGTCCTTTTTCCTTTTGGACTTGTATATAGAAAGTAAAAAAAGGAGAATTACTTATGACGAAATGTTTAATCCACGAAAGTCCGATCCTGATCCTGCCATCCTTGGCTTTAAAGGCAGGTCTCAATGAAGCTATCATCCTGCAGCAGTTCCATTACTGGATTTCTTCAAGCCGGCATGAACACGAGGGAAGGAAATGGGTTTACAACACCTACGAACAATGGCAGAAGCAATTCCCGTTTTGGTCTGTCAGCACTATACGAAGGACGATTGCGAAGCTTGAAATAGAAGGCTGGATCGAGAGCGGAAATTTTAATAAATCGAAATTGGATAACACGAAATGGTACAGCATTTGCTACGAGAAACTATCTGAAGTGGATGGGATTGACGCCCATCCTGGCCAATCGGTTAATCAGATTGAACAGCCCGATGAATCAAACCGGACAGACGACCTGCCCACTTTGGACAAGCCATTACCTAAGAGCACTTCAGAGATTCCAACAGAGAATTCTAAACAAGAAGATGATGCCGTACAGGCTCCGGATCCATTTCAATTTTTCGAGAATAATGGCTTCGGCTATTTAGGTAATTATATTCGTGAGAAAATCACACATTGGTGTACAGATCTATCTAAAGAGCTAGTGGTAGAGGCAATGAAAATGGCTTTGGAGCGAGGGGTGAAGAACTGGAAATACGCAGAGTGCATCCTCATCAACTGGGTCGATCAGGGCATCCAGTCCCTTGAGGATGTACACGTTTTGCAGAAAAAGCATCGTGAGAGCAAGAAACAAAGTGTTCCTCAGCACAAGCAAAATAAGGTGAGGGTGGAGAAAATACCAGGTTGGCTCGAGAAAAAAGAAGAATATAAGCAGGTGGAAGAAGACACAGTTTTAATAGAAAAAAAGAAAAAAATGATCGAGATTCAGCAGAAGTATCGAGGGAAAGAGAAACAAAACGTATGAGATAAATAGTTGATTTTCGCAAAAAAAATGCATAACACTGCAAAAAAATCATCTAAAGTGAAAGTTCCAGTGGCTTATTCCGTCTAATGAGTAAGGGCACAGAGGGGGACAGAAAGAATGTCGATACAAAAAATTGAGAGCTGGTTCCATGACTATCATCAAGATATATACAACTTCTTGATTTATTACGTGGGATCCACCGATGTAGAAGATATGCTCCAAGAGGTTTTTATCAGGGCACTGAAAGGAATCCATACATTTCGAGGCGACAGCAATCCGAAAACATGGCTATTTTCGATCGCCAGGAATATTGCCGTTGATGTGAAACGAAAAGAGAAAAGCGATTTTCAAAAAGTATCCGCTTTGCAAAATCAAATAGATGTAGGAAATGTGCACGCTGCTACACCAGAAGAAGCGTTTGAATTAGATCAGCGAAAAAGCGAGCTGATCGCTGCCATAAGGACGCTGAAGCAAAATTATCAGGATGTTATTTTCCTGAGGGCGCTTAAGGAATTTTCTATCGAAGAAACAGCCGAGATCCTTGGCTGGAAAACGAATAAAGTCAGTGTGACCTACCACAGGGCCATAAAGACACTCCGAGACCATCTCATTGAAAAGGGGGGATATCCTGAATGGATCGATTCATGAAAGAAGATCAATATGTTGAAAAAGAAATCAACAGCCTGCCACAGAAAAAGACACTTTCTAAAGAAAGACAAAGCCAGATACTTCAGGCTCTGCGGCTCGAGCATGAAAAAATGGAGAAACAAAAGCGGAAAAAATCCATATTCAGATGGATTGGCAGCAGTGTACTGATTGCAGCGGCTGCTTCACTTTTCCTGTTGCTCGCCCTCCAGCAAAATGATGTAAAGGATCTGGGGGAAATCAAACAGCAGCAACCACACAAACAGGTTCCAGCGCCAGTGGAAACATTCAATGACCTTTATAAAGACCATCCGGATTTCCAGCCTGTTTTCATGGATTTCGATGGAAGCCAGTGGGCTGTGGGAGAAAAGGATGTCTATCACTTAAGTAATAGGAAATGGACAAAAGTGACGCCAAGCGGCTTTTCTTACAATATGAACGCCCCGGAAACTGGCAGCGCCATTTTTCCAAGTAAGGAAAGAGCAGTCATTGCTGTTCAAGATCCTGCTACATTTAAGGCAACAGTTTATTCTACTCAAGATGGTGGGGTAACGTGGTCGAATGTCACTTTTGATGAAATGATTTTTGGTGCAAAATTGACTGCCATTAATGAAAACGATGTTTGGCTGCTTGGAATAGGTGATGGCGGGATGGGAAGCCGTGGGCAGTATATCTTTAAATCTTCTGACGGGGGGAAGAAATGGGATAAACTTAATGAGGGGATGACTTCAGGAACAAAGCTTGATATCTCATTTATTGATGAGAAGAGCGGATTCATGGCAATTCAAAGCGATTATGAGGGAGCACAGTATTTTTATAGTGAAGACAGCGGGGTGACATGGGAGCGAAAAGGACTGCCAATCTATCCTGGAATCGAACCTGAGCTCCAGCAGCCGCTTTCCAACCCCACTTTCTTTGAAAATGGGAGTGGAGTCTTCCCGGTAAAAGGGGATCAATCCTTCCTGCTTTATGAGACAAAAGATAATGGGCAGACATGGAGTGCAGATAAACCTGTTCTGAAAACTGACTCTTACATTAACAAAGTCTATTTCTATAATCAAAGCAATGGATGGCTCTTTACGGAAAACAGCATCTATCATACGGTGAATGGAGGGGAGTCGTGGGAAAACTACTCGGATATTCCGAAATTTCCGTTCATCCACGAGATTCATTTTGACTCTCCAGAAAAAGGTCAGATCCTCTCTATTGAAAACGGACATTCTAAATTGTTTACAACGGAGGATGGAGGAAAGAGCTGGACCGAAAAATCCTTTTAATAAATGAATGCCTGCACCAATACCGCTTGGACTATTGTGTCTAAGCGGTTTTTTACTATTGGAAGGATTTTTTGGAAAAGATAATGAATGTCATGCCTAATAGCATCCATATTAATGGAGAGGACTTACAAGGGACGAAATGAAGAGTTGAGAGGTGAATGGTTTTGAAAGAAATGACGCAAAAGGAATTATCGTATGTGGAAGATGAAATCCGGGCGGAAGAAATTACGGCGAAGACGCTCAATTGGTGCGCATCCATGTGTTTGGACATTGAACTCAGGGATGCCCTGACGGATATGGCGGAACGGCATCAGATGAGGATTGCCGCATTATCGAAATATTTTCATGAATCTGGTCCGATCCAATGACAGGAGGTGCTGATATTGCCAAATAATATAGAAGAAAGAGGATTGACCGAACGGGAGATGCTGCAATTGTGCTTGGAATTGGAGAAGGCACGGTGCCACAGCATCACTGATATTTTGACAGAGTGTGCGAATGAAGAACTTTGCAGTGTGTATAGGCAAAGTCTTGATAATGCATTTGATATCCATCGAGAATTGTTTAATATGTTAAATCAAAAAGGCTGGTATAAGGTATTGCCAGCACAAGTGGCACAAATCGAAGAAGTACAAAACATGATGCGAGAAAATCTGAATCCAGACCATGAATGATTGTCCAATTACTTTGGGCAATTTTTTGTCCACCTTTTTAAGAGACGAAAAATTCGTATAATACCATTTCCTTATTTATAATAGTGGTAAGTAATTGAGGAAAGGTTGGATACATATGACAAGTAAACATGCGGTGAAACTCACTTCTTTATCTTCAAAAGGCGGCTGCGGCTGCAAAATCGGACCTGCTGATTTAGCACAGGTGCTCAGGTCCTTGCCGGCTGCCGTGCCAAATCCGAATGTCCTGGTTGGGTTGGATACAAGCGATGATGCAGGTGTGTACAAGCTGACGGATGATTTGGCGATTGTACAGACGCTTGATTTTTTCACACCCATTGTGGATGATCCTTATTCCTTTGGTCAAGTGGCTGCGGCAAATGCCATCAGCGACATTTATGCGATGGGCGGCAAACCTTTGACAGCACTGAATATCGTTGCATTTCCGATTGCCAATTTGGATAAGGAAATACTGGCCGATATCCTTCGCGGTGCAGGGGATAAATTGAAAGAAGCAGGGGCATCACTTGTCGGAGGGCATTCAATCGATGACAAGGAGCCGAAATTCGGTATGGCTGTCACAGGGACGGTGCATCCAGATAAAATACGCACTAATGCCGGTGCCAAAGCAGGGGATAAACTTATCCTTACAAAACCAATCGGCGTCGGTATTTTAACGAGCGCCATTAAAAACAATCTGCTAAGCGATGAAGAAATTCAGCGTGTGACGAATGTGATGACAACTTTAAATAAAACGGCTGCAGAAATCATGGAGCCTTATGATGTGCATGCATGTACGGATGTTACTGGCTTCGGTCTTTTGGGCCACGCTTCTGAAATGGCTAAAGGAAGCAGCAAACTTCTGCAGATCGACCACTCCAAGGTGCCGGTCCTGCCTCGGGCAAGGGAAATTGCTGAAGGAGGCGTCATCCCTGGAGGAACAAAGAATAACTTTGCTCACTTGGAGGGATCTGTGACATTCCCTGAGGATATGGATCAAGTGGACCAATGGATTCTTTGTGATGCGGTGACCTCCGGCGGCCTATTAATTTCCGTTTCCGGCGAACAAGCAGATGAACTTCATGAAAAATTGAAGCAAGCAGGTGTGGAAGCTGCAATAATTGGAGAAGTTGTTAAGGAAGATAAAGGGCATATCACGGTCATATAATCATACAAGTAGTAAGAGAGGCGAACGAATGTGTTTAAGGATTTGACGATTCAAGAGCTATTGGAAGATAGGAAAAATAAGAGGATGACCCTGATCGACGTGCGCTCGCCTTCTGAATACAAGACTGCCACCATCCCCGGCAGCATCAACATTCCCATTTTCACTGATGAAGAACGGGCTGAGATCGGGACCATTTATAAAAAAGTAAGTGTAGACGCGGCTAAAGAAAGAGGGCTTGAAATCGTATCAGCGAAACTCCCGCAGTTTATAAAAGAATTCAGCATGCTGGAGGGTGATCGGGTGGTATTTTGCTGGAGAGGCGGAATGCGGAGCAAAACCTCAGCAACAGTGGTGGATTTGATGGGCATACCTGTAAGCCGTCTCCAGGGCGGAGTCAGGTCCTATCGCAGATGGGTTGTAAAGGAGCTTGAAGAATCCAGTTTCAATCATTATGCATTTGTCCTGAATGGCTATACAGGTTCAGGGAAAACCACTATATTGCGGCGTTTGAAAAAACAAGGATTCCCTGTCCTGGACCTGGAGAAGATGGCCAATCATCGCGGATCCATTTTCGGGCAGATCGGATTGACGCCGAACAATCAAAAAATGTTTGAAGCGCTGCTAATTGAAGAAATGAAGGATCTGCAGACAAGTCCATATTTTATAATAGAAGCAGAGAGTCAAAGAATCGGAAAAATCATGCTGCCTCAATGGATTATGGATAAAAAAGAGAATGGCATTCAATTTTTCATCGATATGCCGCTCGAGACGAGAGCGTTAAATATCCTGGAAGAGTATCGTCCTTGGGAGCATGCTGAAGAATGCATCACATCATTCCAAAAAATTAAGAGGCGCATTCATACTCCGATTGCTGCCCAAATAGAAAAAGATCTTGAATTTGGCCGGTACGAGTCTGCCGTTCAAATGCTGCTTGCCTATTACTACGATCCACGCTATGAACACACAGCCAGCCAATATCCTAAAGAAAAGCAAATGAGGCTGAAAGTCAACAACGTAGACGAGGCTGCCGAAGCCATTCGTGAAGTGATGGATTCAAAACTGAAAATCAGTCATTAAAGAACGAAAACCTCAGAGTGGATTCTGAGGTTTTGTTTTTTTTGTCTAACGCGCTTAGTTAGATTAAATTCAGGACGTATAAATTTACAATGACCACTGCACCGAAGGATATAAATCCAGCTACTATAATTGGATGAGTAAATTTGTACTCGTTATAAGGATTTACCCTCTTTATAATTCCCCAAAATAAAATCGTTCCAATTAAAATAATAAGTCCACCAACAATATAAGTATTCTCCAATGAATTTGCCACTCTGACAATGTGATCGATGAATAATATCCATAAGTATCCTAAAAAAGCATTTAGAGTAATTGATAAAGCTAATTCCTTTTTATTCAAAGACTTTACCTCCTTGAAATATTCTGAATTTTAATAAACTTTACCACAAATACCTTTTATTGTAAATAATTGGTACTACTCTCTTCAAAAACTATAAAATTTACGAAAACAGCTTTTATTAATTCAATTCTTTCTTCAGGTAATAATGTTTAAATTCCCTGCCAACCCCATCAAGAGTTCCGTAGACAACATATCCATGTTTTTTGTAGAAGTCCAATGCCTGAAAGCTAAGCGTATCTACTTTGATGAAATCACATTTTTTCTGTTCGGCAATGGCTTCAGCTTCTTTTAGGAGTTTTGATCCGTATCCGGACTTCCTGAGATCTTCATTCACCATCAGGACATGGATTTCAAGCCAGTTCCAGCAAATTTCTCCAAGAAGGCCTCCGCAAACATTCCCTTCATCATCTTTTAAAATGAGAGAAACTTCTTCATATCGATCCTTCAGATCATCTGGAAAGTGCTTTACATTAAAGAAGTAAAGCATTTGATTGACTCGGGACTTATCCTCTGGTGTTGTTTGTCTAGTAATCGTAAGCATAATAACTACTCCTAATCTATTTTTTACCATCTTACCATAGATATGTATGATCGTTTATATAGAAAAAACGAGTGGAATTTCCACTCGCTTTAAGCTTGTTTTCTTAAAAGGTTCACAAATTCATTCAATTTATCTAAAGATCTGATATTTTCATTGCATTTTGTTTGGTCGGTGCAAATATAGTTGCCGCGTTTTGTATAGGTGCCCTGGACCTTACCTTTTGTTTCCGTTAGAAACATCCCTACATCTTCGTGGCAATGGCAGATTGTGCAGATCCCTTTTTTGGAAGAAGTACTGAATGTCCCGTGCAGGCCGACTAACTTATTTTCCAGCTGGACGACCATATATTTTTTATTGCTTCCCGGGTCGATCCAGCTCAGATAGGAAAGACTACGAAAATCGATCGAATCAAGAGGGGGGACTTTCAATTTCTTTGCTTTTGGAAATAATTTCTTTAATGTTTGTTCAGTCACTTCCTTGAAAGGAATTACAAACGGTTTCAAACTTTCAAGAAAGGATTCTGCTTCATCTGAATTTTTTAAATTTCCCAGTGGTTTTAAGACTTGCATTTGACTTTCCGTCCATTCTGGAAAGAGGTCTGAAACTTTTTCCGTAGAGAGGGAATGGAGGGCATCAAGTACTGATGCGTCATTCACTGTGGAATGGCCGTTTATCAATATTTGTGTTTGATAGCGAATGAAATTAAATTGGTCATTTCGGATAAATGGCTCCATGCTTTCAACTCCTTTTCTTTCTTTAGCTGGATTCGCCATAAGTAAATTATATAAAAGCAATTGCTTTAAAGATATGTAATAAACAAGTAGAAAAAAATTTTACATAAAAAAGCACGGGTTAATTCCGTGCCTTGATATACACAATTTTCTTTATCGATTCTAAGGACAAAAAATATTCCGCAGCCAGTTGATCAATGGACGTGCCAGATCTGAAGGATTTTCTGATTTCTTCATTCCGTTGATCCAGACGTCTTCGGCTCCCTGACTTCGCTCCCCATTGGGTGCGTTTTTTGTCAGGTTTAGGGATGTAGATTGCTTCCCCTTGGACATATTTTTGTATTTCAACGAGCAGTTCATCAGGCAGCACTGCCGCTGCTTTTAAATATTTCACTTCAACTCAGCCCCTTATTTTATAATTCATTAACTAAATAAGGTGCAAAGCCGATCAATGAAATAAGCTTCGAT
This sequence comes from Falsibacillus pallidus, assembly GCF_050990905.1. Classification (GTDB taxonomy): domain Bacteria; phylum Bacillota; class Bacilli; order Bacillales; family DSM-25281; genus Falsibacillus; species Falsibacillus pallidus_A. Next base: position 1,896,093 of record NZ_CP158866.1, read on the forward strand.
GCTCTAAGGGCGATTCAAATCAATTTAAAGTCCACCCCATGCAAAGGATCGCCTCTTCCAAGATAGGCTTTGCATGAGTTGCTCCAGACTTAGGCAAATGCTGCTGCCTTGCCATTCCATCCACCTCCGCATTTTGAATAATATGGATTTCCATATTATTATATAAGATTTTTTAACAGTTTGCATCTGATGGAGAATGTTGTAAATACTAATGGAAACGACATTTTGTTAGATGGGGGAGGAGTTTATGGGAACTTCAAATTGTGATTTTTCGCCAATGAAAATAGAAATAGCAGCTATCATTTCCAATATTCGAAAAGAGTTGGAAGACAGTGAATCCATTCTGGCGGGGGAGAGCACCGGTTTCCTGGAGAAACTTGAAAAAATCCGAGAGAAGTTCATGCTGATGGAATCGATGGCATCATCCTTTTATTTAAACTGCTACCTCTCTTCCTATACCAATTTATATAATGAACTGTCCTCCAGTGTGCAGCGATTGTCTGAAATAAGGCATGGTGCCCTTATTGTCATCGAAAGAAAAGATTCAGTTGATCAGTACATACAAAAAGGTACGCCTATTGATGCTACATGCACTCCCGCCTTGCTTGAAGCGATATTTTATCCTGGGAATCCACTTCATGACGGAGCAGCTTTAATTAAAGGGAATCATATCATTTCTGCAGCAAATATTTTGCCGCTCAATACCATTACAATCAAGAATAAGAAACTAGGCACCAGACACCGTTCTGCCATCGGCTTATCAGAAGTTTGTGATGCATTGATAATGGTTGTTTCTGAAGAAACGGGACGTATTTCATTTGCTTTAAACGGGCAATTGTACCCCATTGCATATCAAGAGAAAGGGGAGGGGAAGTAATATGGATGCTTCAGTGATGATTGTTCGGATTTTGTGTTCATTCTTTGTCTTGATCCTGCTTACCCGCATAATGGGAAGAAAAGAAATCAGCCAAATGACGTTCTTTAATTTTGTATCCGCCATCGTCATTGGAACATTGGGAGGGGCTTTGATAACAGATTCGTCTCTTAACTTGGGTATGGGACTTCTCTCATTAATTGGCTGGTCGGTTATGACCATTCTTATCGGATATCTCGATATCAAATCCAAAGGAGCCAGGAATGTAGTTGATGGGGAGCCGGTCGTGTTAATAAAGGAAGGGAAAATATTCGAAAGTGCATTAAAGCGCTGCCGCTTGGATTTAGATTCCCTTCAAGTTCTTTTGAGAAAGAAAGATGTATTTGCCATTGATGATGTAGAAACAGCAATTTTTGAAATGGACGGATCTCTATCAGTTAAGAAAAAATCAGGGAAAGAACCTTTGACTAGGGCCGATACAGGATTACTTCAATCAAAAACAACCCTGTTTCCAGTTGCCATGCAGCTGATTGAAAATGGAAAAATCATTTCTCCCAATCTTGAAAAATTAAATGCTTCCGAGATATGGCTTCAGGCACAGCTCCGCAAAAGAGGCATCAGTTCAATTAAAGAGGTTTTTTATGCGGAACTCGAGCCTGATGGTAGCCTCTATGTCGATCAATTTTCCGATAAGTAACAGATTTGTTCAGATGCTTATGTAGAGAAAACCTTAATATATCTTCCTTTTTCTGAGCGGCTTTTAGCTTCTGCATTCATGTTTCTCACAGTTTCAGATACTTGAGAAGCAGGAAGGAGGCGGTCACCAATCATTACGGAAGGATCGATTAGCCGGACTTTTCCTTTGCGATGCATATCATAGTGGTCATTATCCTCTTTTACAACAACGTTCGGATGAAGCTGTATAAGAAGTTTTTGAATTTCTGGATCATTGGTTTTCTTTAGTGCATACATGGCTTCTTGATCTGTCTTTAGCAAGATAGAAAAAGGAAGAAGCTTTTTATCCAGCGCCATTTTGATGATTTTAGCCAGGAGTTCATAACCATAGACATTCAGTGGATCTAAGAAATAATCGATGACTTCTTGATAATAGGTTTTTACAAACCATTCGGCGGTATTTAGTTCTTTTATATATAGTGAACCATTTACAACTATTACGTTGTCTAAAAATGCATGGACTTCATCTAAAGAAATCTTTCCATAGCTGTACATATCTCTTAATGTATAATCAATTCTGTCTGCACACAATTCAGGAGCAGGCTGTTCCAGCAAGGACCATTGTTCAATATCATCGAGTATATCCTGGTGGTGATATCCGTATTTTTGTAGAATACTTGGAATTTCTGAGTCCTCAATGACCTGATTGAAGATTTGTTCATGAAAGTCTTCCTGGTCATTTTTGAATACAAAATCAATGACATGTGAAAAGGCAGTATGAGATACATCATGCAAGAGCCCTGCAATCTGCTCTTCTATAGATCCGCTGAATTTTTTTATGAGCACCATGACCCCAATGGAATGATCATACCTTGTTCCATTCCATTCAGGATTGACAAAATAGCTTGCACCCCCTTGATAAATCCCCTTTAGCCTCTGTACTGGTTTGCTTCTAATTAATTCCTCCAAAACAGGCTCTATATGAAACTCACCATATAATTCGTCTTTGATTAACATTTTGATTCACTCCTTATCCAAATATTAGAACATTTGTTCCTGTTAGTCAAAAGGATTTTGAAAATTATAATAGTTTAGTTGTATAACATGCTTAGTTTGTATACAATATTTACGTTGACTATTACAATTTTTGGAATAAATTGATACAGGAAGTGATTATCATGAAAATAGCTTCATTGGATCACCTTGTGCTGACTGTTAAAAATATCGAAGAAACCTGTAAGTTTTATGCGATGGCCTTGGGAATGGAAGTCGTCGTTTTTGGTGAAGGGAGAAAGGCGCTGAAATTTGGCACACAAAAAATCAACCTGCACCAAAAAGGGAAGGAATTTGAACCAAAAGCTGATAAACCGACAACCGGATCAGCTGATTTATGTTTTATAACTTCGGTCCCAATAAGCAAGGTGATGGATCATTTAAAGGACTGCTCCATAAAGGTGATAGAAGGACCTGTTGATCGTACTGGGGCAATGGGGAAAATCACATCAGTCTATATCAGGGATCCGGATTTGAATTTAATAGAGGTTTCGAACTATGAAGAAAAAAAGAGTGTTGTGTTTGATTGAGAGAGGGGGAGTGATTTGAAAAGGAAAGTGAGCATCTCCATATTTGTCATCCTTTTATGTATCATGACCTATTCAATCTTTTTTAATGGTTTTTTTGGCGTCAATAGCATAGAGATTCAGGAATCAGATAAACTATATCAAGCTGGAATTAAAACCACAGATAAAAAGGAAATGGCTGAAATTACGGGAATTCTTAATAGGGCAAATAAACTTACTCTTACTAAATATAAACTTGCAGGAAAGCCAAAGTATAATATTCATTTGGAATATAGAGACAAAACAAAAGAAGATTTACATTTTTACGAGAACTTCGACAAAAATACCACCTTGATAACAAGTAACAAGTGCAGTTGTTATTACAAAATAAATTCGAGGAACACGAAAAAAATATTCCAGCTTCTATTAAATTAACAAGGTATAACTCAGGGAGCTCCAGATTATCTTGGAGCTCCTTAGATTTTTATATTCAAGAACTACTAAATTGCCCCTGTATCAATAAATACCCCAAACTCCGGATCATACTTGGTAGGAGTAAATTCAATAATTTCGTAGTCTGCAAGATTTTCCTGATAAAAAGGGTCTTCTTTAACCAATTCTTCCGCATCACTTCTCTCTTTAAGGTTTGCCAGCAGCACTCCCCCAGTTCTAGGCGTCCTTCTTCCTGAAAAAATAAGCTTCCCGTTTTCATATTGCCGGTCCAGGAATTCAATATGCAGTTGAAGAAAATCATCGATCTTTTCCAAAGGTACTTTATAATTCACCATTATTAAAAACAACTAAATCACCACATTTTCATTTTTGATTTCATTATATTGGAAAATGGATTAAAAATCATTCCAATTGTTTCAAGACTATAAGGGCAAGATTAAGGAGGCATTTCTTTTCAACGCTTGCTACAATATAAACAAGAATCGCGAATGGGAAGCGGGGGATAGGCTGATGCAAAAAGTCACGATGAGTTTTGATGAAAAATGGGAGCAGGTCCTGCAATGCAATGGAAACTATGATGGTATGTTCTATACAGCTGTCAAAACCACCAAAATCTATTGCCGTCCTTCATGCAGGTCAAGAAAGCCCAAAAAAGAAAATGTAGAATTCTATGACAGCCGAGACGAAGCAAAAGATGCAGGATACCGTGCATGCAAACGGTGCCAGCCTGATGCCCCTTTTTCTCCGCAGCTGACATTGATATCCACAGTATTTGATTATTTTCATAAACACTACAACCAAAGGATCAAGCTTCAAGATATAGCAAATCATGCGGGGGTAAGCATGTATTATCTCGAACGCTTCTTCAAAAAGGAAACACGGAAGACATTGAATGAAATGCTGGAAATCATCCGAATCGATAAAGCTGCATCATTGCTTAAGAGTACAGATAAAACGAATCTGGAAATCTGTTATGAGGCCGGGTTTCAAAGTCCATCTAATTTCTATAAGTCTTTCCGCAAAGTAAAGGGTTTTACCCCAAGTGATTATCGAAAAAGATTCCAGGAGACCACCCTGCAATGACAAATATAAAGGAAAAAATCATCATCCCCGTTCCGCCGGATTTCAATTATGAAGAATGCCTCGTATTTCTTGGCCGTTCTGATTCGGAAGTTTTGCATGTGATCGAAGGAAATGTAATTTTTAAAGCCTTTGAATGGAATAAAGAATTATACTTAATGGAGATTTCTTGGAACGGACATAGTCTTGAAGCGGTTATAGTAGAAGGAAAAGTTTCTGACGATGTATGTCAATATATAAATGATTATATAATCGAGTGGTTCGACTTAGAAAGAGATTTGGACAGGTTTTATGATTTAATGCAGAGTGACCCAATTCTTCAAACCATTTCAGGAAGATATGACGGCCTGCGCATCATTGGAATCCCGGATCTTTTTGAAGCTCTCACCTGGGCAGTGATGGGGCAGCAGATTTCATTAAAATTTGCATATACACTCAAAAAACGATTTGTAGAATCATTCGGTCAAAAAGTTATATATAAAGGACGCCATTATTGGACTTATCCGAGCATTCAAACCATAGCCATTCTGGATTTGGAACCACTGCGTGCACTTCAATTCACCTCCAGGAAGGCAGAGTATATAATTGGGATTGCCAAGCATATTCAACAGGGAAACCTTTCAAAGAAAAAACTCTTATGCTTGAGAGATTTTGATAGGATGCATTTAGAATTGACGAAGATTCGAGGCGTAGGAGCATGGACTGCTGATTATGTTCTTATGAAATGTCTACTCCAGCCGGAAGCATTTCCGATCACGGATGCAGGTCTTCATAATGCAATAAAAAATATCACCAATATGCATCGCAAGCCGGAGTTAGCTGAAATAAAATCATGGTCAAAAAATTGGGAAGGCTGGCAGGCATATGCGGTCTTCTATTTGTGGAGGTCATTATATGAATAAAAACACAACAGTATACTATGATTCACCGATTGGGATGATTGCCATTACTGGGTCAGAGGAAGCGGTCCTATCCATCTTATTTGATGAGGAAAAAGGTCAGTCAATTCCCCCTGATGGAAATACTCCCGGACCTGTAAGGGATTGTTATTACCAATTGGACGAGTACTTTAAAGGGAACTTAAAAGATTTCAGCTTCCCATACACAATGGAAGGCACCCCTTTTCAAAAATCAGTGTGGAATGGACTCACAATCATTCCTTATGGACAGACATGGTCTTACAAGGACCTCGCCGTTCATGTCGGCAACGAAAAAGCAGTGAGGGCGGTGGGCACCACTAACAGTAAAAACCAATTAAGCATCGTAGTGCCCTGCCACCGTGTGATAGGTTCAAATGGGAAGTTAACCGGCTATGCAGGCGGTGTCTGGCGCAAAGAATGGCTGTTGAATCATGAGCAAAAAATATCACATCCATTAAAGAAGGAATCAATCTGTCCATAATGAATAATTAGAAGATCAGGGAGGGATAGAAGGTTGAACAAAGAAATCATTTTGTCTGAAAAAGCGTCTGTTGCTCTTTGGGCAGAGAAAAAGAAAAGTATATCAGATCATCAATGGCTCGCTCCATTAAAGGAAGGTTCATGGGGAGTGGGGGATGTCATATCACATTTCATCGTTTGGGATCAATTTCTTCTGGAAAATAGACTACCGTATATCATTAATCATCAACCATTTCCTTCAATCAAAATTGATGTCCAAAAGATGAATCAGGACGCATCCCATTATGCAAGGTCAGGGATTTCAAAAGTGCAATTGATAGATGAGTTTACTAATATCCGCAGCAAACTTGTTCAAATGATCAAAGGTATTCCGGAAGAGCGATTTGATTCCGTGCATCAAATAGGTTCGAGCTCCTTAACATTGAATGATTATTTCATGGGGCTTATTGAACATGATCAAAAACATATGAAGGAAATCGATGTTTTTTTGAATGATGCGGAAGTGAATTAAAGAACGGATATTCTGCACCTTTGATAACTATTTTTCAAACAAAAAAGGAAAAAGAGCCATCTTGATCGAATAACTTTCAAGATTCTGTTTTGTATGCATTATTCAAAAAGGGGAGAATGTAAATGGTTGACTTGGAATATGAGATTTTGGAACTGCCTGCCTACCGTGCAATTGGGGTAAAATGGGATGGGGCGTACTCTGAAGTAAGTACTTTAGGCCCGGTCATACAAAGAATGTCCGAACGTGTGCATGAATTAGAGAGTGCTGTCAACCCGGAAGTTCAATTAGGCTTGTCCTATCACACGCGTGAAGACGGCTTCGTGCATTACTCTGTTTATGAAGTAAGTGAGGAGCAAGTCGTACCTGAGGATATGATAGAGATCAGGGTGCCAGCCATGACTTATTTGTTTATGCATCATTCAAAAGGAAGCGACATCAATGAGGCATACACAAAGGTGTACAATTGGTTCAAAGACCATGATTACATACCATATAGGGAGGAAGGGAAAGATTACTTTGATCACCTTCCAATCAAACATGAGAGATATCCGAAAAATCGAGATGTGAATGATCCTGAATTTGATATTCTCATTCCTATCAAAAAAAAATGAATGTGAGAAAGTTAAAAAGACTGCCATCCTACTGTAAGGATGACAGTCTTTTTTCTTACCGAGATGCTTTTGCCGGTGTTTTATCTAACTCAAACAGTTTCGAGATCATTTTCAATGCTTGCTCTGAACAGATCTTACTGAAATGATCTCTTATTATTTCTTTTGCGTCTTGTTTATCTATAGGGTTATGTATGAGGTCATGTTTATTCATCCAATGATCCATGGTTTCATAGGCAGCGCTGCTCCATCCGCTCTTTTCGCCATCGGCATTTATTTTCCCCACAGTGCCTGATACCAGGATATCCATTGAGCCCTGCAATTCCAACAATCCACGGTCAAAATCCTTTTTATAGTCCTTATCTTTCATTCCGGAGATTTTTCTAAGCTCTCTCGTATCAATTCCTTCATTTTCAGAAATATGTTTGAAAAGATTCATGGCTTCACGGGATACCAAGCCATTTTCATACCTTTCTTCAAGTGGAATTTTACTGCCAAGAACTGTTCGAATGGCTGGGAGGAGTTTTGTCGAGACCAAAAAGGATTTCTTCTTCAGGAATTTTCCGTACGCTGCTGCTCCTTCAGCGAAAAATCTTGCTCTCCATCCCCACGGATCCTCAACTGATCCTGTGTACCAACTATCTTTTCTTGTTATCCCGTCAAGTGAAGGATAATCCGGAATGACATGGGCCAGTGGCAAAATCCCTATTTCATCAATCACTGCTTTTGCTTCTTCGTATGTATGTACATGATATTGTTTCATTTCACCTCTCCTTTCTTTTATTCCGTATCATTTCGAGATGATGTATAAAAAACCCTGCCATAAGAATATTTAAAAATATATTGACAGGAAAAAAATAACAGATTAATATATCATTATGATATATCAATTTGATATGTGGAGGGTGGAAATGTCTTTAGATTATTTGATTTTAGGTTTTTTGAGTATGAGGCCGGCGACAGGCTATGAAATAAAAACGGAATTCGAACAAAAGGTGGGGATCCTTGTTTGGGGAAATATTTCTTACGGGAACCTGTATCCGAAGTTGAAAAAGCTTGAGGAAAATGGCTTGATTTATGTTTCTGATGAAAGCGGCGATCGGAATAAAAAAATATATGATTTAACAGGAAAAGGATGGATTGCCCTGGATAAATGGATGGGGCAGACCCCGGAATATCCTGTTTCAAGGGATGAACTGGTTCTAAAGATGATATTTTGGGGTGTGAGCAGACCGAATGATAAGGAAACCCTCATTCTTCATTTGCGGGCAAGGGAAGTTAAAACAAGGGAACTGCTGCAGGTTTGTGAAACGTGGCGCGATGAGTATGGTTTTGTAGACGAATTTGGCGCACTTGCCTTTGAGTTTGGCCAGGATAGGTTTGAATCAGAGCTTGCCTGGCTGGAAAAATGCATCAAGAAATTAGAGTCCAATCAGCTGCCAAAAGGTGTGGACCGGTTCAATATGGCTCCGGAGCAAAAGGCAAGGAAGGAATCGGCATTAAACCAATTAAAAAATGAATAGGGGATTGTGAGATGAAAGGTCTGCTTTCCATAAAAAGTTATCGGCACTTATTTTTTGGACAGTTTTTTTCAGACTTCGGAGCTTTTTTGGACATCATTGCCATCAATATTTTAATCAGTTATATCTGGGGGCTTGGTCCTGCCTATAATGCTGCATTGCTCGTTGTTTTTTCTTTGCCTGTGGTGTTCATTGGGCCGATTATGGCTGTATGGGTGGACCGTTTGCCTAAGAAAGCAGTGATGCTGACATGTGATATCGTTCGGTCGGTTATTGCCTTATCCTTGGTGTGGGTTGGGAATGTTTATGTATTATTTGTCCTCGTGTTCTTTAAAGTCCTTTTTGGAGCGATGTTTGATCCTGCAAGACAGTCGACGATCCGCTACACGGTTCCCGAAAACTATCTGCTGCAAGCAAGTACGATGAGTCAGATCATGACGAACTTTGTCAAAATCGTTGCGCCTGCTGCAGGAAGTGCATTACTGCTGTTCATGAATCCATCCAGTTTGTTTATTTTTGAATCGGCAGGATTTTTGATTTCGGCTATCTTCATTTTCGGCATCCCTGCTTTTGATGAAAAGAGGAGCAAAATTCAAAGCAGCCGGAATTCTTTCTTTCAAGAATTCAAAGAAGGGTTCGGTTATATCCGGTCGAATTCCATTCTTTCGTTTTCTATCTTTTTCTTAAGCGCCGGAATGTTCATTGTTTTTCTTCAGGAAGCGCTTATAACTCCTTGGGCCAAGATGATGGGATTTGGAAAAGCGGAATTCGGGCTTATTGTATCAGCAAGCGGGCTTGGGATGGTGGTCGGGGCAGTTGCATTGGGGAAATGGACGTTCTGGGATAAAAATCCGATGAAAATCATGCTTTTCTCAGGATTCTTTACGGGCTTTTTTGTGTGCTTATTTGGACTTGGTGTCATCAATTTAATACTTCTCCCTAAAATAATGTGGGTTTCTATTTTCTTTTTGACGGGCATTATCTCTTCAGGTGCCTATGTGCCGTTTGGCTATATTTTACAGAAGGAGACTTTGCCAGAAGTAATGGGGAGGGTATCGGGAGCATCCAATTCCATCATCAATCTTTCAGTGTTTCTCGGTCCCATGGCAGGCGGGGTTCTTGCTGCCTCATTCAGCATGAGTTTTGTGTTCATCGCATCGGGGCTGTTATTGACAACCTATGCAATCATCGTTTATTTCTACATTCAACGTAACCCTGAACGGTTTAAGAGGGAAGTGTCTGTAATGGAAAAAGCTACGATTTGATTTAAGGAATTCCTCCCTTTGTGGAGGAATTTTTTATAGAGGAGTTTTGGGGTTTCTTAGAGAATTGGAATGGAAAGGGGGAAGCGATTCATATGAATGAAATTTTGACAGAAAATAAAAAGAGCTGGAATACAGTGTCGCATCATTTCAATGGGGTAGACGCGCTGCCAAGCTACGGTCCTTTTGCACAATCTGAAGATGAGTTACATCTTTTTGATCAGATAAAGAACAAAAGCGTTCTGGAAATCGGATATGGAAGCGGACATTCCTTGCGTTACATGGCTGAGCAAGGTGCATGTGAATTATGGGGTGTTGATTTGTCGGAAGAACAGCGGTTGACAGCTGAGTCAACGTTAAATGGCCTTAATGCCAACCTATTCTGTGCGCCGATGGAAGATGATATCGGACTTCCTAAAGAACATTTTGATATCGTTTATTCCATTTTTGCCATCGGCTGGACGACCGATCTTCCAGGGACGTTACGCTTGGTTCATTCTTATTTGAAAAATGGCGGCTCCTTTATTTTCAGCTGGGATCATCCGCTTTATCCTCACATGCAAATGGAAAATGGACGGATCTATCTGGGCAGTTCCTATCAGCAAGAAGGTCCGTACACCATCGAACGATTCAAGGGAGAAGATGCCCCGATGGTCCTTCATAAACGTAAATTAAGCACCTATATCAATGAATTGATCAAAGCTGGATTTACGATTGAACAGGTGATTGAAAGCGATGTAGGGGAGAGATTTGATGGGACCGAAGGAGAAGTTTCTGATCGGTATTACTCTTTATATAAAGCAAGACAATATCCTACAACAATGATCATAAAAGCAGTGAAGATGTGATTTTTCCAAACAAAAAGGGTTTCCATGGCGGAAACCCTTTTTGATTAAACAGATTGCTTATTGAATGTTTTTCTGAACAGTTTTTTCTCATTCTGAAAAAGAAGATAATGGGCAGATGCAACCTTTTCTTCTACGTAGTCAATTGAAAATTTCCCGGTCGGATCGGTCAAGCTTCCGATGGCCCTTGATAGGTAGTCGATGATTTTTTGCATATGCTCCATATCTTGGTCTTTCTTCTCTGTGTTCATTTTTTCCATGATGTCATAGGCAAGGTTTTGAATGTGATGCAGTCTTCGTTGTTCCAATCTGATTCCTCCCCCGCATGATTTGTTTCTACATGAATTATATGGAGGCGGGGACATGAATATGAATGAAGACAAGTCAAAAGGAGAAACCTAAAGGAATGGGATGGAGGTGAATCTTATGGCACAAGATGTATTATGTGAAGTGAGCAATTGCAAGTTCAACCGTGATGGAAGAAAGTGTGGAGCTGAACAGATTTATGTTGTCAGCCACCGTGGGGAACAGGCTCATAACAGTGAAGAAACGGATTGCAAAACGTTTGAACCAGGTATGTAATGAACAAGGTTTTTATTAGGCAGCCATAGTCGGTGGCTGTCTTTCCTAAGACTAGTATTGATAATAATTATCATTCTTATTCAAGGTTTTTCAGAAATTATTCCGCCATTTTAGAGGTGAAAGGTATTATAATAAGAGGGAGTTGATTGGATGAATTTATTTCCAATTATCCGCTGCACGATAAATATTTTTAATAGATTAGGAGTTATTCAGAATGAAAGTAGTAGATACAGAAAGATTGCGATTAAGATGGTTAACGGAAGAGGATGCTGGATTTATGCTGGAGCTCCTCAATGATCCGGGATACATACAATTTATTGGAGACCGTGGTGTCAAAACGGAAGAAGAAGCACGAAAATTCCTTTTAAATGGGCCGATTAAAATGTATCACGAGCATGGCATCGGCTTGTATGTGGTGGAGAGGAAAAAGGATGGAGCACTTCTTGGCATTTGTGGCCTTATTAAGCGAAATGGACTTGAAGACATCGATATCGGTTTTGCATTCCTGGAGCAATTCCGCGGACAAGGCTATGGATTTGAAGCCGCAGAGGCTGTACTTGATTATGGGAAAAATGTGAAGCGGCTGAAGCGGATCGTTGCCATTACGACAAAGGACAATGAGAGTTCCACGAAGCTCCTGGAGAAAATCGGACTTCGATTTGAGACATATGTGACGCTCCCGAATGATACGGAAGAGCTGAAATTATTGTCGATTGAATTTTAGTAAGATAGAGGGGATCGGAATGCTTGAGGTTTTTAGAGTATATATGAAAGCATTGGGAAACAGGGAGCGCATCATCCGGGTTTATTTGCCTAAAGGATATGAATCAATTCGGAAAAAGTATCCTGTCGTTTATATGCATGATGGTCAGAACGTTTTTGAAGATGAAGGTGCTTTTGGCGGCGTTTCCCTGAACTTGAAAAAATACCTGGATGACAATGAAGCTGAAATCATAGTGGTGGCGATAGACCGCCATCCCGATTTTGATGGAAGGGTAAATGAAATGTGTCCATGGGTGAACGGGGATAATACAATCAAGCTTCTTGGAGAACCCAGTGAATTAGGCGGGGAAGGGGATGCCTACCTTTCGTTCATTATTGATGAATTGAAACCTATGATTGATCAAAAATATCGGACCGAACCGACTCAATCAGCCATGGCGGGAATTTCCCTTGGTGGATTAATCACAATGTATGCAGCATGCAAATACCCTCGAATTTTCAAGAGGATTGCTGCTTTTTCATCAGGATATTATCGAAATCAACGGGAAATAGAAGAATTCATTAAAAGTTCTGACCTTTCTCCGATTGAGCATGTTTATATGGACTGGGGGACAAAAGAAGGCGGTAATTCGGAAACCTGGTATGGATTTATCGAATCAAATCAAGACGTTGCAGATATTTTGAAGGAGAAAGTACAGAACTTTACATATGAGATAGTGCAAGATGGGGAGCATCATTATTCTTTCTTTAAAGATCGGGTTCCAGGAATCATTGCCTCCATTTTTGATTGAGAAAGCAGAAATGAAAGTGGGAATGGATAGTGAATAAAGCCGTTGACTTGATGGATGTCCTTCAATTGGATGATGTCTATCTTCAGACATTTACGAGAAAAGAATCGAGACCTTGGGGGGCATTATTTGTAAATGAAAATAGCCCTGATTATTACGATGCCAACCATGCACAAATCATTGATCCTTGTACAGATCCCTTGGCAGTCATTGCTGAGGTGAAGCAATTTTATCAGTCAAAAAATCTGGTTCCTAGGTTTTATATTAATCAATTGGAGCATCAGGAGATCTTAGTGGCTGAACTAAAAAGTCAAGGTTTTGGATTTGAAGAACTGCCGGGTGCTGTCCAGATTTGGGATGGAGAGTTTCGGGAAAATGAACTCAGAACGGAAATTAGTATTGAACTTGTCACAAAAGAGAATGCAGAGGAAGCAGTTGAGATCGAATGTCAAATTGATGAGCTTGGAGGAGAAAGCAGGAGGAATACGTTTTATGAAGAGTTTGAACATCCTGCTTTTACCCATTTTTTGCTCAAGGTGAACGGCACGGCATGCAGCACTGCGTGTTTATTTGTCGATGGGAAACAGGCAAGGATTGAAAGTGTGGCCACTTTACCGGAATTCAGGGGAAAAGGCCTGATTGGGGAATTGATTCATTTTCTTCAAAAGGAAGCAAGCTCAAAAGGGATTGAACAGCTTTGGATCTTGCCGATTACCCCTCGCGTCGAGAAGGTCTATGAGCGGTACGGGTTTAAGACTGTAGGGGAAATCATCACAGGACATGCATTTTTGAGCGGCAAAAGCATAAAGGAAATACAAAGTAGTTAATTCTGGATAAAGAAAGGAGTAATTGATGAAGCATTATTTAACACCAATTTCAATTCTAGTGCTGGCTATCTCAATTTACGCTGGCTGCTGGATGTTGGCAAAAGAATGGAAAGAGGACCATTTTATTAAACAGGATGCCGCGGCTTCAATCAGATCCACTATCGACCGTGGTGTACAAAAACCAACACTGCTTATGACAGCAGATGATTTAGCCGTATACTTAGGCATCAATTCCGAAGAGGCACTGCAATTAGGACCCATTCCAAATCCAACAGGCGTGACAAGTGAACTGCCGTATATCCAAATCGGGAATCAGATCTATTTTTCCAAATTGGCAGTGGATGAATGGCTAGCCCAAAAGGGTACCGTTATTGTCCCATGAAAAAAATGAAAAAGCAGTGTCTCCGAAATGGAAGACACTGCTTCTTTATTATTACGAAACCACTGTAAATAAAAAGTTCTCTACGAATTGACAAACCTTTTCCTGTGGCGGTGGGGACTCTTTCAGCTTCTTTTCTGCGAGCTGGATCACATCTTTGAATGGATCCATTTTCTTGGCAATGTTCAAAGAAATTTCTCCAGTGACTAAGTTTACGGCCATGTGCTTCACATCATCATTGTCCGATTGGTAGAGGAGGTAAGCAACACAACAAACGCGATCCATGATACATAACCACCCTTTCAACAAAGTCTCCCTATATTATTTCAATATTCGATTAATTATTTCCTCTATTTTGACAAAAAAATATCCTCAGCTTTTTAGCTAAGGACATTTTTCGTATTATTTCTTCTCTTTTAGATCTTTTCTTGTGATTTCGCTGCGGATATTTGTTTCTTTTGAGAACTCGGCATCTGTATTTTTGTTATTTGGGTACTTGTTTTGACGCTCACGATTGTCATTTTTGTTTGTCATCGCTTAGCCCTCCTTTCCTTTTGCTAGAATGTAGTATGTGCTTAATGCAGAAAAATATGAGGGAAAGAAGATAGGAAGATTATAATAATATTATGTAAACAATTGCAGGAGATTTTTACTTTTTCCCTGCCTATTTTAGGGCTTTACTTTACGAATATGGGTAAATAGGTATATAATAGGAGTAACAATTGATACTAAAAAGGAACCCTGATTGGCCTCAGGGTCCCGCTACAGCATAAACTGCATGAAGTGCAGCGGCTCACCAGAGTCAAATCGAAAAGGAAGTAATCAGCCCCTTACGCTTGTCGGAGAGCCTACAGGGAGCCGGTTACTTCTTTTTTTGCGTAACCGCAATGATTGAAACGACGAGGGATGCAAACAAAATCATGATCTGCAAAGTATCTGAAGTCGATATCATTAAGCGACCACCCCCTTTCATATAGGGAGTTGAGCCGCCGCTCATCCTGCTTTATTTAGCTGTAGTATTTCTATTATACACCATAGTTGACAAAATTTCATTATAAATAGAACTAGTGTTCGCGTTAAATTTCTTTCATAATTTTATCCTGCCAGATTTGGTATAAATAAATGATCACTGCAATTCCCAACGTTAAAAGAAGAACCCCGAAGTGATTGATGTTCTCCAACCTGTAGATGCCTAAATGTTCGAACCATTTACCCGCTATAAAAGAGAGAAATACATCTACCACTAAATTAACAATCATATATTTAAAAAAATTTCCATATGTAAAATAGATAATAATAATGGTTCCTACAAGGAACAGTCCATAGGCGTTAGTAGTTATATTCGCAAGAAGTGGAATGTTTTTCTGGACAATCCACCAGTCAAACTTATCAGCAATCTGGAATATAAATGTCAAAATCAAAGAGCTGAAAATACCCGCTGGAAAGAAACGCTTTAATTTATTTGAATGAAAGAATAAAAGTAAAAACCAAGGCAGAATTAATAATGACCACATTAATAACTGTACGAACATTTTTCTCGCCATCCTTGTCAATTTGTACTTATTAGGTTTTACCCTTTATTGGAAAATATTCTTTTTATATGGATAAAACAGGAAAAGGATAGATAAAAGGAGAAAGAAAAGATAGGGGTGATACATTTGGGAAACTTTGCAGTAGAAAAAAGGAAGCTCACAAAAAGGAAACTCATATGGATTGCCGTTGTAGTCTTGACCCTTTATGCGGGATCACTTTATTTCATAATTGTTTTTGGAAATCACTCACAATCACTCCCGTTGTGGATTCTTTTGCTTAGCACGTTTAATAATGCTGTTTTTCTAAAAGGGGCAATTGATGCGGTTAAAATAAAAAGATTGATTCTGTTTTCGTTTGGGACTTTATTTTTTGCAACCGTAAGTATTATGACGATTTTTCATTTAGGATAACTTATTAAAATCGAATGAAAGGAGATGATTTGTATGCAATATTTTATTGGGATACAGCCGCCAAGGGACTACGCGAAAAAAATCGTTCAATTACAAAAGCTCTGGAAAAGCAGCAGGCTGCCCGAAGTTGTTGAGCCACATGTAACAGTCAAGGCACAAAGCGGGTTGTCATCAGACCTTTCCTGGGTGCCAGTTATTAAGGGAATTTGTCAGAAAACGTCTCCTTTCAAGGTAGAATTAGGTGAGCCAGCTTACTATGCCAAGGATGTCCTGTTTTTGAGGGTGGAATCATCCCCATTAACACATTTTCATTTAAGGCTGGTTGAAGCCATTTCTCCTCCTGAAGATTTGATCAAGCGCTATTTCGAACGAGAGAATTACTCGCCTCATTTAACCCTGGGGCAGACGTATTGGGGAATGTCATTTGAGGAGCTGCAAAAAATGGAGCAGAAAACATTGGACGTACTATCCCCATTTCCAACATTCGACGTTCAACATGTGCAAATTTACGAAGAATATGAAACCAATAAATACCGCAAGTTTTTGGAAATTCCGCTAGCGAATAATTAGGAGTTTTAAATCATGGAAAAATTACAATTTGCAAGGGGCTATCGTGAAGATGCTGCCTTGCGTCAATCATTTAACCAACTGGCCGAAATGACATTTGGCATTCAGTTTGAAAGCTGGTTTGAAAAAGGATATTGGACTTCGAAATATGAACCGTTTTCTTATCAAGTGGAGGGTAAGATTGTTGCCAATGTATCGGTCAACCACTTGGAATGGGTAGTCAATGGCGAATCTTTTAAGGCGATTCAAATCGGCACCGTCATGACTCATCCGGATTATCGGGGGCAAGGGCTGTCCAGAAAGCTGATGGAAAAAGTATTGGAAGAGTATGATTCCAAAGTAGATTGGATGTATTTATTCGCCAATAACAGTGTGTTGGAATTTTACCCTAAGTTTGGATTCCATGCAGTGGCAGAATCCCAATTTCGCATTCCTTTCAACGGAAAGGGGAAAAACGGGGTGGCGACCAATCTGTCATTGCGGGATGAATCGTTTGTTTATCAATTCGTATCTGAAAGATCGCCTACTTCCGCTCAATTTGGTACGTTAGGAACGGCTGAATTATTTATGTTTTATTATCTGAATGGTTTTGACAGCGACATGTATTTTATAGAAGAAGAAAATGTGTTGGCCGTTTATCAGATTCATGGGGAGGAACTCCATTTGTTTGATCTTGTGAGCAATGTTCCTGTGTCCTATGAACGGATTTTCGAACTCATTGCCACACCTGATGTCACTGAAATCATTTTGCATTTTACACCAGAAGATAGCGATATTCCTTGGCAGGTTCATGATTTTAAAGGAAGCGAGCAGCTATTTATCAGAAGCCGCTTGATGGATAGACTCCCGAAAATGATCAAGCATCCTATGTTTTCACAGGCATGATTTATCCGTAATTTACCAATGTTTGAAATCTTTCCTGTATGCTAAAATTTACAAGTATGTGAATTTTAGAGGAGGATCAACTTGAAACGCCACTTATTTGTATTATTTACTAGTCTTTTAATCTTATTAACGATTTTAGCCACTACGGCAGAGGCCCATCGTGGAGCACGCGATGAACTTGGTGGACATTTCCGCAATGCCGACTGTACGTATTTGCTTCATGACCCGACTCCTTTGGCAAAGACCGCCAAAACCATGGATCAACTGGTCTCATTGATCAGACAAAATAACAGCAATTCCAAATGTGCAGCAGGATTCAATGCGTCAAAAATTGATTTGGAAGGCCACACACTTTCAGGCAATACTGCAAGTACATCGCCTGCGTCTCCACCGAAGACAAGCACACCAAAAGCTGCTGCAACGAAGCCCGCAGTCACTGCTGCGCCAACGCTTCAAATGAATCATACATATGATGCGACACTCGTGAAATGTACGGACGGCGATACAACGAATTTTAATGTTAAGGGTAAAGTCTATAAAACTCGCTTTCTTTTCATCGACACGCCAGAAAGCACGATTGAACATGAGGCATTCGGAAAAGAAGCAAGCGAATTTACCTGCAGTTATTTGAAAAGAGGAAAAATCACGCTTGAAACAGATGGCGGCAGCCTCTATGACAAATATGGCAGACTGCTTGCATGGGTTTTCGTCAATGGGAAGCTCCAACAGGAAGCTGTCACAAAAGCCGGATTAGTAGAGGATTTCTACGATTATGGAACGTATAAATACGAAGATCGAATCCGTGCAGCCATGGATGATGCAAAAAAGAACTACCGCGGCATTTACGCATCCTTAAAGCCAAAAACGGCAGAAGCAAGCACAACTGCAGCAAAATCATCTGATGAAGAGAAGAAAAAAGAAGTCCAAAAAGATACAACTCCAGTAGTAAACCAGGAGAAAAAGACTGAGAAGAAAACAGAAAAGAAAGCACCTTCCACTAATGAGAAAAAAGAAGCATCCAAAACGGAAAGTGCGGCAGATGACGAAAGCGGGGGATCAGGTACAATGATCTTCGGCCTATTCATTTTGATTCTTGTCATCCTATTCTTCCAAATTCCTAGAATCAAGCGCAGACCATTGATCGCCCACAAGATGCGTTCAAAAAAATTGGTTTGGAACCTTGTTTTGGGATTGATCTATTGTGTATTTTGGTTTGTCATTTTAATCATCATTATTATCGAACTCTTACATTCTTTTATTAAGAGGAAGTAGTTTTCGGTGTGAAAGTAAGAAAGAGGAAGTACCAAAGTGAAAATCTTTGGTACTTCCTCTTTTTAATATTGATACTTTCCGTTGTACTCTTATTTTTTGGAAATAGTCACCTTAAATGCCTTCTCATAATAGATCGTATTAACATTTTGTACTTTTATATCTTTGTTGAGAAGAGGTTGGTTGAATACTAAAACAGATTGATTTTCTTTGGACGCGGCAATACTTTCCTCAAGGTCTCGAATCAGTACTTTTTGATCTTTATCAATAAGCACAAAAGGAAGGTAATGATTTATAGGATTAGGCGATTCGTAATAAAGATACGTCTTGCCGCCTTTTTCTATTGCCTTCGTAATAATGATGTTTCGTGTACTATCTAATGGAATGACTGTTTTTCCATTTGAATTTAATTTGACGCTCTGTGAATGTGACTGGTTTTCATTGATTGATTTATTTAGTTTGAATGGAATTAGCGTCAAACTCTTTAGTTCAATATCATCGTTTGCATAATAACTTAGTACGCGCTGTTTTCCTTCATAATGTCCGGCTGATTGACCGCCAAGCCATGTAAGTGTCTTTCCTTTTTCATCGACGACAAGATAATCCAAAAATGCGGAGTCCTCGTGTACAATACTTTGGATATAAAGTCTAATAGGTGTCATTATGATTTTCTCCACTTTGGTACCCGGAATAGAAGAGATGTTCTTATTTATGTTGATTTCTTTAACATTTCCCTTTGCTTTTTCACTTGTGATGGGAATGGTCAATGACCATGCCGAATTGTTTGCTTCTTCATGAATGTTTCTGAGGTCAAGATTCAGTGAGAATTTATCAGGAATACGATTCACATTGATTTGTTGATCATTTAACATTTTTTCTTCTAAATCAATCTGGCCATTACTATTGATATCGGAAGTGAAATTGCCTGATTTTATAGTAAATAAGATAACACCTTTATATTTCTTATGAAGTTTATCCGTGAATTCCCCATATTCTCTTTGTTCCTCTGGTTTCCCTTTTACCCCTTTCCCACTTAGAGTGCTCTTGTCTGTATTCATGTCGGGTTTTTCGTCCAATGGCTTGTTACTCACTAATTCGTAGGAGACCATTAACTGGAATCCATCAAAGATTGTATTCGTAATGGTTAACTTTTCTCCCATTACAGAAGAGGTATTGAATGTCTTATCTGATATTTTCTCGTAGTTGCCTCCGATATGAACAAACTTCTCTAATGACGTCAAAATCGGAGAAATGCTAGCGAATGTAGGCACAAAAAAAATTAATAGGAAGGAAAGACATACACTGACTGCAGTGGGTAATAGATATCCTGAAATCCTCCGTTTCCTTTTATTCGGGAGACTGGATAATGTTTTATGAATTTTACTATCTAAGTCACTAGGCAGGTTAATAGGAATTTTAGATAGTTCCTCTTTGATTTTTTTGTCAATACTATGATTCATTTAAAATATCCTCCGCATCCAGATTGTCATTCTCCAAATTTAGTTGTTTTTGAAGAAGTTTTCTTGCAATCGATAATCTCGATCTCACTGTTCCTTCGGGGACTTTTAAAAGCTTAGCAATTTCTTTTGACGGCAAATCTTCATAATAGAAAAGAATAATGACGATTCGAAGTTCTTCTTTTAATGAGAAGACAGCCTCTTGTAAATCCATATCTTTATATGTATCTTCATACGAAGACATCGGAATACTCAATTGATCGAGAGAGACGGTTCTTTTTCTAATCCGTAAGATATTGTTGCAATGATTAATGAGTATTCGAATGAGCCATGTACGAAAATATTCGTCTTTCTTGAGTTTTTTGATATTTTGAAAAGCACTGAGAATCGTGTATTGTATGGCATCCTCTATATCCAACTCTTGATAAAGCATGGCTTTTGCTATGCGATAAAGATTTCTTTTATTTTCATGTATTAAAGTAGAAAAAGCTTCGTTGTCGCCACTTTTGGCTAGAGCAACCAATCCTTTCTTTTTGTGAATATTTGTATTTAAAATGGCAGTTAATTTCACTTTTTTTCCTCCCTCCTACTATTAGATAGAACAAAGAGAGCTTTTGCTCAACATTTATAAAATTTTCTTATTATTTTTTTGCAAAAAACAAAACATTCCCTTGATAAGCTTATCACAATGAAAAAATCCCTTTTTCTTCTTTTTAGTCATGAAAGTGTTAAAACTTGTCCATAATGGTGTTGGGTCTTATCAGAAGATTCATGCTAAAATACTACAAAATGAACAAGGAGCGAATTTTTACATGCGAAAAGTACTTTTTCTTACATTGATTTTTCCGCTCACCTTATTGGGAGCTTGTGCAAATCATGAAGCGAAAAATCCTTCACAAAATCATGCGAAAGGGGAACAAGCCACTGGGCACGGTGATCATGATGCCATGGCGGCCATGGGGCAGGGGGATATCCGGGAAGCGACTAGTTCAGCAACCATTTTGCCGAGCTTCATGAAAAACAAGCCAAAGAAAATGCAGGATATCTATTTGGCGGTTGCCCAGAACAGGGAGCTGCTCGAAAAGATCCCTTGCTATTGCGGGTGTGGGGAATCCGTGGGCCACATGAACAACTACGATTGCTACATCCATGAAAACCGAAAGGACGGATCAGTGGTTTGGGATGATCATGGAACAAAATGCGGCGTCTGCCTAGACATTGCGGAGAAAGCGATTCAAGCGAAGCAGCAGGGGATGAGTGTGAAACAAATCCGTGCGATGATCGATCAGCAATACAAGACAGGATATGCAAAACCGACGCCAACACCAGAAGTTTAATGAGTAAGAGGAAGACCGAATCCAGAAGAAGATTCGGTCTTTTTTAGTTTTTGCAGGAAATGGGAACAGTTTTATTGAAATAAAAAAACAGCCCTTTCAAATAAGGCTGCTTTTCGTAGATTAGTTTTTTGGATGGCGAATTTTATAGATAAAGCCGGCCAGGATATTCGCTGGAAGCAGTAGCATATTGCTTTGTGCACCGTAGTGAAGGACAAGTTCACCGGCTTCCATGTCGTCGTACATTTTCCCTTGTTTCTTGTTCAATCTCTTTTGCTCGTCTTCCATCCCGCGGACATAAAGGTATTGAACAGGTAGGAAAATGAGATTGATAAGAACATATCCAAGGACTGCCCATAATAAATAGTTCATGCTGCACCCCCAATTTCTTTTGTATTACCCATATTATACCACAAAATTGTGTAAAAATTTAAAAAATAGAAAAGAGGATTTGTAATGTTTTATAGAAGAAAATTTTATATAGTCAAAAGTGAGTTTGTTGAGAAATTCAATGAACTATTTCACGAGATCAACCTTCCGAATCAACTGAAATATGGCTCCAAATTAGTAGGGCGCTGGATGATGGACCGGAAAGATGGCACGACAGAAGTCTTTGCAATTTGGGAATATGACAGCTATGAATCTTATGAATCGATTGAAAAGAACGTCAGGAGCGATGAAGCACATTTGAAAAGAATTGAGAATTGGTATAATTCCCAAGGCGGGAAAGCACATGTGTTTAAAGAGTATTTCATTGAAGTCAGGAATGAGGCGTTGGAGTCCACTGTTAAAGAGAATATTTTGAAATAAAATAAGATTTTTCGAAACTATTTTCACTTTCACTGCGTCTAATTAAATGAAGAGCTTAATGGACCGGATTTTTAAAAAGGTGGTGTGGATGTGGAAACGGTAGTGGATACAGGCAATCATTTTATGGTAATCGGATCTTTTGTATTTCTTTTGACAGGTGCATCCGTGTATTTTTATCCTAAGCTGAGTGTGCTTTTGATGGTATTTTTAAGTATGATGTTCGGGTTTATCTACTCATTTTCCATTGAAGCCGTAAATACCGCATTGGCTGCTGTTCTCATTAACGGCGTTTCTGCCGCCATTGGGGGAACAGGGGTAAAATTGTTGAATCAGCGGATGAGATTAAAGAAAACGACTGATGAAAGTGCAGGTTGAAGGTGCCACTTCTGCAAGCCACATCCACAGTATTTGATGCTGTGGTTTTTTTATTGGAAGGAAAAAATAGTTTTTCATCGAAATTAATAAATATATATTGATATTGTGAGGCGCTTAACATGAATTGCCATGTACAAAAAGGATCCATTTATTATGAAATAGCAGGGGAAGGCTTCCCTCTTTTGATTTTGCATGCCATGGGGACGGATCATCGGTCGATGAAAGCATGGATGGAACCGATATTTGAACAGCTGAGTGGATTCCAAAGAGTATATATCGATTTGCCTGCTCATGGGAAAAGTACAATTACCGACACATTCCGCTCTACCGACGATAGTGTGCAAAATTTGCTGGATTTTGTTAATCAAACGTTTGATCAAAAATCATTTGCCCTTGTCGGATCCTCATATGGAGGCTACTTGGCGCAGGGAATCATGCATTCTCTGCCGGATCGTGCGAAAGGTATCTGTCTGCTCGCACCTGCTGTCCATAAAAGAAAATTTCCAGCTCCTGAGAAAGTCTTCCTTGAACGTGAGGATGAGTGGTCTGAGGGAGTGGATGAAGATATTAAAGCAGCGATGGAAACGTTGATGATCAGGCTCACCAAGAAGAACTTGACTCATTTTCTTGATGAAATCCAGCCTGGCCGCGAATTAGCAAATCGGGAGTTTTTGCTCTCTGATTGGCGAAAAGAGGGATATTTTTTACGAGAGGAGCCCTTTTCTACACAAGCGTTGTGGACACAGCCGGCTTTGTTCCTTCTCGGTGAAAAAGATGCAGTTGCCGGCTGGAAAAATCAATTGCAGCTAATCGACAAATTTCCAAATGCCACTTATGCTCTGCTGGAGGATGCGGGCCACATGCTGCAGATTGATAAACGTGAATTGGTGCAGAGCCTTGTGGAGGATTGGCTGGTCAGGCTCCTTAAAGTGATTTGATAAAAGCTTTTTTCTAAGATTAGGTTAATTTAATTGAATAAATGATTGGTGCTTTACTTTTAACCGAAACATCAATTAAAGCAATTTCTGTTATCTTTCCATGTCGTTCACTGCATAATTTTGAACAAAAGCTAAATGCTTCAGTTAATTTTTGGGGAGATAACCTATTGGCTAACGTGCAATGTGGAATCCAGTGATTAGGTAAGTAAATCGAATTTGGATTGTCATTAAACACTTGAAAGTGCGTGTGATGTTTAGAGTGAAATTCATTTAAATCTCTTGTAATGGTTGGTGCCAAAAATAATGTCCCAGAATTAAGAAAAGAACCTAAAGTGCTTAACTTTATATCAATAGCAGGTTGACTTTTATATTTTGCATTGATTTGTGAAATGAATTTGTCTACATCTAAATGATTGTAGCTTGCTATTGTTATATGTGGCCTCCTGTCTTCAACTTCATATGCATAAGATGATATAAAATTTTCTTTTAAACCAGACCATATATTCTTTATAAACTGTTCAGTTATATTATCAAATAATGCGATTAGCCCATACATAAAAAAACAACACCTACTTTATTCAAATATCAATTATTATCTATGTCTTTGTTGATACGGGGACAACTCATTTTTTTTGCGGTCCCCAATTGTTTACTCATTATTTCTTTGCGCATTTAATAGTTAATGTAAAATTCATTACTCATATTAAACTACTTATAATTTATATTAGATTCTTCCAGCTCTTTATAAACCGCAGTCAAGCTCCTTTTGAATCCATCTACACCTGTCCAATGCGCATATTCCTCAGGAGTCATTTCTTCTACTAATTCTTCCAATGGAATATTTTTATTCAATGCGTCTGTGGCCCTTGTTATGACTTTGTTCAAGTAAGTCTGCATCACGGCAATCTGGTTTTTTGACACCACATTTCCATGGCCGGGTACGATGACTTCTATGTCATGCTGCTTAACTTTATCTAAGTTTTCTAGAAACGCCTTTGTAGAATGGATTGGAGGATGGAGATCTTCAAGGACAAGATCGCCCATGAAAGCAATTTTTTCATCGGGCAGAAATAAATAAGCATCACTAGGGGTGTGCCCTCCTCCGTGGCAGTATAATTCTACTCTTCGTTTTGAACCTATAATTTCTAAGCTATTTTCAAAAAGGACATTGGGAAGAACCAGCTTGAGTTCACTTAATGAATTGGCAACATGCGAAATCTCTTCGTATTGCTGGATGATGCTGTATTTTAAGATGCTATCAGGAGTTTTTGCTGCCCTTACCATCAATCCATCCAAGTATTCTCTCATTTCGATTCTCTCTTTTTCCAAATCCTGAACCGCATTTCGCTCTGCGTGCAGCTGCTTCGTCAATTCTGTCGCTATGATATCAGCATCCTCAAATACTTGATTGCCAAAAGTGTGATCGCCATGATAATGGCTGTTGATGACTTTCTTAACGGGGTTTCCAATGAGCTCATCCGCAGCTTTTTTTAACTCCCGCGCAGCAGCTGGAGTTGTAAATGTGTCAAACACCAGCGTGTAGTCTCCCATGTCGATGAAGCCAGCATTGCTCATAGCACCGGCACCTTTATTGGCAATAGCGGCATACACACCTTCAGCCAATGTTTCAAGTGTGAAAAATGCAGACTCAAATTTTTGTCTCATAAATCAATCCTCCCTTATGAAGATATCTTATCTGAATCTTCTATTTTTTGTAAATAAAGAAACGTTTTTCTGGTAATATATTTTCGTATGTTCACATGCCGGTGTCCCGGCGTTTTTTTGTGCCAAAGTTTTTTGGTATGTAACTTTTTTGATATTCATTCGTTTTTCATAATAGACTGGTCAACACCATTAAACGTTTAAAGGGGAACATTACTGTGAATTGGGAATTGATTTGGCGGGAGCATGGACGAGAGATTTTCGCCTATGTCTATACACGTGTGAGAAATAAAGAAGAAGCCGAGGATCTGACGCAGGAAGTTTTCGTCAAGGCTATCCGATCAGGTGAGCGTTATCAGGAAGGCAGCGTCAATGTGGTCGCTTTGCTAAAGACCATTGCAAAGAATTTAATCATCGATAAATGGCGGACGAAAGGAGCCGCGCAGACTTTTCCTCTAAGTGAGGAAGTAGGAAATCATGCTGGCAATGAAAATGTGGAGAAATTGATTGAAGAAAAAGATGAAATCAACCGAGCCCTTTCGATTTTGAATGAAGATCAATTAAAAGTTGTCACCTGCAGGCTCATTCAAGGGCTTTCCGTTAAAGAAACGGCTGCTCTGCTTGGGAAAAATGAGTCGACAGTAAAGGTCATTCAATTCAGGGCCATAGAAAAAATGAAAAATAAACTGCATCAAATGCCGGCAGGGAGGGATCAATAAATGGCACTCAATAAAGAAGAAATGTTGTCTGACTACATCGATTGGCTGAATCATGAGCGCCAGGACGTCCATTCGATGGGAAAAATCGCAGACAAAGATTTAGAAAAAATGTTCGAAACGGCAGAAATGATACATTCAATGGAGTTGGAGCAGCACGAGCCTTCAGAGGCGTTTATGGACCGCGTAGCAAAGCGCATTCGTGAGGAAGAGGCTGCGCAAAAAACTAAGAAAAATAATTTCAGCTGGAAAACGGCAGGAAAGTGGCTGCCGCTCGGTGCTGCAGCGATTGTAGCTGTATCGCTATTATGGAATGCATTCGGTGCTACTCCGCCAGCAGGTGCTTCCGACATATCGGTGGTCGAAACGAAAACGATCGGGGATCTGGGAGAAAGCGCGGCAGTTGCTCCATCCTATAGACCGGGGGTGGGAAGTGAAGAGGTCACTTATTCGAAAGACGAACAAATATGGAAATTACAGACGAAAAATGGAGAAAAAACGGCTATTCCTCTAAATGACTTTCAATACATGCACGACCCAGCCTGGTCTCCAGATGGAAAAAGGTTGGCTTTTGCGGGCTATAAAAATGGAAAAGAAGGCATCTGGATTATGAATGCAGATGGTACGGGTCTTCACAAGGTGACGGATCCAGCCACAAACGAAGAATTCCATGAACATCCAGCCTGGTCGCCGGACGGCAAGAAACTTCTTTTTTCAAAACTTGGCGAAAAAATAGTGGAGCCGCATGGAGCGAAAGTTGTAGGAAATGAAATTTGGAAAATCAAGGATGATGGTTCCGGTCTTGTAAAAATAACGGAAGGAAGCAGCCCTGTGTGGTCACCATTGGGAGATAAGATAGCATTTACGAGGACATCAGGTAATGGGAAAACGTCCATATGGCTAGCCGATTCGGATGGATCGAACGCAGAAAAATTGACTGAGGGAAGTGAACCTTCATGGTCGCCTGATGGACGGTTCATCGCCTATGTGCAAAATCGTGAAGGAAATCTGAAGCTAAAAGATGCACCAACTGCAATCATACAGGCAACATATCGGGAAGTGATGGCCATCGATACCACTAATGGCAAAATCACCCGATTGACTAAAAATGAAGTATCTAAAAGTCAGCTGGATGAAATCAAAAAGCTGGTGAAAAATCAGAATCCATCCACCATCCCCATCAATTATAAGGTGAGCGGGAAGTTTGATGACGGAATGCCAGCTTGGGCCAAGGACGGGAAACATATCATTTTGACAAGAAATGAAAACACAGAAGAAGGAAGCCACTTCCGTCTGATTGAATTGACATTGAAGATCAAATAGAGAGAAGGAAAAAGGATGAAATGGTTACTGAAAATATCCGTGATGCTCATGGCACTAACTCTTGCTGCATGTTCGAGCCAGGATTCAGCACCTGTTGAGAAAAAGACAGCTGTGCAGGAGCACACTAAGGGCGAATCTGCTGGAGAGGCAAACAGCTCCTATCAAGGAAAAGCAGAGGAAGGGCAAAAGGATGCGGATGCTAATGGAAAAGAAAAAAATCAACCGTCTTCTGAAGATTCTTTGACCACTTTAAAGCTTGACCACATTTCACTTCAAGTTCCAAAAGAGTGGAGGGTCCAAAAAGGACTTGATTCAGCTGGATTCCAGGTAAATGGCGAGCGAATCGGGGGCATTGATGGACTAGGCTACTCTGACGATGTTCAAAGCTTACTGCCGAATCACCATGAGGTGCTCTCGATGGAGGAAGTTAAAGGAGCCCCAGTGAAGACCGTTATTGTTAAATTGACGACTGATGCACTGAATGGAGAAAAGCAGACAGAAACACATGTATTCTTTATAAAACCTGATCAGAAAGCAGCATATGATCTGCACTTCATCACCAGCAAAATCAATGACGAAACAATACAAAGCATTATCAAAACCATAAAATAAAGCAGCCGGGTGGTGCCTAGGTGACAGGCACCACCCGGTTTTTGTTGTATTTTGTCGAATTTAAACTTTTTTATTTTCACTGCGATAAAATAGGATGAGTGTCGTCTAATGTTGTTGAGAAGGTAATTGGGGGAAGACATATGACTGAAAAGGAACGGATTACACAGTGGTTTTATGAATACAGCGATGATCTTTACCACTATTTTTATTATCGATTGGGCAAATCGGATGCGGAGGATCTCGTGCAGGAAGTCTTTATTAAAGCACTAAATGGCATTAAATCATTCAATGGAAACTCCACACCTAAGACATGGCTGTTCCGGATTGCTTTAAATGCAGCCACTGACAAAATCAGGCGGGAAAGAAGAGCCAGGTTTGGATTGGCAGCTATTTTTCAAAATGAACATTTTAAGCCTGAAAACGCTGGAGCCTCGCCTGAACGGATGGCAGAAATGAATGAAAGCAGCAGGGAGCTTTATGAAGCTATCCATCAATTGAAGGGGAGCTACCGCAACGTGTTGATACTACGGGGAATCAAGGAATTTTCCGTTGGCGAAACAGCCGCCATTCTGGAATGGAGTCCACAAAAAGTCCGATCGACTTATTATCGGGCAAAAGAAGCGCTGGCAAGAAAACTGGGAGGTGATTATGATGCATAGAGAAACGGAGGCACAATTGGAATCCCGTCTGAAGAAACTTCCTAAACCAAACTTTTCGGACAAAGAAAAAGGGCAAATGTTGAATCAAATTTTGAATACTGAATCAAGCGCGAGGAAAACAAGGAAGTTTACACCTATTGTGATTCAGGCAGCAGCAGGATTGGCAGCCCTGTTCATCATTGTGCTTATCGGCATGTCGGCACTAAAACCCGTGCATCATAATGGAGCAGGACCTGAAACGGGAACGGCAAAGCACTTTTCTTATGCGGGAGAAACCATGAATCTGTATGAGCTCTCTAAACTAGAGACCCCTTATGTGGGGAATAACAGCATGGTCATCCAGATTGCTCATTCATTGCCTGGCGGACTGCTGGTGAAGGAAATCTCACTACAGACGAAAACTTCTCCATATGGATTGACGATTACGTATGCATCGAAAAACGCTAAACAATTCGATGAGTTCACCCAATCTGGATTAAAGGATAAAATGCTGACCAATGCAGCCGCTTACCTGTGCTTAATTGATAATGCAGATCAAGTGAAGATGATCGTTGAAACCGATCCCGTCCAAACATTTGAATACACAAGGATTGAACTCGAAAAAACATTCGGCAGGGACCTAAGCGAATATGCCAAAAACCCGAAACTTTGGAAAAAAGAAATCTACGACAACTAACACTACAGGTGACAGGCACCACCCGGTTTTTGGGGGATTTTGTCGAATTTTCCTTTAGAAGGTAAATGTTTAATATGGAATTTTATGTTAAAATTAACAATGAGTATTTGCCATGTTCAAGTGGGAGGCGAGAATGTGTTATATGCAGCATTATTCTTTGGGATTTTAGTAATTATACTAACAGGAAAAGCAGCTCAGATTTCAAAATCATTAAGCATTTTAGGGATTATTGGTCAAATTTCTGCCGCACTCATCATGATAATGATCGGCAAACTTGAAGTTCGTTACATTCTTCTGGGCAATCTCATTGACATAGGTTATTTGACGATTCCATTTACCTTGCTGCTTCTTATAGGTTTGACAAA
Organism: Falsibacillus pallidus; assembly: GCF_050990905.1. Lineage (GTDB taxonomy): Bacteria > Bacillota > Bacilli > Bacillales > DSM-25281 > Falsibacillus > Falsibacillus pallidus_A. The sequence continues at coordinate 1,925,770 of NZ_CP158866.1, forward strand.
TGTGATGAATATCGAAAAAGGGCAAAATAACTCAATCTTATTTTTTCCATTTGTCTCTTTCAGTTGCTTTTCACTATTAGCTTACTTCACAGGTAATTCATTTGTTTTCAAAACAGGAATGTGCTCAAGCTTAATAATTATTTTTCTCCTGGTATTAGGCGCCTTTTCAGGTAAACAATTTAAAGGAAGAAATCTTACAACGTCAATCGGATTCTTAATAGCAGTGGTTGCAATATCCTTTATTCAAGCCTCTATTTTAGCTATTTATATCCCGTTATTTACTTTGGCATTGCCAATGACTTTATATAGTCATCTTCAAGTAAAACTTACGGCAGAGCAGTCGACTGCTATCACTTCTTTAACAGCCATTTTATTTGGTGTGTTACTATTCATCATTCCTTCAAACATGATGTGGGTTCTTCTTGTTGGTTTAACGATTCTATTAGTAATTATGCAATTCTCACGCAAATATCGTTTTATTTAGAGGTACCACAAAAGGAAAAACGACCCGCTTATAAGTTCGAATCGTTTTATCCGCTGTCAGGATGCTTTTTTAAGGGGGATTGAGATTCTCACTTCAAAAAAGAGTCCTTTTTTTCTATTTAAATTTTGGTTTCCAAAAGCAAATTTTCCAGTCGGGACAGGTGATTTTCCCGGTCAAATGCTGAATTGTCCAATAGGAATTTTTCCATTTTGAGAGAGTGGAAGATTTTCATTTCCAGCGCATGACGTGTTCTTAATACTTCGATGGTACCTTCGAGGCCTTCATATCCATTCGCTTTTCCATACCCCTGCCCGCAATAGTAGTCCATGAAGAAATCGATCCAATCTTTAGGGCGATCCTCCACCGCTTTAAGAAAAGCGTTTTCCAACTCATTTTGAGTAACATAAAGTAGAAGGGGATTCAGACTTTCTACAGCATCGGCCAATCGATGTACATACTCTATCGCCGTATCGTCAGATTCATTATATTTCACCAAACTCATCGTCACCGGGTTTTGAATGAAACAGCACTCAAATATATAAATTAGGTCATTCGCTGCTGATTCCTCGGCGAATTTTTCCCAGCGTTCCGTAATCAGTTTCATATGTACATCTAGGGGAAGCTCATATATATCCCTGGAACTCAATTTCTCCCAGAATGCATCTGGTGCTATTATGTCATTTTTCATTTTCACATAAGAAATCAGCATATGATGATCCTTGCTTTCGGTGGTATATGCTGCAGCAGCCTCTCTATATTCAGGGAATTCTTTCATCAGGGCGTCAAATGCATCCTCTGTCAAATAAGCAACGCCGTCATAATCAGCAGGATGATCCAAATCCCCCTCAAGGAATAATTCTACTTTTTCATTCTGTTTCTCCAGCAAATCCTTGACAAACTTTGCTGTCGTGGATTTTCCAAAGCCGGGAAGACCTTCTACCAATATCAAATTTGTTTTCATCATGTAATCTCCTCCTGAGTCTCAAAAGATATATTCGAGAAGCAACTCGGGAATTCCTTCCGAAGGGAAGAAACGATAATATTATTATGTAAACCAAATAGCTGCAATCCAATATAAAGAGCAGTATAGCCGGCCATTTGCCATACTGCTCACATAGGTTGTGGTAGGGTAGGAAACTTAGATTTTGCGCTTGATTTCTTCCAGCAGTGATTTCATTTCTTTCAGCTCTTTCAGGATTGCATTGTTGGAGTCCGCTTCACGCACTTGACCCACTGCATCTTTCAAGGAAGAGATATCCTTGATTGAATTCAATACACTGTCATCAGCCATTAATTTTACGGCATTTTCAAGAAGTTGATCGTTTTTCATCAGTTGAGCTGCTGCGTTCATTAAAGATTCCAAATCCAAAGATTTATCATCAGACATCCTTTGTTCCTCCCTTCCAAAATATTGAATGTATGACCCCATTAAGCGGAAGAACCGCCTCATGGGGCAGAAGATATCAGGATCCTAAAACTCTTCTTACATACCTAAAACTGCTTTGATGGCATCTCTGATTGCTTTGCGTTGTGCATCTGTGCCTAAAAGCAAGGCTAAGATATAAACGACACCCAATCCGATTGCCAAAAGAACGGAAACTAAGTTAATCATGAATTCTACCTCCTTTCTAAAGGAAATAGAAGATATCTTCTTACATTCATAAGATATGAAAATGAAGGGGACATGCTTATGCGATATTACTAGTTTTCTAAAAAGGGCTGGCGATGGTACAAAAAATAGTTTGTAAAAAAAAATTTATCTGACTATTGCAACTTTTATGAAGGTAGTGTATATTCTATAGTAATCATTAGAAGCGAAATGCTTAGATCAGGACATGAGTGATTCCAACCTCATTTAAAGAGACGGAGGGGCAGCTGAAAACCTTCGATTGCAGGGGAATGACTTACCACCTGGGAGCCGCATTGGGGAACAATGTGCAACCAATGCCGCAGACGCTGCGTTAAAGCGACAAAGTGCCGCATGCATTCTGATGAATCAGCGGAATTTGGGTGGAACCACGGGTATCTCACACACTCGTCCCTATTTATGGATAGGGATGGGTGTGTTTTTATTTTCATCGAATAAAAAGGAAAAGCAAAGAACGGGACATGAGTGATTTTCAACGGTTTGACAGAGAGGGAGGGTGCTGAGAACTCCTAAACTTAGGGAAAATCATTTACCGCCTGGGAGCTGCATTGGGGAACAGCGAGTAACCAATGCCGCAGACGCTGCGTTAAAGCATACGAAGTGCCGCAATTTTGAACAAAAATTCAGCGGAATTTGGGTGGAACCACGGGTATTTTCACACTCGTCCCTTTTACAGGGATGGGTGTGTTTTTTATTTCTATTAAAAAAAGGAGAGAGTATTATGCAAAATTCATTTCAATCACTTCATGAGGAAATGCTGAGAAAGGATTTACAGGAATTCATGATAGGCGGCTTAAATTCAGCACAAAAGGAAGAAGGACCGGTTTCTGCCATCATCCTGCCGCATTCCGAGGAAGATTTAGACTTCGGATCTGAAATCGCACGAAAGCTGAAACTCGCTGGGGTTCATTTGAAACTGGATGAACGGAATTTATCGTATGAAGAAAAATTGAAAGAGGCAGCGGAAGAAGGATGGGATTATATTGTGTCTTTAGGTGATAAAGAAAAGGAATATTATTATTTGAGTGTGAGAGAAAAAGGGGCAGATCAGTTTGAATTCTGCTGGCTTGGCGACTTTATAAAAATCGCACGCAAAAGAAGGCACTCCTTATAAAGGAGACGCCTTCTACTGGTTATATTCATCCACAAATAATGTGCCATTCGAGCTGATGACAGCATAAAACACATTGTCGAGCTTGATACTTCTTTTCAACAGCTCTTCGAACAGCCACTCTTCTGTATAGGGTGTCCTTAAATTCTTCTTAATCAGCTTCCTTTCCAGCACCACCTCTATGGGCAGGGATTGCACACTGTCGACTACAGGATTAATGTCTGATTTAGAGGCGGGTTCAAATGGTGTTTTTTTCATGATAGACAGATTTCCGCTGGATTCTAAAATCGCCATTTCCACTTGACTGATGTCAAATATACCTTGTTCCCGCAAATGTTGATTTAAGTTATCGATAGAATACTTGATCCGTTTCATCGATTCTTCATTTATTTTTCCATTCTCAATGATCGGCTCCGGCTTTCCTGAGAAAAAAGTCCGGAACTTTCTGCTGTAAAATGAGGCATTGAGGACAATGATATACAAGAAAATTAGCGATGTGAATGACCAGAGAAGCGGCCAAAATTTCAAATTCGTATCGAATCCCATATTGGCAATGAAGGATCCCAAAGTGATTGATAGGGCAAAATTATAGTGGTTTTTATGGGCATTTAACTGTTTGCCAATAAAAAATGTTACGAGCAATAGTACTAGTAAGGAAATAACCGTTCGCAGTACGGCATGTAGTGTGGTTTCCATCATCATAACATCCTAACTTTTACGTATTAGGATTATTATCCCACCCATTGAAGCATCAAATACCCCTTACATAGCAGTTTCCTTTGTTTTCTCCACGAAAGCTTTCTTCAAATAAGGAACGATCAGCGAAATCCCTGATAATGCTACAATCACCCCTGACCAGCTCAAAATGATAGACATAGAAGTGTAGTCAATAATAAACGACCCGAACAACGTGCCGATTGGGACGATAAACGTCGAAAGGGCTGTCAGCACGCTTCCCACCCTCCCCCTCTTATCATCCGGAACAAGTGTCTGAAATAAAGTGGAAATCCCGACGCTAGCAAGGCTGATTCCAAATCCCAAAATAAATGCGAAGGAAATCAAGGCAAAATAAGATTGTAAGAAAAGACCTGCGATCAGTAAGGCGATGCCCTCAATGCTTAAACCAAAAATGACCATGGCCGTTTTATTTTTAAACACATTCCATAAAATGAGCAGGCTTCCAGCTAAGGCTCCAACGGAAATGGAGGCATCGATAAACCCCATCATACTGGCGCTTGTTTTTAAAATCTGGCTGCAAATAAGGGTAATGTAAACCTGAAGCGGTGCAAGGAAAAAATTGATCAAAATCCCCCCGACGGCAATGAGGTGGAGGAGGGGGCCGAAATGCCAGATATACTGAATGCCTTCCTTGAATTGTTCTTTGAATTTGGTTTGCCGGTTCTTCATATCGAGAATCGGGACTCTTATAAAGCTTTCAGTCAAAGCCGATAAAAGGAAGGAAATCCCGTTGATCAGAAACAGAATCCACATGTCTGTAAAAGCAATCAACGTGCCGCCGATTGCCGGTCCGAGAATATTCGACATCTGTGTGGTCATTTGCGTCAAAGAGTTTGCTTTTGCCAATTGGTCCTTCCCAACAATCAAAGGGACTGTCGAGTAAATGGCGGGAGAAAAAAATGCTGATACAGATGATGATAGAATCATAAGGAGGTAGAGCCAAACCAGCGGAAAAGAGTCTGATAGTATCAAAAAACTCATTCCTATCATTAGAAGGCCGTTTAGTATATCGGTTGAAATGAGCATCTGTTTTTTAAAATTCCGGTCAGATAGGACGCCGGCGACAGGGGACAAAAGCACCGTTGGAATGGTGAAGCAAAGAACGCTCAATCCTAAAGCGACGGAAGACCCCGTTCTCTCCGCGATATACCACATCAATGCAATCATGTATAAGCGATTTCCGAAGACCGAAACGGTATTTCCTGACCATAATAATAAAAAATCACGATTTTTCCAAATAGACATTGCTGTCACTCCTTTTTATACGTTTGAAATTAGTGTTTCGATATAAATCGAATGAAAGATCAAATGAAAAGCCCTTAGACTTAGGGCTTTTTATTCGGAAAATAATTTGGAAGCAGCTTTAAATAACTCTTCGACTCTCTCTTTGTTCAATTCAAAATAAACTTTATTCTCCATTCGTTTTGAACTGACAATATCATAGCTGGTTAAAAGGGAGAGGTGATGCGACACAGTCGAATTTGATAAATTCAGCTTTTTTGCCAATTCATAGCCGTAGAACGGTGATTTGCTAAGCAGTTTCATAAGTTTCAGCCGTTTATCATCCCCGATCACCTTCAAAGCATTAATGAGCTTTTCTTCACTCGAGTTTTCGTCTTGTCCGTTCTCGGGCTGATTGATTCCATAAAGACATAAAATCGAACCTTCCTCCCCGGAAACCATTGAAGCATGGTCATAAAAGAAGGATGGAGCGAAAATGATCTCCGTCTTTTCATCTAAAACAGTATCTTTCGGAAGGTATGGAAACATTTCCAATGCTTTTGCCCGTGAAGATAAGACCCCAGCTTCTTTGATGATGTGAAAGCTTTCTTCATGATGCTCCAGGGCTGCGGCCAATTCCTTTTTAAAGGAGGTATTGTAATAGTTTTTCAAAAGAGTGAGTAGTCTTTCTTTCGTCTGATCCCGATTGACGTAAAGGAAGGTCAGCTTCCATTTTTCAGATTCAGGGATGGCAGCTTCATTAATGAAATCAAGGACTTCTCCGTGGTCGTTGACGGACTTGATCTCTTTGGATGTATATCCAGTCTGAAGCAGGAATGAAAATAATTCATAAGCCGGCGTTTGTTCCAGACATGCTAAAAATTGGTCAATATCCTGGTGGGTATTCGATTCGTATGAAAAGCGGATAAGAGATAGGCCGATGTAAGTTTCATAATGAAAAAAGACATCCAATTCGTTTTTTTGCGCAGAATTCATACTCCTATCAATTCGTTCCATACTGGATTTTAAGGCGTGATTGGCTTCATAATCATTCTGTTTTGGTTTGATTTTCTCATGATTATGAACGATATAAAGGGAAGCGAGAAATTCAAAGACGGGAGAACTGATAAAGTGAATCCCGGAATCCTGTTCAGTCAAGGGAATAAGCACCTCCGATATTTTTCGAATGTAACATTGGATATATATAGAATAATATTCCTTTGTTTCAAATTCGTCAATTATATATTTCGATACAAATCGAATTTATAATTCATTCTTTTATCATGCAGGATATTTACTTTGACTTCGAGATATTAAGGGAGTATAGTGCAAATGTAATGCATTTGTTTGAAAGGAAGTCCTAAATGATGAAACAATCATTCCATGAATCTCCGAATATATATCCAGGGGAAATTGAGTTATCCGTAACAAATATTGATCAATCCACGCAGTTTTATCAAGAAATCATAGGGTTGAAGATTCTCGAGCAGTCCGGGAAAAAGGCAGTTCTTACAGCCGATGGCAAAAAACCATTGGTTCGTTTGGTGCAGCCTGAGCAAATCACAAAAGGAAACATGTCTTCACCAGGCCTTTTCCATTTGGCACTCTTGGTTCCTGATCGAGCTGCTCTTGCTGATGTTCTCCGTCATTTAGCATTGGCGGGCTATCCGCTGCAAGGTGGATCTGATCATCTGGTAAGTGAAGCTATTTATCTGTCCGATCCGGATGGAAATGGGATTGAAATTTATTCAGACCGACCATCTGAGGATTGGGAATGGCAAAACGGGGAAGTTTCAATGGCGACAATCCAATTGAATGTCAACGATTTGATGTCGAAGTGGGATGGAGATGAATGGACGGGTCTTCCTGAAGGCACGATCATGGGGCATATCCACCTGCAGGTATCGGATCTGATGCAGTCAGAGCAGTTTTATACCGGCCTCCTTGGATTTGATGCAGTGAATCGATATGGAGCGCAGGCGCTGTTTATCTCAACAGGAAAATACCACCACCATATTGGGTTGAATACGTGGAACAGCAAAGGAGCTGGCCTTCAGCCGGAAAATAAAACAGGGTTGAATTGGTATTCGTTGATTTACCCAAGCGAAGAAAAAAGAAATGCCGTTGCAGCAAAATTGTCTGCAGAAGGCTATTCTGTTAAAGAAAATCATCAAGAGGTTATGGTGAAAGATCCATCAGGAATCACCATTTCCCTAAAATACTGAAACGACACGCTGGGTGCCTGGGGCATGCCAGCGTTTTTTTCCGACAAAAACCGGGGCGTGACTGTCACTTTTAGGTTGTCACATTTAGGTTTTTACTTTCGGAATATTATGGAAATGTGGTATGATCATGAAATATCTTTTGATTAGGGGGGATTTAGGTGACTTATCCAATCAGGGTAAGAGCAGGGGTAGTGATCATTGAGAATGACCACATTCTTCTTGCAGAATTCAATGATGAAAAAAGCGGTCTTCATTACAATTTTCCAAGCGGCGGGGTTGAAGCTGGTGAATCGGTAAAAGAAGCTGCTAAGAGGGAAGCATGGGAAGAAGGGGGTGTGGAAGTTGAAATAGGGGAATTTGCCTTTTCCTATGAATATTCCCCTCATTTGCTTGACCACCGATTTGGTCCGGTTCAATCACTCAGCATGATTTTTAAAGCCACTCTTTCTAGACACTACAATTCATTCAAACCGGCTGCTCCGGATCCAAAACAGACAGGGGCGAAGTGGATCCCAATTGAGAAGCTAAAGGAAATCAAGCTTTATCCCGTGGTCCAGGAAGAATTGCTGAACTATTTGCAGAATGGTGTGAAAGGCCAATACATAGAGGAACATACGCTATTCAGCAATGTATGAAGAATGAACCAATTTCCATGAAATTTCCCTTTTCCTTTTTCTTTTGTCCAGGTATTCAGTATAATGAAAAAGGATGAACACTGGACGCTGGGATGTCAAATGAAAAAAACTCAGCAAATCCTTAAAAACCAAGCATCCATTGCACTAATTGACGCCAAGATCTTAGTAAATGAGGGATTTGTATGAAAGAAAGCAGCAAAAGTGAATTAATGAGCTGGATAAAAACCATAGGAATCACAGTCATCGTCGTCATTCTCGTGAGATCCTTCCTCTTCTCGAATTATGTAGTAGAAGGTAAATCAATGATGCCTACCCTTCAAGATGGCAACCGCTTGATTGTCGGCAAACTGGACTATGATCTGAAGCAGCCGGATCGATTTGACATCATCGTCTTCCATGCTACTGAAACCGCTGATTATGTGAAGCGCGTCATCGGACTCCCGGGAGATAAAGTTGCCTATAAAGATGATACCTTGTATATCAATGGCAAGCCGATGAAAGAACCATATCTGAAACAATACAAAGCAAGAGTGACACAAGGGAACCTGACCCCTGATTTCACACTTGAAGAACTTACAGGCGAAAAGACCGTGCCGAAAGGAAAACTTTTCGTCCTTGGTGATAACCGCCAAGTCAGTGAAGACAGCCGCGTCTTCGGATTTGTTAATCAAGACAAAGTGGTTGGAAAAGTGGATCTGCGCATTTTCCCATTCAATGAAATGCAAATCTTCACGGACAAAGAATCAGGCGTATCGTCAGCAGCCCAATAATGAATATAAAAAGTCCGCTGGATCAAAAATCCCGCGGGCTTTTTATATTCTTGGCTATATTCTTAATATGAAGTTCACTGAATTCCTCTCAGCTCCATTTAACGCTGAAATAAAATCCCTTTTAATTTCCGATACTACTAACAATAATTTTTTTGTTTGGCAGACTTCGGCTTAGGTTAGTCCGAGCCGCAACAAGGGTAAAGAATGAACAGATTGAATTACATATAGATATGGGGTTATTGGATGAAGAGACGGCGAATGGAGTTTTTATTTCTGCTGGTATTGATGGCAGCGTTGTATGTAATTTTTTTGACGGGATACTCCTTTTGGATTAAATTCTCGTTTACTTTGATTTATGCATTTATCATATTGATTACAGCGTTTTCCCTGATGCTTGAGAATCGATCGGCACAGGCGACGCTGCTTTGGATATACGTGCTGGTTTTCATACCGGTGCTTGGGTACTTATTTTATTTATACTCAGGACAGCTCTATCTGAAAGGGTATTTGTTCTACCATAAACGGAGGAATGACCGGGAAGAATGGGAGAGGGTGATGAAAAGCGAATCGTCTCCAGATCTTTCTTTCTTGCAGGATAACCAATACGAGTTTGCCAAGTTTGCAGACCGGGTCGCATTCACATCGCTGAATGCAAAATCCAGGACCACCATCCTTAAAAACGGGGATGAGACCTTCTCCAAAATAAAGGAAGAACTGGCCAAAGCAGAAGAATACATTCACATGGAATATTATATTTTCCGTTCAGACAGGCTTGGGAAGGAAATCATGGCCATCCTGATAGAGAAAGCAAAAGCTGGGGTGGAAGTTTTATTTACATTTGACTCTGCAGGCAGCATGCATCTTTCGAGCGAGGACATCAAAGCGATGCAGGCCGCTGGGATCCAGGTTTACCCGTTTTCACCTTTGAAATACGGCTTTTTCAATCAAAAGTTCAACTTCCGCAATCATCGAAAGATTATTGTCATTGATGGGAAAGTGGGATTTGTCGGCGGATTGAACGTTGGCATCGAGTATCTTGGGGAGGATCCGGACTTCGGTTTTTGGCGGGATACCCATATGATGCTGGAAGGGGAGGCTGTCCATACTTTGCATACCGTATTCTTGCTTGATTGGCATTATGTCAGCGGGGATAATTTGCTTGGTAAGTATGAACCCCCTGTAACAGAGGCAGAAGACGAGTGGAATGGCGCTGTGCAGGTGGTTGCTAGCGGACCGGATACAGCCGAAGGCGTCATGAGCGACCTTTATTACACGATGATGTCCTCTGCTAAACAATCCATCTGGATCGCAACGCCGTATTTCGTGCCGAATGAATCCATCCGTACTGCACTCAGGATTGCCGCATCTAAAGGAATTCAAGTTCGCATCATGGTTCCGGAAATCAATGACGGATTCCTGACACAGTATGCAACTCGCTCCTACTTCTCTGAACTGCTTCGCTGCGGGGCGGAGATCTATTCGTATCAAAAGGGATTCATGCATCAGAAGATCATTATCGTCGATGGCAATCTCGCATCACTCGGAACGGCCAATATGGATATGAGAAGCTTCCATCTGAATTTTGAAGTCAATGTCTTCATGCTGGGGTCTACTTCCATCCGTGATCTTGTCGCCCATTATGAAGCGGATATGAAAGACAGTGTAAGAATCATGCCTGTCGAGTATTATAAGCGGGGGATATGGAATCGGACGAAGGAATCGTTTGCCCGGATGTTCTCCGGTGTATTGTAAAACAGCGAAACAATCCTACAAAACATTTTAAAGTAAAAGCGAAACAGAACAGTGTTTCGCTTTTTTATATGTAAAAATCCCTTTCATATCAAGCTCGAGCTGAATGATAACTAATTTTCCAAAAGTCTATTTACATGCGTAACAGTGTTATGTTACATTCTAGGTATCAGAAAGGAGCGTTTCATTTGAGCCATGAACTAATTTCAAAAAAGGATTTATTGGACCTCACGGGCATTTCCTACGGACAGCTTTACCGTTGGAAACGGAAGAACTTGATCCCGGAAGATTGGTTCATCCGTAAATCGACTTTCACGGGCCAGGAAACTTTCTTCCCGAAGCAAAAAATTCTGGAGAGGATCGAAAAGATTCAAACTATGAAGGAGAACCTTTCGCTCGACGAACTTGCGGATATGTTTTCTCCTGCTGCCTCCAGTCTAAAGCTGACAGCAAAAGAATTAATCTCAAAAGGGGTCGCATCTGAGAGCGTCATGAATTTCTTTTTGGATCAGACAGGAGTTTCAGGTGAATTTCCTTTTGAAGAGATCCTGAATCTCTATATGCTCTCGTCGATGCTCGAATCCGGCGACATCCAGCTGGATGAAGGCAGGATGCTCTTGGAATTGCTCAAGGAACATTCCAGCCAGCTGCAGAAGAAGGATTCCATCATCATCTTCATTCGGAAACTGGGAATCTCAAGCTGCCTCATTTTGATGAATGGCGAAGAAGTATTTTTTGAAAAAGGAACGAAAATGGTAGCCCGTCTATCTATCACAAAATGCATGGAAGAACTGAAAACAAAATTACTTTAAATGGGGGATTAATTTGAACGCGAATAAACTTGGGGATCTTCAAATCAATGGGATCGGTTCATCGAATGGCGGAACTTTTCATAAAGTCCAATTGAATGGAAAAGGGACCGTAAATGGGGATGCCGAATGCACCATTTTTGAATGCAACGGAGCAGGTGTGATTAATGGAAATATGAAAGCGGAACAAGCGACGGTCAGCGGCTCAGCGAAAATCAACGGGCAATTGACGGCTGCCGAAATTAATGTAAACGGATCTGCCTCCATTCAAGAAAATGTCCAAATGGAGAAAATGACTGTGTCAGGAAAAGCTTCCGTTGGCGGGAATCTTAAAGGGGAAGAAATCACAGTCAATGGAAAAGTGACAATCGATGGGGATTGTGAAGTTGAAAACTTTAAAGGCGAAGGCGGATTTACGATAGGGGGCCTCCTAAATGCTGAGACGGTAAAGATCAAACTTTCAGGGGAAAGCAAAGCAAAGGAAATCGGCTGCCAGCAAATCATTGCTAAACAAGAGAAGCAAGCATTATTAAAACTGATTAAATCCTTTTTTCCGAACAGGCTTGAAGCGGAAGTCATTGAAGGGGATGAAATCGAACTTGAAGGGACCACTGCACAGGTTGTGCGCGGTAATCAAGTGGTGATCGGACCGAATTGTGAAATCGGATTGGTCGAATACAGCGGCACATTTTTTCAGGATAAAAACGCTGTGGTGAAAGAATCGAGAAAGATTTGAAAAGAAAGAGGGGAGTAATATGAGCGGTCAAAATCATGTGAAAATTACCGGTTCTGGGAGTGCATCAGGGGGATCCTACGATAAAATTACCATCCGCGGGGAAGGAACGATTCTGCATGATGTGGAATGCCAGGTCTTTAAGACATTTGGCTCCAGTGAATTGCAGGGGGATATCCGTTATGAAAAACTGGATGTGTTTGGCGAAACCAATGTAAAAGGCGCCATGCAAGGCACTGAGCTGAAAGTGATCGGGCAGCTCACTTCTGGCAGCGATGCGGCTATTCATAAAACGAAAGTGCGGGGATCACTTGATCTTGCTGGCGGCATAAAAGGAGAAAAAGCTGATATTAAAGGAAGCATTTCATCTGGAGGAAATATTGAAATGGAAATATTCCAACTCCATGGAAATTTTACAGCAGAAGGTTTGCTGAGTGCGGAAGTTCTGGATATTGGTTTAAGGTTTGGCGTGAGCCGTGCTGCAGAAATCGGCGGCAGTAAAATTTCTGTCAAAAAAAAATCTGCACTGCCATTTTTTCCGTTCGGCAAAGGAGATGGCACCCTTGAAGTGAAAATCATCGAAGGGGATGATATTTCCATAGAAAATACACGTGCTGATATTGTGCGCGGCAGAAATGTGACGGTCGGCTCAGGATGTGAAATTGGATTGGTTGAATATTCGGAGTCCTTCAAGCATACATCTAATTCGACTATTAAAGAAAAGAAAAAATACTAACAGGGGTAGGAGCATGTGCACATGACAAGTAAAGATAGCAAATTGGGTTTTGTGGTTGCCGGGCTGCTGCTCGGAATTCTGATGGCATCGATGGACAACACCATCGTTGTCACGGCAATGGGAACGATTGTTGGGGATCTTGGAGGCCTCGAAAGCTTTGTTTGGGTCGTTTCCGCCTACATGGTAGCTGAAATGGCAGGGATGCCCATATTCGGAAAACTGTCCGATATGTATGGCAGGAAGCGGTTCTTTATTTTTGGCTTGATTTTCTTCATGCTCGGCTCCGCTTTATGTGGAACAGCAGAAACCATCACTCAGCTCAGCATTTACAGGGCGATCCAGGGAATAGGTGGAGGTGCGCTCGTTCCCATTGCATTCACAATTGTATTTGATATCTTCCCTCCAGAAAAAAGAGGGAAAATGGGTGGGTTATTCGGAGCAGTATTCGGGCTGTCCAGTATTTTTGGACCTTTGCTTGGCGCCTATATCACGGATTACATCAGCTGGCACTGGGTGTTCTATATCAATTTGCCGCTCGGATTGCTCTCATTGATTTTCGTTTCCATCTATTATAAAGAATCACGCACACACATCGAGCAGAAGATTGATTGGGCAGGAGCTTTTACGCTTGTGGGAGCAGTTGTCTGTTTGATGTTTGCCCTTGAACTGGGCGGACAGAAATACGAATGGAGCTCCACGCCTATCATCAGCCTCATTTCAGGCTTTGCCCTCTTGATGATTGCCTTTTTGATTGTGGAAACAAAAGCGTCATCGCCGATCATTTCATTTGCAATGTTTAAAAATCGTTTATTTGCAGGAAGTACGATCGTTGCCTTATTTTACGGTGCTGCCTTTATGGCTTCGACGGTGTACATCCCGATTTTTGTTCAGGGGGTATACGGCGGAACAGCGACCAACTCGGGATTGATCCTTCTACCAATGATGCTTGGGTCAGTCGTTACAGCTCAGGTGGGAGGGATCTTGACGACCAAGATGAGCTACCGGAATATCATGGTTCTGTCCGGAATTATTTTTCTCATCGGAATGATTCTATTGAGTACATTGACGCCGGAAACGAGCAGATGGCTTTTGACTCTTTATATGATCATCGTTGGATTCGGGGTTGGTTTCTCTTTCTCCGTGTTAAGTATGGCAGCCATCCATAACTTCGGGATGGAACAGCGTGGATCAGCCACTTCCACAAGCAACTTCATTCGTTCCCTTGGAATGACCATCGGAATATCCATTTTCGGAACGATTCAGCGAAGCGGCTTCACGGATCAATTGACAAAAGCATTCTCTGGAATGGGCAGCATGTTCATAGGGAAGGAAATGGGGGATGCACGCTCCATCCTTTCAGAAAGTGCACGGGACAGCATTCCTCAAGCGGTGCTGACAAAAATTACGGATGCTCTATCTATATCCATCGTCCATACATTTATGTGGGCGCTGGTTCCCGCGGGGCTCGCATTTCTATTTGTTTTCATGATGGGGAGCGACCGAATGAAAATCGCAAAAGGGACGTCGACAGGGAAATCAGCTTAATACAAAAAGCCGCAGATGCAAGGGTCTGCGGCTTTTTGTTATTGTTTATTAAAATGGTACATATCAATGACGAATGGGAAAAATGTAACAGCAATGACTACTCCCAATACAAGGATGAGACCAGAGTATTTCCACCCTCCGCGTTCCCTTCGGATAAAACTGATGATGCAGTAACCCCAGCTGAATAAGATTGCCAGTATGCCAGCGCCTGTGAAAAGCCCCGTTAAAAATGAACCCATCCCTGCTGCATGTGCGAAGAATTCAAGAATGATCCCCGCGACAGCCAGGAGGAAGGACTTGTGTCCGTATTTCAGTCCGAAAAACATGTCATTCACCTCTCAAAACCAATCTGAATTACAGAATATGCATGAGGGACAGCAGTGATGACGGGACGAAAGAAGTGACAAAAAATTGTAATGAAAGTCCGGTCTTAGCAAGACTGAAACATTCCAACCGATAAAAAAAAGCGCCGAGATTTAAGGCGCTTCATTGCTGATTACTTGGTGATTTTTTCCTCTGCCGCATCAACCGTGTGCTTCAGCAGCATGGAGATGGTAACGGGGCCGACGCCTCCTGGTACAGGGGTGATGGCACTTGCGTTTTCATAGCATGCATCATAGTCGACATCGCCGATATTTCCTTTATTATATCCTGCATCGAGGATGACCGCGCCTTTTTTGATCCAATCCCCCTGGACAAACTCAGGTCTTCCGACAGCAGCGACCACGATGTCTGCCTGCTTCACGATGTCAGGTAGGTTCTGAGTGTGGGAATGGCACGTTGTCACTGTCGCATCCCGGTTAAGCAGCAATGCTGAGACGGGCTTTCCAAGGATCGGACTCCTGCCGATAACAACAGCATGCTTTCCTTTTACCGGAATTTCGTAGTCATCGATGATGCGCAAAATGGCTGCAGGTGTACAGGATGGATATTTACCAAAGCCGAGGGCCGTCTGTCCGTATCCAAAGCTTGTCACACCATCGACATCCTTCTCAATGTCAATCCGTTCGAACGCAGCCCGCTCATCCACATGCGATGGTACAGGGTGCTGCAGTAGGATTCCATCCACTTTTTCATCCTCATTCAATTCATCTATTACGGCAAGCAGTTCTTCTGTCGTGGTTTCTTCCGGCAGGTGAATGCGCTTGGAATCAATGCCGATTTTCTGACAGGCATTCCCTTTCATTCGGACATAGGTTTCAGAGGAAGGATCGTCCCCAACCAATATGGTGGCAAGACATGGCGTCTTTCCTTTCTTTTTCAACTCTTCGACTCGTTCCTTCAAGCTGTCTTTCACACGTCCAGCTACTTTGGTCCCATCCAAGATCAACTTTTCCATATATGTATCCCTCCTGAGAAAAAATAATGGCTGTTTTCTTCACGATTGTTGTTAAAATCTTACTGCCGATTTTAACGCGTAATTACATGTATTGATTGTTGCGATATAGAATCCAGGCTCTTTTCTAGCTAAACAAGCTATTATGATAGCATAAACTAACCTGTTTTCATTTCAAAAGCAACAAACTTTAAGAAAAGAGCCAAAATAAAAAGAGATAAGGGGAATTTGATCCTTATCTCTGCCCAGACGACCCGACGTTATACTGAACACAGCTCCCTTGTGGTTGATTCCACGTTTGTCGTCAGTCACTGTGCAGGCAAGCTTGTATGTTACGGACATCATATCATAAACAGTTCGTCCAATCAACTCAAAAGCGAATGTTATTTATATTAAATTGCATAATGTTCGTATTTTGTCGAAAATCGGATAAATTATGCAAATGAGATTTATCAGCGAATAAAATTCCATATTCAGTAAAAAATAGGGATATTAACTGTCGTAAGGGGATCATGATGAAGAATATTACAAGCGACGATACGGCACGGCGCTATAGGGCGCAGGTCAGCATTCTTGGCACCACCCAAATTCATCTGCGCAATCCCTACATTGTGGCGTGGTGGTCAGCAGCATTTCCAGGCTTCGGCCACTTGCTGCTTTCCAAATATCTCAGAGGATACGTTCTCTTCATCTGGGAAGTCGTCATTAATTTAAAAGCGCATGTCAATCTAGGAATGATTTATTCCTTTCAAGGAAGGATTGGTGAGGCAAAGGCCATCTTGGATACCAGATGGCTGCTCATCTATATTCCGGTCTATCTTTTTGCGATATGGGACAGCTATCGGACCACAATCGACATGAACAAAATCTATTATCTGGCCGATAAGGAAAATCATCGGTATTCTACATTTGACATGGGTTCGCTTGAAATCAATTACATGGATAAACGGAAACCCTTTTTGTCTGTCATCTGGTCCATGTTCATGCCGGGACTCGGACAGCTGTATATCCACCGAATTGCTACGGCATTCTTCATTATCGTGTGGACGGTTGTATTCTTCTTTCAGTCACACGAACTAGAAGCAATTCAACTCCTGTTTATGGGAGATGTAGCGGGATCCACAAAAGTATTGGATGAGGAATGGCTGCTGTTTTTTCCATCCATCTATGGCTTTTCCATATTCGATTCCTATATGAATACCGTCGAAAACAATAAGCTGTTTAAACAGGAGCAGAAGCAATTTTTGAAAGATAATTATCAAAATAAACATTTTGTCGTAAAAAAGGGATCCATATTGGAGTGAAAATATGCAAATTTTTTCAACCTTCCAGCATACTACCTACTTAGAAATGGCTATTACAGCACTCCAGGAAAAAGGGATAAAAAAAGAGAATATCTTTGCGGTTCCTTTACAAAATCCTCCGGCTGACCCAAAACTATTTGATTCCATGCATCATTCTGACGGCGTGTCCCTAAGTGATATAGGCATGGCGCTTGCAACAGCCTTTTCTGTCATTGGGGCGAGTATCGGATTTTCTCTAAAGTGGGGTCCGATCTATTGGGGGCTGATATATGCAACAGTTGGCTTTCTTTTAGGTTTTGTCATCAAGTTGATCTACTATAAGATGAACAAGGTCAAAAAAAGACTCCAAAAGGGAAAGACATCAGAAGTGATTTTGATAGTGGAATGCTCAGAAACGGAAATCAACTCGGTCGAACATATTCTGCACACGTTCCGGGTCATGGGAATAGGGAAAGTGGCCAATTCGCTGGAAACGACGGATTCCATCCTGCATGAATAACGCACATTCATTTTACAGGCTTACAGAGAGCCTGTTTTCTTTTTTTCATTATAGTTATAATGAAGAAAAGGCATAAGGGAGATATAAAAGAATGACGGGTTTTACAAAGAATGTTGTGGAAATCATCTTATCCATACCAAAGGGGAAAGTCATGTCTTACGGTCAGATTGCAAGGGCTGCCGGCAGTCCACGGGCTGCAAGGCAAGTGGTGAGAATCCTCCATAGTATGAGTGCAAAATATAAACTGCCCTGGCACAGGGTCATCAACTCAAAAGGAGAGATTGGTTTTCAGGATGAAGATTCGATGCGCGAGCAAATCGACCGATTGGAATTTGAAGGGGTTGTCGTGTCTCCAAAAAACAGGATTGATCTTACTGAATTCGGCTGGATGCCAGATCTGCATGAATAAGACAATTTTGAAAAAAGGCATGAGTCAGTTTGCTAAATGAATAAGATGGCAAACAAGTCTTCATACTAAAGGTAAATATCCCCAGAGGAGGGGAACACTGTGGCTCATCCCATCAAAAAAATTCACCTTGCTCTGCTGGTCATTGTTCTACTGGTTTTAATCTGGTCTGGAATTTCCCCCAAAAGCTATTTGACATGGTCGCTGGAAGTAGGTCCTGCAACAGCGGGAATCATCATTTTGGCTATTGCTTATCGAAAATTCCAATTTACTACGCTTGTATACATAATACTTTCTGTCCTGTGCATTTGGATGTTCATTGGCGGACATTATACATACGAACGTGTGCCGCTTTTTAATTGGATCAAAGAACAATTCCACCTGAAACGGAATGAATATGACCGGGTGGGGCATTTTCTCAAAGGCTTTGCTGCCATTGCTATAAGGGAAGTGCTGATAAGAAAATCCTGTCTGAAACCTTCTAAATGGCTGATCTTTCTCGTACTCTGCGTCGTCCTTGCCTTGTCGGCATCCTATGAAATCGCCGAGTGGCTTGCGGCTGAAATCCTAGGACGCGAAGCGCATGATTTCCTCGGTACACAAGGGGACATCTGGGATTCAGAGTGGGATATGTCACTAGCTTTTTTAGGAGGGGTGCTCAGTCTCCTTACATTATCACGGCTGCATCAATATTATCTAAACAAGAAAGGCACCCATTCAAAGTGACAGGGTGCCTTTTGCTTTTTCTTAAAGTTCTTCTGGTTTCATTTCTCCTGGCTTTGCATACGTCACATAAGTGCCGGCGATAAAGTCATGGATTGAGCGTTTATCGTCGCGCACACCAACCATGATGGCACTGACAATCACACCGATTCCAATGGTCACCACATAAACAAGCCCCGCGACGACAATCCGGAGAAGCATAGTCCAAATCGTGACATTGCTGCCATCCACTTTGACAATGCGGATGCCGACAATCCTTTTCCCAACCACATACCCCGACCATAACACCGGCGTAATCAAATCATAAAGGAGCGTCAAGTTATTTAGGGGATGATTTGTTTGAAAGTCCTGGTAAAATAAAAAACTGATGATTAGTCCAAGTGGAGTGGAAACGATCAACCCATCCAGCAGCGTAGCTCCAAGGCGAATCCAAAATCCTGCAGGTCTTACCATATTCAAAACTCCTTCCTCATATAGTAGGAAATTATACCATACAAAAGCTGGGTAATGATGGTACATTTTATTTTATTCAATGGCTTCTTTCCTCAATACGAAATAATTCTCCTCACATGAATATTCTTCCACAATCGTTACTTACTGGAACATCCTCCATTGGCTTAAGCCTTCAGGTATACTTTGGGTAGGCTGCCAATCTAGCAGCAGTTTGCAAGATAAGTAGAATCAGAGGAGGAAAAGCAGATGAGAAACACTGGAAGAATGAGACTTCTGGCATCCATCATGCTGCTGGCAATGATGTTGATGCCAATGAAGCATGCGGCTGCCGCAGCTGAATTCAGCGATATCCCATCAAATTATTGGGCAAAATCCGAGATTTATGAATTGGTAGATAAACACGTTTTAACTGGCTACCCGGATCAAACATTCAAACCGGAGAGAAATGTAACGCGCTCCCAGGCAGCAGTCATGATTGGGCGTTCGTTGGGACTGAATACAGCCGGCCACCCAGCACCCCCATTCAAAGATATCGCAAAAGGGACCGAAGCATATCGATACATAACCGCACTGACTGATATTGGTGTCTTCTCTAAAGTATCATATTTTCATCCAGGCGAGCCTCTTACAAGAGCTCAGATGGCAAAAATCCTGGCGATTTCCTATGAGCTGAAAAACCAGTTGTCCCATACGTTCAAGGATGTTGCATCCACTCATTGGGCCTATAATTATATTGAAAAATTGGCTGCTTCAGGAATCACCACTGGAAAAACTGGCGGAATCTATGATCCTTCCGGTAAAGTAAGCCGTTCCCAAATGGCTGTATTCGTCACAAGGGCAATGGATTATAAGAAAAATGGACAGCCTGCAAGTGAAATAGATTCGGTTTTAACCTTGGTCAATGCAGAAAGGGCTAAAGCAGGTGCACAACCATTAAAACTCGCCGCTGATATTTCGAAGGTCTCTGCCGCAAAAGCTGCGGATATGAGAGATAAAAATTATTTTTCCCATACGTCACCAACTTACGGCGATCCATTTAAAATGCTGACAAATTTCGGCATTCACTGGACAGCAGCAGGTGAAAACATCGCCGCCGGCCAGCCAGACGCCAAATCTGTCATGACGGCATGGATGAACAGCGATGGCCACCGTGCAAACATCCTAAACCCAAATTATACAGAAATCGGGATCGGCCTCGCCAAAGGCGGATCCTATGGAACCTATTGGGTACAAACATTCGTTAAAAGATAAATAGATTGATAGATAGGAAGGACTGCAGATTTGCAGTCCTTTTTTATGTGGAAGTTTGTAAAATGACGGTCAAGCGGCCAAGATTAAATGAAATATGCATCATAATGAGCCGGATCGGGACTGGATGGTCTAAAGGAGTGCTAAATAGAGACAAAATGCTCATTGGGGTTTGAAAATTATGACAAAATGGCCACACATTTACGTTAAAATACCCAATGAAGATGGAGGAAGGAGAAAAATAGTATGATAATTAGGGTTCAGCCATGCTTGAAATGGGTTCTTTGCGCGAAAAATCATAGTTTATGCGCCACTCCTATTCCTTTATGCGCGAAAAACTCTATGTTATGCGCGAGACTATGCCTCTTATGATTCAAAACACCACTTTTATGCGCCACCGCAAAAATCCAGCTCAATATGAGCCAAAATAGCACCGCAAAATCCCCATCGGCACATATCCAAACGACAAAATCTGACAAAAACCGGGTGGTGACAGGCACCTTTTCGGACAGGCACCTTTTCGGACCGGCCACCTCCTCCGAACAATGAATGTGCAACTTTTGTTTAACTTTTATCCATAAGTGGTATAGGTAATTTGACTACTTTTATAAAGGAAGGGATTTCATGTATGAAGAATCAGCAGAGGGAAATAGCCCATTAGACCTGGAGATTCTAGCTGAAAAATACTTATTATTACTGTATAGATGTTTATTAAATGATGGACTAACACCTCAACGTGCAGAAGAAGTACTTTCCGAAGTATTCTCATACATAAAAAAGCACCCTGCAACTTGGATGAATCATCACCAAAAGATATCAGTGCGGCTCATCCAGCTCTGCAGACATTTTTCCAATAGATATGTAACAATAGAAAAAAAGGTGATAGTAATCTAAGTACTCTAGGGAGTGCCTTTTTTTTGCCTTTCTTTTTAGTTCATTATAGAATAGTTCATAGATGAACTAAAAAGAAAAGGAGTGATCACCATGCTGAACGAATCAAAAGATTATCAAAAAGCGGCTCAGCTTGTCATGTCATTTTCTGAAATCGCCAGGATGTCGTCCAAATTTACGCAGCAAAATGCGGAAAGTCTCGGGATCTCCCTTCCACAGCTCGGAATCATCAATACCTTGATTTCCTCAAAAGGCATGTCTCAAAAAGAACTTGGGGAAAAACTGCACATTTCAAAAAGTACCATAAGCGTCAATATTGAAAAACTGGTTCAGATGGGCCTCATCATCAGGATGGAAGCTGAAGAGGATAGAAGGGAAGTCATTCTTCAACTCACTGAAAAAGGGAAAGATATTTCCAGAACATCTGCCCAAAATGCATATTCCTACCGTGCCATGCTGAAAGCGGGGGAAGAAATCGGTATGGACAAAGTCGATCTCTTGCTTGAATTACATGAGCAAATACGAGAAAAGCTAAAGGGGATTACATTCTGAAAGGTTCTGCATGAATGGCGGTAAAGGAACTGTCACATTTGGGACGGAATTTTATTTGATGAAAATGTTATAATGTATTCAGTTTGCTGCTACCATTCAGAAGGATGTGTTCATGCCATCATCTGAAAATATAGAAAGAGGAGAGACTCATGGCGAAATCGAACCAGAAACCGTCTAAACAAACACCAAAATCTTCTGCCCGTCTAGTTTACTGGGTTGGCGGAATCGTACTTTTAGTCATCATCGCAATTATCTTCATTGGAAAGCAATCGAATCATGTAGAAAAGCAAGATGCTTTTTCGTATAAAAACCAGCCTTATCTAGGTGACAAATCAGCCCCGGTGAACATTGTGGAATTCGGGGACTATAAATGTCCTTACTGCAAAGCATTCAATGAATCATTTGTACCTGAAATCAAAAAGCAGGTAGTCGACACGGGTAAAGCCAAATTCTACTTCATTAATTATGCCTTTATCAATGTCGATTCAAAACGGGCCGCTAAATTTGCTGAAACTGTTTATAAAGAACTTGGAAATGATACGTTCTGGAAGTTCCATGAATTGCTTTACAAAAAACAGCCGGATGATAAAAAATATGAAGAAATCGATTATTACACAGATGAATTCCTAGAAAAAACATTAGCTGAAATAGCTGATCAAAAAGAGGTAGACCAAGTGGTGAAAGCCTACCAAAATGGGGAAGGGGATGCCCCGTTCCAAAGAGATATGGATACAGTGAAAGAGTTGAAAGTCCAAAGCACTCCGACATTATTCATTAATGGCAAGGAATTTAACGGCAAGACTTTTGATGATTTCATCAAAATGGTAAACAAAGCGGAAAAGGAGTCCTAATATGAATAAACCTTTATTCGCCGCATGGATCACTTCCATTATCGCTTTGTTGGGAAGTCTGTATTTCAGCGAAATCCAGCATTTCATCCCGTGTACCCTTTGCTGGTATCAGCGGATTTTAATGTATCCACTTTTTGTGTTCATGGGAGTGGCCATTTACCGAAATGAACATCGCATTTATCCATACATCCTTCCATTTTCTATTTTGGGGATCGTCATCTCCGCATACCATTACTTGCTGCAGCATGTACCCGCGCTGCGTGAGTTTGAAATGTGTACAAGCGGTGTTCCATGTTCCGGCAAGTACATTGACTGGCTTGGATTCATCACGATTCCACTGCTGGCGTTCACGGCATTTACCATTATTACGATATTGATGTTCGTGCTGCAAAAGCAGGATAAAGAGCAATAATTGATCGCAAACCGCTTTTCCATTGGGGAAGGCGGTATTTTTTTGTCAACAAAGTCAATCGATTGTCTATATGGTAAAATAAAGAAAAAATTCACTTGGAGGGGTTTTTTGAAGATAGATAAAAAGGGATTGCTTTTCTGGGGCTGCGTATTTGTTCTGATTGGCCTTTATTATATTCCTGGCCTGGAATCCATTAGGCAGGGCACTACCTATATGCTTCCTATCATTCTTGTAATCATCAGCCAAATGTTTCGATCTGCCAGAGGATGGATTTTAAGGTATATAGAATTAGGGGGAGTATTATTTCTCTTAGCCGCCATTGATATTTTTTTGATCGTTTCCTTCCCACAAGGAGATATGGCACCAGGGGAAACATATGATTTTGCTTCAGTTCTCATTCGGGTTTTTATTTTGTTTTTCCAAAATATCGTTACTCTCATTTTGTTGGCAGGGACTTTTTTAGCTAAGAAAACGATGGAAATGAAAAAAGCGTAAGCCCAGGCCTACGCTTTTTTTCTATTCACTTTCCGGCAGCTGTGCATAATAGGAATCAGACAGCTCCTCAAGTGTAAGGACTTTTTGATAGCTGGTCTCATACTTGGAAAAATCCTTTACACGATCCATCGTGTTTAGGGAAAATGCATCTCCGTCTGCGAAGCTTTCATTCGGATAGTAAATGATATGATCGTTAACAAATCCGCCTGGCGGAAGATAATAGCGGATGCCGATCAAGTTGTTTTGACCTTGTAATAGATCCTGTCCGAAATGGACAAGTTTATGATCGATTTTCACCCCGAGAAGGTTGGCAAGCGTCGGCATGAAGTCAAGCTGGCCTCCCGGTGATGAAATGACCGTTCCGTTATCCGTTTTTCCAGGAATGGATACAATGAATGGAATCGTATATCGATCCTTTAAATTGTATTTATGACCCGTAAATTGTTCGAAAAGTTCTTGATCTCGATCATCCAGTGCTTTGTCTTGAAGACCGAGGTGATCTCCATAGAAAAGAATGACGGAATTATCCCATATCCCTTTTTTCTTCAATTCATCTATGAACCGGCCAATCGCAGCATCCGTATAGTTCTGAGCGGTCAAGTAATCCCCGATCAGCGTCCCATCGTATTCTGATGGCAGATCCAGCGTTTTCTTTTCATCCGGGATGACGAAAGGGTGATGGCTGGAAAGTGAAATGAACATGGAATAGAAAGGCTTTTTGGCATTGGCCAATGCTTCTGTCCCTTTTTTATACAGGACATCATCTGACGCTGCCATGCCAACCTTATCCGAATCGCCAAAATAGCTTTCATCAAAATATTGGCCGAACCCGAGATCAGGATACAACTGGTCGCGATTCCAGAAATTGATTTTATCCGTATGGAACGTCATTGTTGAATATCCCTTTTCCTTCAAGACCTTAGGCAGACTCGGAATCTGCTTGTTACCGACCGTAAGAGAGGTAGGTGTATTGTCATTCGGGAATAGGGAGGTATTCATGATGAATTCTGCATCAGATGTATTCCCAGGCCCTACCTGTTGGAAGAGATTCGGGAAGTAAAAGCTGTGTTTCACAAGCTCGTTCAAATTCGGCGTCACTTCTTTTCCATTGATTTTCAGACCGATCAAAAAGTTTTGGAATGACTCGCCTTGAATGACGATGACATTTCGTCCTTTTGCCATCCCAAAGTATTTCCTCTGATCGGCAGGAATGAGTTTGATTCCTTTAATGGACGCGATTTTTTGATTGGTTTCGTATGGATCCGCCTTTTCATTAGCCATGGTTGCAGCTGAATTCGGCTTTGAAGATTTAGCAATATTAATCGCTTCGTAGTTGAAAATTCCCTTAGACTCAGCCGCAAGGACCGGATTCGCTATATCTACATTTTTATAATAAAAAAAGACAATGACACAGACGGCAAGTGATCCAAGAAATGTGCGTCTTTTCCAAGGACTTTTGGCTTCGCTTTGTACAAGGGGATACTTGTTGAAGATCATTAGGATCAGCAAAATAATGATATCCACATAAAGCAAGGCGTATAAAGGACTTAAAAGAGAGGCAACACTATCCCGGATGGCGCCGAGCTGTCCGATTTCAAGCAGCACATGGTAAGTCGGTATTGTATTGAACCATGTGACATATAGCAAAATAGCCGCAAAAAATGTGGTGATGAAAGCATTCGCTGCTAAATAAATATAGGGAGCTCCTTTTTTTGCTAAAACTTCTGCAAGACCGAGCAGCAGAAAAATAAAACAGCCCTCTAAGGCAATGACTTTTAATAGATTGAAATCTTTAAACAAAATGGCATGCAGAGCAAATGCTTTTAGAATCAATAAAGCTGCATGGAAGCCGTAATGGCTTTTTCTGAATGTACGTATAGCATTTTTCATTGAAATTTCCTTCTTTCAGATGCGATAAAACTCCTATACTATTATTCCGATTAGGCAAGGAAATGTCAACGAATAGCCTAGAGTATAGAAAAAGGAGCCTATGAGTAGACTCCTATTGTTAAAGATTATTGAGGCGCCTGTGAAAGGTCGGCCACTTTTTTGATGGTGATATCTGAACTAGTTCCGCTTGCAACTGTAAGACCCAAGTCGTCAACAACCAATTGCAGGTTGACTGGTGCCGTGTTTACACGAACCAATACTTCCTTCGAAAGTGCAGCACCTGCATTAAGCAGTGTGGTAGAAGGGGAAACGGTCGCACCGCCCACCTCCAAATGGATACCTCCCAATGCTGAAGCAGCAGCTGTTCCAACTGAATAATCAACGGAATAGAAGCCGGTTTCATTTAGACTGAAAGTAGTATCGCTGGTTTGCGTTACTGCCTGGCCGAAGGATGCTCCAGGTGTATTAAACGGGACGGCTGAACCTGCAGTTAGCGCCAATGTAACTGCTCCAGCATCATTGTAAGCGCTGAGTGCCGAAGAAAGTCCGCTTCCAGCTGGACCCGCAGGACCTTGAGGGCCAGGGATTGTCCTAACTACATATCCAGATGAGCGCTGACGGGATGGACCGGTTGAGAAATTGGAGCCGTTCGGATAGCAAGTCACGCCGGGATAATTATAGATTGCCATTATTTTCACTCCTTTCTATTTGGCATACTGTATCTTATTCAAAGTTGATTATTTCGATAGGGCTTATCTATTCTATAAAAACACCATTTTTTAACTAAAGTCCGCCAAATTTATGAATAGAGTGAGAAAGGGTGATGGCATTAAGCCTGGGGAATATTCCATTAGAAGGGAAGGTTACTGCAGTTTCATGATCATATTAAACCATCTTAAGCATGCAGTCTTTTAATTCTTTGATAAAAATATCATAGTTCAGTTTGATGGCAATCCGGGTTTTCCCCGGTTTCCCCAATGGACGAAGATCGATATAGGACAATCCTTTCGCCTCGATTCCTTCGATCACTTGCGCATCATAATAGATATATTCTGCGATATTAGGCTTGCAGACCGTCATGACTGTAACGAGATCATGCATCGGAGCCCCGATGATTCCCGGTGATAATTTTTTGTATGCCGTAAAATAGTATTCAAAAATCGGTTTTAACATAAAAGCAAATGGATTGGATTTGTGTTTGGAAAACAGGTCGACCACTTCGTCTGTCAGATAGGCAAAATTAGTCGTATTCAGAGGTGTGATGGTGATGTTATGGGCATGCTTCAATACAAAATTAGTAGAGGTAGGGTCGCCGTGAAAATTAGCCTCCGCAAGCGGCGTCACATTTCCCGGTGCAAAAAAAGAACCTCCCATTAAATAGAACCCATTCACCAGCTTCATCTGGGAAGGATATAAAATGAATGCTGTTGCCAGGGATGTTGAACGGCCGGTATCAACGATATTGAGTTCACTCCCATATGTTTCAATGAGCAAGCGGATCGTATCAAAAGGAAAGACCTTGATATAGTCCTTAACCGGTGGCTGAATGGGGCCGATGCCGTCTTCCCCGTGAATCTCAGGATAATACGTAACCATTTTCTTTTGGATGGGCATAAATGCTCCTGGAATTACCGGGATCTCAGGCTTCCCAGCCAAATCGAGAAGATAGGAGGCATTAGCTATCGCCTGTTCTTTTGAAACATTTCCATAGCTGGCAACAATTCCTACGATTTCTATTTCGGGGTTGATCAACGCAAACATGATCGCAATTGAATCATCGATTCCCGGATCGCAGAATAATAGAATCTTCTTTGGCATAATGGACTCCCACCCATCAATTTAGTTGAAAATAGTTGAATTAATATATGCTTTGTTCATGGAAGATATTACCTGATGGGTCGTTGGTC
The DNA here is from genome assembly GCF_050990905.1 of Falsibacillus pallidus. GTDB lineage: Bacteria > Bacillota > Bacilli > Bacillales > DSM-25281 > Falsibacillus > Falsibacillus pallidus_A. The sequence continues at coordinate 1,953,141 of NZ_CP158866.1, forward strand.
CCGAATCATACAAAAGAAGCCTCCTTAGAAAGGGGGCTTCACAATACCGATTTTATCCGTTTTTCCCAAATAAAATTGGGCATTGTGGAGGATAGGAGGGAGTGGAACATTCCAGCTTCAGGATTTCACGCGGCTGGCAAAAAGCCGCTCGGCCGACTTCCACAGTCACTTCCTGAGAAGTTTGAATGCTCTGGCATAATTCAAGGGTAGCATTCACACTTGTCAAGACATCACCTGAACAATTGACCTTGAGTTTACATTGAACACTCGATAGATAGACAGTAAGTTCCGTGTCATCAGGCGCACAAAGGAGAACCGTTTCGGGGACTTCAATCAGAACAGTCGCAGATTGCTCGATGAATGGTGTTGAACCGTTGATGCCGCTGAATTCGATAATCAAACCGAGCATCTTTACAAAGGAAATCTTCTGCAATGTGATCAGTGCGCCATCAATGACTAGGGACGTTGATTGACGGCCGCTGATTTCGAATGTCTTTATAACAGAACCGGGAGCTAATGGTTCGCCGGTCTCCGGATCCACCAGGATGCAGCGGGCCGTCATCTTTGAAATGGCCGCACCGCATGGATCAATGGCTAAGTTTCCAAGGTCTGCGGCATTGATGGTGGAAGCGACCGAATTTTGCAGCACAACCCAATCATAGATTTTTTGAGCGTTGATGCACATGCTTTCAATTGAATCGCAGCGAGACCGCACCGCCATAGTAACACTCCTCATACGAATGAATTTGTTAACAAAGTATGTAGGCATATGCGGATTGTTGCAGGATTTTAAAAAAGAATTTAGGCATTAGCCCTTTTTTGACAGGAAGGGTGTGTCTTCTATCCAATAGCGCCAAGGATAGTCTTTGGCTTCGCCGGAATTGTCGATCCCGACCCGTTTTCCTTGACCAATGCCGGATGGCGTATTCCCTTCACAAATAAATAAAGGTGGATTCGTGAAGTGATGCCCATAATAATCCATGCCGATACCAAGGGCTTTTGTCAGCTTGCCCGGTCCATTGGTCAAATTTTTCCCATAGGGCATCTTTCTCCTTGCACTCATAAGGTCAATTCCCGAAAAAGGTTCAACTGCTCGAATCAAAACTGCCTCAGGAGCATCGAGGGCTCCACTGACCACATTCAAAAGGCAATGGGTATGCATGACATACGTATAAACAGTTCCTGCTTCAGCAAACATCGCTTCAGTCCGCTTCGTTCTGCGATTTTGAAAGGAATGGGCGGCACGGTCGCCTGGGCCGATGTATGCTTCTGTTTCTGCAATATAACCTGACACAGTTCCTTCCGGCGTCATATGGACAAGCAGACAGCCGAGCAGGGATTTCGCCAATTCCAATGTAGGCTGCTGATAAAAATCTGTGGGCAATGGTTTGTAATGAATATCCGTCAGCATCAACTCTTCCTTTCGTATAAGAGATTAAAAAAATCTGTAAATTCGACAACAGGCAATGGTAAGATAGAGATAACGATGATGTCAAAGTCTAAAAAGAAACGAATTTTTCGAGTACACCTAAGAATAATAGGAGAGAATGCAATGAAATACACCAATGTAATGGAAGAAATTGTTTCAGCTCTTGTCACGATGTACATGAAAGGCCCTGAATATCAGACATTCTGCAAATGTGAAAAATGCACCAATGATATCATTGCCCTGAGCCTGAATTCGCTCCCGAGCCATTATGTGACGACAGAAGATGGCCGAAAGCTGACATTCGAGATGCTTAATACAGTTGAAAATCGAAATTGGATCAACAAAAGGATCATTAAAGCGATTTATGTCGTGGGAAAATTCCCGAAACATTAATTTTCATGAAAATATAAAAATAGAAGGGACCGGAATACGTAATGCACACCGGTCTCTTCTATTTAATTTTGATAAGATTCAACCTTTTGCATCATCAGGCTCAATTCTGCAAAAATGGCGTCACTCATCACTTTATACCCTTTTTTTGTGAGATGTATTCCGTCATCACTGATTAAAGATGCTAAGTCCCCAGCTTTTTTTATATAGGAGCGGACATCGATCCGTTTGATGGAATCCATTTGGTCCAGAAGCATATTCAGCGATCGATTGTAGGAGCCGTGCCAATGTTCAATTCCTCCGACCGTGTTGATCCAGTGGCTGATGGAAGTACCGAATCTAGATGCGATGTTTTTATAGTATCTGACAGGATCAAGGGGAGGAAGCGTTAGTACTATTGGTGTGATATCTGCAGTTTTCAACGTATCAATCAGCTGCGAAACATTCTTTAAATACCTTTCAATTGGCACGGTTGGCTCATGAGGGGAATCAGGCTCTTCCGCCACCTTGCCCCAATTGAAATCGCAGTCGTTGCCGCCAATATTCAAGAGGGCAAAATCCGGCTGCTCCAGAATGACATCTTTATCAACCCTTTTAATGAGGGAATCAGAATTGTCATTAAAGACCCCTTTATTGATGATTTCAATCTGCTCTTTCCCTGTTTGAACAAAATTCTGCTGTAGAAGAGAAGGGTAGTTCTCTTTCATGATGCGCAGTCTTCCACCAGTAAAAGAAACACCTCTGGTTATGCTGTCGCCAAGACAAATCATTTTCATCGCATTCATCCTTAAAATTTCATATTTATTTATTATTTTACAATAAAATCAGCGGTTGGCATACTAAAAGGATTATCAATGAAAATGGAGAATATATAGAGTAAAGAAGTGAAGGAGAATAAACAATTATGAAACCGACTATTGGTCAGTTGAGGGAGGCATTGCTCCATTCTTGGTCTTTGGAGACGAGCACAAAATGGGAAAAAGATTGCCCGGCAAAAGGACAATGTGGAGTCACGTCATTGGTGGTTCAGGATATTTTAGGTGGGGAGATATTTAAAACAAAAACCTTTGGCGGGTGGCACTATTATAATAAAGTGGATGAAAAGTTCATAGATTTCACGGATGCACAATTTAATGAAGCAATTGAATATGAACATATACCTGCTTCAAGAGAAGAAGCAATGTCTGATACAAACGATTATCAATACAACACTTTGAAAAGCAGTGTTATGAATTTTTACATACCGGTGTGCACGGAACAATCGTTAGATAGAATTAGTTTGTTACAATAATTTCAATGGGAAATGAATAAAAAATCCAATGCAAGGAGGGACGGCATGTCTGGGATCATTTTGTTTGACGGGGTATGCAACTTCTGCGACAGCAGTGTGCAGTTCATAATGAAAAGAGACTCAAAGGAGTATTTTAAATTCGCCTCTCTCCAGAGTGGAATCGGCCAAAGACTTCTTAAGGATCACAGTGCTCCTGCAGGATTGGATAGTGTCGTTCTCATTGAGAATGACCGTCTGTACACGGAGTCTGATGCGGCGCTTGCCATCTGCCGCCATTTGGACGGTCCATGGAAGCTCTTGTGGGGGCTAAAAATAATCCCTGCACGGATCAGAAACAAAATCTATCAATTCATCGCCAAGAATCGCTACAAGTGGTTCGGCCAAAAAGAAGCTTGCAAGATTCCAACACCAGAGGAAAGAAAGCGGTTTTTGGAATAAGGCTGTTTTCGTAAACATTGTTGTTAAAATCTAACTGCCGATTTTAACGCGAAAATATATGTCTGGCACGTTGCAATATAAAATACAGGCTCTTTTCTAGCTAAAAAAGTTAATTTGATTGCGAAAACTATCCGGTATTCTTTTCAAAACAACAAACTATAAGAAAAGAGCCTAGAGTAGAGTCGTATTCAGCTGAGCATTCACAAAAAGTGTGCTCGGCTTTTTTTGTCCAGCTCTGGCGCTATTTTGTGTAACCATTATGTTGAGTGCTTCGTCTTACAGGTGACTAGCTAGTTGAAATGAGGGGGGATGAGGTTTGGAAAGGCATCAATTTTCCGCCTCTGATATTGAGGATAGAGAAATTTTGGACATGAAGCCTGATGAAGCGATCGAACAGTTGATGGACCTTTACGGGGAAGATCTGAAAAGGCTCGCTTATTCTTATACGAAAAATTGGATGCAGACGGATGATCTCATTCAGGAAGTCTTTTTGTCCATTTACCAAAAACTTCACACATTCAATGGGAAGTCCGCTTTGAAAAGCTGGATATATTCCATTGCCATCAATAAATGCAAGGATTATTTGCGGAGCTGGCATTACCGCAAGATGCAATTGACTGACCACTGGTTGACCACTGGGAAAACACAAGGGGATGCACCGATGGAGAATGTCATACAAAAGGACGAGAATAAAAAACTCATCGAGGCAGTCTTAGAACTGCCAATTAAGTATCGGGAAGTAATCGTATTGTTCTACTACAGAGATATGAGCATTGATGAAATCTGTCAATTGCTAGACTTGAGCCCTTCAGCAGTTAAGACCCGGCTGCACAGGGGCAGAGAAAAACTAAGGATGTCGCATTCTTTGGAAGGAGGAATGCTGAATGGATGAGCAGTTGAAAAAGAGCAGGAAGGCCTTTGACTCTTATGTTTCCCAAAATAAAGTCTTTACAGAAGAGGATAAAAGAAGGATCAGAGACCGAATTCAAAGCGCACCAGCGACTTTCATCAGCAAAAAGAGGGCCGAATGGTTTTCGAAGTTGATGACAGGGGGAGTCGTGGCTGCAGTCATTTGCTTCCTTGCCATTTTTATTGGCAGCGGCCTTACGCATAATCTCGGTTCAAGTGATAAATCTGCAGAGTCTTCCCATATGGAATCAGCAGATGATTCAGGCTCTATGATAAAGGGATTCAATCCAGAAGCCGCAGATAAGAAGGATAGCTCCACCCTTTCAAAGCCAAATGAACTGACTGATGACGCGGGCAGGGTAAAATTAGAGCCGGAACTGCAGTCGATTTATAAGCAATTCTCGGCAAAGCATGATGACATGCTCCTCAGGGGATTAACCCCGCTGCAGATTTTCTACCTTTACTTTTATGCAGAGGATCAAAAAGATTATGGGGTTCAATATTGGCTTTTCAATCATGACCCGGATATAGAACAAACCTTTAAATCGGAAGAAGATTGGATTCAGGCTTCTCAAAAAGAAGGGAATTCCCTTTTGGAAAAAGTGAAGAATTCCTATTTAGAGGAAAAAATCACTGATGATTCAAATGCCTATATCCTCATTTCAAGCGGCGCTAATCAAAGCACTGAAAATTCACTCGGATTCGGACTTTCGAAAAATAAGGCAGGCGTCTGGAAAGTTAATTGGATGCCGATTCAATAGCTGCATTGCCCCGGAAGCATAACTCCGGGGTTATTTTTATTTGAAAAATGATTTTAAAAGAATACACCAAAGAGAATCACAGATAATAAAGAGAGATTAGAGTTCCATTCAGGGGAGAAAAAAAGTTTACTTAACGCAAAATTGTTTTGCGTAACTTATAAGGATAGTTATCCGCAACACTCTTGCTCTAGACCCACCCATGATGGGTTTGCTATGATATCAAGAGATTAACGTTAGAGGTGAAACTGTTGGGAGCAAGAGAATCAATAGCCAAAAAAATTGCATGGATCAGCCTGGTGGCCAATATTATCCTCACCGTCGGAAAATTGGTCATCGGATATACAAGCCACAGTGACGCAGTCTTTGCAGACGGGATCCATTCTGCTGCAGACGTCTTTGCATCACTCATTGTCCTTTTGGTCATTAAAATCGCCAATAAACCAGCTGATGAGGATCATCCATACGGCCATGGGAAAGCCGAAGTCATCGTATCCGGCATTGTCGGAATACTATTATTCCTTATTTCTATATATGTTGTGTATGAGGCCCTTACCGGTTTCATGCATCCGATTGAAACCCCAAGCATTCTAGCCATGTGGGTGGCCATCTTTTCTTATGGGGCAAAGGAATATCTTTACCGTTCATCCATGAAGGTTGCAAAACAGCATAACAGCAAAGCAATTGAAGCCATTGCCTTTGATCATAAAGCAGACATTGTTGCTTCCATCGCTGCCGCTGTCGGGGTGCTTCTTTCAGTATTGGGGAGCAAACTCCATATACATATCCTTTTATACGGGGACAAAGTAGCAAGTATTTTTGTAGCCTATCTGATTTTTAAGATTGCAAAGGAGATGCTTGTCGAAGCCTTTGATATCCTGCTCGAGCGCAACATCGATATGGAAACGCAAGCAGATTTTATTGCCATCATCGAAAAGTTCGAACTCGTGAGGAGAATTGATAAACTAAGGGCAAGGGAGCTGGGCCACTATATTGTAGTCGACCTGCGCATCGCCATCGATCATTATAAAACCATCAAAGAAGGACATGATTTAGCAAGAGAAATCAAGCAAGCCTTGATGGATAAATATGATAATATCGATGAAGTGCTCATCCATTTGAACCCTTACTATGCTGATGGGGAAGAAGAAGAGTAAAAAATGAAAAACGCCTTAAAAGCTAAGGCGTTTTTCGTTTTTTTTTTCATTAATTCCTAGTAACGGATGTAAGCAGAACCAATAATGATCAAAAGGATGAACAATACGACCACTAATGCGAATCCACCTGCTGCAAATCCACCAAAACCGCCCATCACAGTCACCTCCTTCAAGACCCTTTCTATCTCACTGTATGTAGGTGGAGGAGACTTTGACATGATAAATATTGCCCTTATGAAGGAATGTCGGCTAAAAGCCTTATTCCTTCTATGTTTATACTTGTGCCCATTTTTCCGGGAAAGGGGGAAGGAAGGGCCGAAAATAAAGGTAATGCTGTTCCACTGAAATAGTGGGAAAATCTGGTGACGTTTTTCAGGCAGAGTGATAAAATAATTCCTAAGAAGATGGGGGTGCATTGTGCAGAATATTTTTCAGTTTATCATTCCAGCTGCAATCATTGGATTCGTGCTATACCGCAGAATCCGGAGATCAATCGGTTTTCAGCTTTATAAACAGAGAAGGCTCATTGTCCGAATGAGCATCTTTTCAATCTTATTTGTATTGATTTTAGGGGTGAGCTTCAGTCATCCGATCAGCCTTCTTTATGACTTCCTCGGTGCCGCTGCAGGAGGGCTGACTCTTATGTATGCCATCCGGAAAAGCTTATTTGAAATGAAAGAGGATGGACTTTATTATCGGACGCATATATGGATTGAATCATTTATCTTATTTGTTTTTCTAAGCCGCTTCATATATCGCTTCACAAACTGGGGTTCTTTTTCGCAGTCTGCTGCTGTGGCAGGCAGCAATCCGAATCAAGTCAATATGGCTTTTACGAGCGATCCCATTAGCAGGGCAGTCTTTTTCCTTTTGGCCGTCTATTACATCGGGTTTTATTTCTACGTTTGGAAAAAAGGAAAGACTCTGCTCCAAGAAACAGAATCCAAACCGACAATACAAATTTAATGAATGAGATATAAAAAAAGGCGCCTCTGACTGTCGACAAACTCGTTTTAAATAGAGACTGTCTACAGTCTTTTATGATTTAATCGGAATATAAACGGGGCTGTTGACTTCCGTTCCAAGTGCTTCGCTTTCCGCGGGGCTGGCGGTGAGCCTCCTCGCTTCGCTGTGGGGTCTCACCTGTCCAGCTGATCCCGCAGGAGTCTCGCACTTTCCACTCCAGCCAACAAGGTGCCTCAGATAAGATGGCAGTAAATACTATCCTATTTCAAAATAGACTATTATAACGCTTGAGGGGATCTAAAAAATTATGCATGCAGGTGATGCTTACTTTCGCTGCAATAAATCTAAAAATAATGGCAACCTGCACAATGGAACAGCCAAAATTGGTTTAAGAACAGAATCAGGAGAAGATTAATGCATGATCAAAAAGAAGAAAACGCCAAAAGGGGTTCTGAATGAATACATTCCGAACCCCTTTTGACGACAATCCGAGGCGCCATGATCATAATGGCGCCTTTCTATTGTCCAGCTCCAGCGCCTAGCCCCTCGAGTCATAAGCCGTACCTCTACGGAAATCAGGATTTCCTTCGAGTTCCGTCTTATGCTGGTCGGGGCTGACCAAGGCGCTTACGCTTTTCTCTGTTTTAGCTTCTTTTAAACCGCTCATCAAGTAAATAGTCTTCCGCTTCGTCATACGAACCGTAGGCTGCTTCTAAATTAAGCCCGTCATAGATGTTCCACCACTCGTCTTCTTCAATCAGAATCAGCTCATGGCCTTCATCATTGACCCATCGTTCTTCCTGCGCTTCCCCGACAATGGCTGCTTCGCGCGTGTTCTTTTCATTCCATGAAAGGGATTCGATGGATTCCTTGATTACTTTCACCAATTCTTCAGCAGAGAACTCGCGGATATTGATCATTCCGCGGTCGTCTGTCGGATAGCCCTTCAGCAATCCTCCATATACGAAGCCATTCCCATTCGGATGCAAATGGTAAACGACATTGCTTTTTTCATAGGCGCTGTCTTCAAAATGGTAATTGACCCGTTTCATCGAGACGTCTTTTTTTGTCAGTTGCGGAAAATTCTTTTCAATAAGTGTTTGTTTTTCTTCAAATGTAAGCATGTATATCCTCTCACTTCTTCGATTTTGTCCGTTGATTATACCACAACCCGCTTTGAATCGGGAATGTTTTTAGGGACTGTCCTCAAATAGGACCTTTCCGCAATGCCGGCAATTTTCTGCTGGATGGCCAATGAGACAAGAAGGAGTGCACCTGCTCCTAAGAATATCAGACCGCCGCCTGCATGAAGCATGATCAAGCCCCCGATGGCAGGGCTGATGGTCCGTGACAGATCCCAATGAGTCCCGTAAATGGCAAAGAATGTTCCGCGTCTATCCTCTGGAGCCATTCTTCCGACAAAACTCAAGAAATGGTTCAGTCCGATGCTTTCTCCAATTGTCAGGATCAACACCGTGGTAATCAACATGATATAAGTGCTCGAAAACCCAAGGCCAACAGCAGCAAGAGCGAAGCATACGTAGGATATCCCTATGATTTTTCTCATCGTAAATTTACTGGACCATTTCACTAATGGAATTTCCACAAACAGGCTGAATACTGCCTTGGCAATCGACATCAATGTCAGAGCGAAGACCCCGTCCTTAAACATGTCCTGTGAAAACAGACGGTAGGTTGTTTCCATCTGTGCATAAAATAGACTGATTGGCATGGAAAGCAGCATGAATCCAATCAATGGCAGATAAAAAGAAAGTGGTCTTCGAATGGCCGAGGCAGGGATTATCCCACTTCCTTTCACGTTCCCTCCAGTGTTTAGCGGGGCTGTTTCTGTCATAAATGCCGCACAGAGCGCGAAATAAATGAGAAGGGCAGATCCTTCCAATAAAAATAAAAGGGAAGGACTGCTTTTATATAGGATGAGGCCGGCAGCAGGTCCGATCGTCATACCGAAAGAACCTATGGCAGAAATGACGGCGAACACTTCCGACCTCATATCCTCACTGGTCTGGTCCGCAATCTGTGCTCTTGATGCGGGGATATAGATGGCCCTGCCTGCTCCGTTCAGCGCATACAAAATCGCAATCATCCATACACTGTCAGCAAATACAAAGCCAATCATTGCAGCTCCTTGAAGAAACAGCGAACCGTTAATCGCAATTTTACGCCCGACCCTGTCCGTGTATGGACCTGCCAGAAATGTTACGAGCATTTCTGTGAATGGCTGCAATGATACGACAAGCATAGGTATCATCACACTGCCATTGAATACTTCATGAAGATACAAGATTAAAAACGGTGCAAGCATGGCACCTGAAATCCCCGTAATAAATTCTCCGACAAACCGGATCCAGATGACCCGATCGTATCGCTCTAGCAATGTTCTTATTTTTCTCATTTTCATCCCTCCTGGAAATCTCATTTTAGGATGGTTATTCCAGAAGAAAAAGAGTAGAATGACAGTATTTCCATTTCATCTTTTATTTTGAAAGGAGGATGAGGGATGTTTGAACATTACATAAAGTTATATCTTCATGGAAAGGAAAAAAGAAATTTCCCGACAGTCGAGATCACCCTCGATGAAATTTCCACACTCCTCTTTTGCACGAATCGAAATAGCAAAATTGTCATTGACCGGCTGGTGAAGGAGCATTGGATCGAATGGACCCCAGGGAGGGGAAGGGGAAACAAATCCAGGATGACTTTTCTGGAAAACCCTGAAGCACTTCTTTCAGCGAAGTGCAAAGAGATGGTTCAAAATGGCGACTTGCAGAATGCTTCCAAATACATGGAGGAATATCAATCGCTCTTTCCAAAATTGATGGATCAGTTCAGCAATTGGATGGAAAGCTTATTCGGTTTTCAGCAGGAAGAGACGATCGATGGAAAGAAGGATATCCTTCGGTTAAATGTCAATATCCCATCGTTTTTCCCAAGCCTGGAACCAATATGGGCACAGCTCCGGTCCCAAAGCCATGTCGTCAAGCAGCTTTTTGACACATTGGTGATTTTTGACCCCCGCTCCCAAACCATTAAACCTCATTTGGCATTTCATTGGGAATATGATGAGGAAAGGCTTAAATGGACTTTTTACATAAGAAAAGGCGTCTATTTTCATAATGGAGCTGCCTTGAAGGCGGAAGATGCTGTCAAATCTTTGCTGGAATTCAAGGACGACAAGAGCCATCCATTTCAATGGATGCTTTCACAGGTGGAGTCCATTGAAGCAAAAGAAGAATACATAGTAGAGATGGTTTTAAAGGAGAGACATTCCTTATTTCTTTCCATTCTTGCGGACGAAAGGTGTTCCATTGTTCACTATGGTGACAAAAAGGAATCACTCATCGGAACAGGTCCATTTTCGCTAAATAGACTTGATGATAACAGGCTCATATTACAAGCAAACGACCATTACTTTAATGGCCGTCCATTTTTGGATTTTGTGGAGCTCTGGAATGAAGAAAGCATCCCGGGGCTAAAAGAAGCAGGCAGCTCAGAGTTTGAGTTTATGTCCTATATCCATCCTTCCGATCCCGAAATCACCGGAAATCGGACAACATCCATTGAATGGAATACGCAATTTGTTTCCATCAATACTAGAAAACAGGGAGTCTGCCAAAATACCAGTTTTCGAAAACTGCTCCACTCCATCTTGGACCCATCCCTGATGAAAACGGAATTAGGTGGTCCGCGGGGGGATTTAGCGAACGGAATTCTTCCAGAAACATCAGAAAAAAAACGTGATAGAGTGTCAGCAGTTGATCTTTTAAAGAGTTCAGGCTACAAGGGAGAGACTTTAAAGCTTTATACATTCACTGATCTGGACCATGTGGAGGAAACAGCATGGATCATAGAAAAATGTGCTGTCTACGGCATCAAAATTGAGGCATCCTTCTTTCCCGGCATCGAACTCCTTAAAGATCATAGATTAGAAGACGCCGATCTTGTTCACGAAAGCGCCAATATGACCGAACAGATGGAAATGTGTTTCCTGCATCACTTTTTGTCATCAAACAGCGTCTTGAAAATCCATTTGAACGAAGAAACGATGAAAGAAGTCGAATCCAAACTATTACAAATGATAAAGATGAACGAGAAAGAAGAGAGACTGAAATGCCTGAAAGAAATAGAAAATATCATGGTTTCAGAAACTCGCTTCCTTCCCCTCTACCGGAACCAATCCGTCATCCAATACAACCAGGAAGTGCAAAACATCCAATTGACCAGCGACGGCTGGGTCGAATTCGACCGGGTTTGGTTTAAAAAATAGAGTTCAATGATAGAAATTGCAAACAGGAATATTGGTTTGAGCGGAAGGTGCTCGACTCCGGAGGGATCAGCGGGACAGGGGAGACCCAACAGCGAAGCGAGGAGGCTCACCGCCCGCCCCTCGGAAAGCTAGCATCCTGGAGCAGAATTTATTTAAATTTCAAAAGAGAAAAGGAGATACATAGATATGGACTACCAAATTAATAAAAACCTAATATTAAAAGTAGCTGAACCCCAATATGCCGAACAAATGGCAGCACTGATCGACACGAACAGGGAATACCTGAAAGAATGGCTCGGATGGCTTGATTACTCAAAGACCACAGAAGACTCCAGAGCTTTCCTGCAAAACTCCCTGGAAAATTTCAATGAAAAAAGAAGCTTCAACACGATTATCTTTTTCAAAGGGGAGCCGGTCGGAACAGCAGGCTTTAATACATTTGACTGGAACAATAAAATCGGAACAATCGGCTACTGGCTTGCCCAAGGCTATCAAGGACATGGGATCATGACCGAAACAGTTCATTTCCTCACCCATTTGGCATTCAATGAATTCAATCTGAACAAGGTGGAAATCCGGGCAGCCGACAAAAACACCAAAAGCAGAAGCATCCCCGAAAGGCTTGGCTTTCAGCTGGAAGGAACTCTTCGGCAGGCCGAATGGCTGTACGACCATTTCGTCGATCACAGCGTGTATGGAATGCTGAAAGAAGAATGGAAATCATAATTTTAACAGCCGGCATCCGATACAAAGAAGGATGCTGGTTTTTTTTCATTTCATAGAAGTTTAGACAGACGCTGAAAAGTGGAATAAAAAAATGGAAAGTGTCCCCATACTAAACGAAAGAAATTCGTTGGAAGGAAGGGAGAAACCATGTATAAATTAGTACTGATCCGCCATGGACAGAGCGTATGGAACCTGGAAAACCGTTTCACGGGCTGGACGGATGTCGATTTGACGGATAATGGGTTGAAAGAAGCGCGGGAAGCAGGCATCATCTTAAGGGAAAATGGATTTCAATTCGATGCGGCCTATTGTTCTGTCTTAAAAAGATCCATCAGGACCCTTTGGATCATTCTTCATGAAATGGATCAGATGTGGGTCCCGGTAAAGAAGAATTGGAAGCTGAATGAACGCCATTATGGCGCCCTGCAAGGATTGAATAAAGATGAAACGGCAAAGAAATATGGGGATGAACAGGTGCATAAGTGGAGGAGATCCATGAAGGAGAGACCACCATCCATCACAAAGGACGATCCAAGATTTGAAGCAGATGAACCGAAGTACCGCGATTTGAAAGAGAATCAATTTCCCTTATCGGAAAACTTAGAGGACACCGAAAAACGAGTGCTTTCCTACTGGAACGAAGAAATTGCGCCGGTCATAAAGCAAGGGAACCATGTCATCATTTCTGCCCATGGCAATACGCTTCGATCCCTGGTCCAACTCCTGGACAACATTTCGGCTGATGGCATTTCTGATTTGAATATCCCGACGAGCATCCCTTTGGTATACGAACTGGATGAAGACCTGAAACCACTGAAGCATTATTACTTAAGCATAGATGGCCCGGTGCCGGAAGGGGAGATCCCGAAGCATATACCGGAGCTTGTGGAAAAAGAGGATGAATTTCTTAAGGAGCACAACCTAACAGGAGATGCGGGATTTTAATATTAATCTAATAAGTGGAGCCTTAGAATCCAAAGGGCTCCCTTTTTTAATTCAGCTTTTAATCTTTGGCAACTTCCTTTTCCACTCGTACTAAAAAAGCAGTATAATAGATGAAAAGATTATAAAGGCTGTTTTCGTAAACATTGTTGTTAAAATCTTACTGCCGATTTTAACGAAAAATTAGCTGTTAGGCACGTTGCTACGTAGTAACCAGGCTCTTTTCTAGCTAAATACGCTATTTTAGTTAATTAAGATATCCTGTAATTATTGCAAAAGCAACAAACTTTGAGAAAAGAGCCTTCATAAAAGGAGAGAAGCTATGAAAGTGATCATCGCCGAAAAGCCCGACCAAGGGGCGACATTGGCATCGCCTTTTAAACATAAGAAACAGCAAGGCTATATTGAAATCCTTCCCACGGAACTCTTCCCAAATGGAGCATACGTCACTTGGGCCATCGGGCATCTGTGCCAATTGGCTCCCCCCGAGAAATACAACCCTCAATGGAAAAAATGGACCCTCGAACAGCTGCCGATCATTCCTGAAAGATTCCAATATGAAGTGGAGCGCACGAAAGCTAAGCAGTTCAATGTCGTCAAATCCATCCTGAAAAAACCGGAAGTGACAGAAATCATCCATGCCGGGGATGCCGGACGGGAAGGCGAGCTCATCGTCAGGAATGTCATCCACTTATCCGGTGTCAAAAAACCGATGAAGCGCCTGTGGATCTCCTCTTTGACGAAGAAATCCATCATCGAAGGATTCGAACGGCTCCTGGATGAAACGGATACGAAGAATGTCTACTATGAGGCTTATACGAGGGCATGTGCAGATTGGCTCATCGGCATGAATGCATCCCGTGTATTCAGCATTCTCCTGAAACAAAAGGGCATTCAGGACGTATTCTCCGCCGGGAGGGTACAGACCCCGACACTTGCCCTAATCGTGAAACGGGAAAAAGAAATAGAAGATTTTAAATCGGAGCCGTTTTGGGAAGTCATGGCGAAGTTCAAGATCAATGGACATACATACGAAGGAAAATGGCATAAGGATCAGGAATCCCGTTTGAAGGATGCGGAAACAGCAGAGAAAATTGCAGCATTCTGTAAAGAAAAGCCGGCTCAAGTTTCAGAATTGGAAAAAGAGAGAAAAGAATTTCAGCCGCCGCTTTTATTCAATCTGTCTGCACTGCAGGCAACGGCCAATAAAATCTTTTCTTTTCCACCTAAAAAAACGTTGGACATCACCCAGGCCCTTTACCAAAAAGGGATCGTTTCCTATCCGCGCTCGGATTCCAACTATGTCACACCGGGTGAAGCGGAAACGTTCCCTGAGATTCTAAGGAAGATCAGCCAGTTTGATGATTATAAAGACTATTTTCCGCTGCCGTTTCAATCGATTCTGAACAATAAGCGCTACGTGAATGAAAAGAAAGTGACAGACCACTATGCCATCATTCCGACAGAGCAAGTGAAGGATCCTTCGAAGCTATCTGGGGATGAACGGAAAATATACGACTTAATCGTGAAGCGACTCATCGCAGCGCATCATGAGAAAGCCATTTTTGACTATACGACGCTAAACACACTGGTAGATGGACGAGCATCCTTCATTTCAAAAGGCAAGCAGCAGATCCAGGAAGGATGGAGAAAAGTCATTTTCCAACAGGAAGAAGGGGAAAATGATGTCCTCTTGCCGCCTGTTCAAAAGAATGATGAAGGAAAGGTAGATAAAGCATGGGTGAAGGAAGGGAAGACCCAGCCCCCGAAAAGGTACACTGAAGGGCAGCTTATCACGTTGATGAAAACGGCAGGGAAGCATTTGAACAATGAAGATCTGGAGAAAGTCCTCATGAAGACGGAAGGCCTTGGGACCGAAGCAACCAGATCCGGCATCATCACCATGCTGAAGACAAGGAATTACATCGATGTCCGAAAAAACCAGGTGTTCGCGACTGATAAAGGAAAGCTCCTGATCGACGCAATTGGGGAAAAAATACTGGCATCACCTGAAATGACAGCGAAATGGGAACAGCGTCTGAGTGAAATAGGAGAGGGAGGAGCATCACCCGGCGCGTTCATGGAACAGGTCAAGAAACTGTCTTTAAAAATTATTGAAGACGCAAAGGACCAATCATCGGGCTGGGATTTCACCCGATATTCCGTTGAGCCGAAGAAGACTTCGAAATCAAAATACAACCGGGGATCTTCACCCAAAACCCAGGAGGATCTCGGACCTTGTCCAGTCTGCCAATCAGGTCAGGTCGTCGACAAAGGAAAGCTGTATGGTTGTTCAAACTATCAAAATACAAAGTGCGGCTTTACTTTCTCGAAAAAAATCCTTGGCAAAAGTGTTTCAGCAGCCAATATAAAAAAAATCATCAAAACAGGGGAATCCAACCTCATTAAAGGCTTCAAAAAAGGGGAAAAAACATTCAACGCAAAGCTAGGGTGGAAGGATGGAAAATTGAACTTTTTGTTTGAACAGGCGAAATAGTGACCAATAAAAGAAAAATCGATTAAATCCTGCTGTATCTTTAACAGCAGGATTTTTAATAAGTTCATTTTCAACTCATATTTAATTCTGCTTGCTCTATCCATTCCTCGACAAATTTTAATATGTGCTTGACGCTATTTTCTTCAAAAGGTGAATGAACGTTTGCTGCTTTTATCAACTCCTTGAAAGGAAGCTTCCCACCATAACGACATAATTCAAGATAACTCATGACGGCTTCTTGCGGATTCTCCTGGTGCTTCTTCCATAACTGGACAGAACATAAGTGTGCGAGATCATAGTCCATAAAATAGAATGGCGTTGTAAACAAATGACCGATTTCGTAAAAGCCCGTTCCTCTTTCTAGAAATTCATTTCCGTCATAATCACGTTCCGGAAGATATTTATGTTCCAACTCTGCCCATTTTGACTTCCGTTCTTCAATGGACTTATCCGGCAGTTCATATAAGAAATGTTCAAATTCATCTACAGCACTTGCTAAAGGCATATACATAAAAGCGATAATTAAATGAGAATAGTAATACCGGTTTGTGTCTTCCCCAAAGAAATCTTCCATCCATGGCCAGGCAAGACGTTCCATTGTAAAGGAAAATAGTTCAGCAGAGTCGTAGGGGAGAATGTACTCAGGAATGTTCCAATGTCTGGACATGAAAAATTGAAAGGCATGGCCTGCTTCATGTGTAAACACCCGTATATCATTGGAGATTCCATGAAAATTGACATAAATGTAAGGGTTCTTGTCACGCCCGATATAGGTAGCAAAGTTTCCGCCCCTTTTATTTGGACGTGAGCTAAGATCGATCAAGTCCTTCTTTAGCATTTCCTCATAAAATTCTTTTGTTTCTGGCGACAGATCTGTAAATAACGTTTGTAAATTGTTCAGAATTTCCTGATGCGAACCTATTGGAGATGGAGGTGTCTCAGCAAAAAGGTATCCTTCATCAAAGAATTTGAGTCTATCTACACCAATTCTTTGTTTTTGGGATTTACGCAGTCCGGAGATGAAGGGAACTCCGTATGTTTCTATTTGAGAACGATATTTCTTCAAGTCTTCTGGCGAATGGCTTGTTCGATTCATCCTCTGATAACCCATTTCAACAAAGGAAGGATATCCTAACTTTTGTGCCATTGTATTACGGACATTTACGAGATCATCTAGAATCTTATCGAATCTTTTTTCATTTTTTTGGAAAAATTCATATTTAGCTTTATACGCATTTTTGCGAGTTTCCCTGTCGGAGGAGTTAAGATAGGGAGTAAGGTTTACGAGTTTCATATTCTTGTCTAAGAAAGTAGTTTCTGCTTTCCCAAGAAGTTCATGATATTCCATCATGAGTTGATTCTCTTTCTCCAGTTCCTCTTTTATCTCATCAGAATATGAACCTTGTTTTAATTCTGCGAGATGAAATAATTGTTTTCCCCATCTCTCTTCAAGAAAATCTCTATATGTGGCTGCAAGAATTGTTTTGTAATAGTCTCCAACGAGTTTGAGATAACGAGGTTCCATTTTCGTGAATGCAAGAAATTCTTGAACAAAGAACTCATCTTTCATATCACGATAATGCTGAAGTCTTACATAATTCAAGGAAGTTTCAAAAACAAAGCGATGATCATTCAGCTTCATGAACCATTCCCCCTGGTCCTGAGGTGTACTGGCCTGATTAAATTTCTGCAATAAATTCTCAAATGTCCTTTCATATTCATCCATATCAATGCGTGCAAACTTTTCATCCACTATTTCCATAAAAATCAACCACCCCTTAACTGTAATTACTAAATATTGTATATACATTACTTTTAAAAGTAAATATAATTATTTTTAAAAGTAAAAATATTTTATCTTTTTAATTTGCTGCAAGGAATTTCTTTTACCCTCAACAGCAAATTTTGACAAAAAGTGATGACGGTTCAAATATTCATGTGCTATAATTCCCCTTAGCGGAAAAATTGAATAGCAGGCTGCTGAAATGGCGCCTGCAGTCGTACAAATATCGGTGAAAATGCGGTGATGAGCCCATTTTCTTAAAAGGGAAGTTGGTGAAATTCCAACGCGGTCCCGCCACTGTAATTGAGAGCAAGCTGTTTAAAGCCACTGTGCAAAACGCATGGGAAGGTGCAGCGAGCGATGATCAAGAGCCAGGAGACCTGCCGATTTTGATGTATGCACCAATAACCCTACGAGGATAGGAAGGTGTATAATGGCCGATCTCATGCTTAGCATCGCTGCCACTATACATACCATCCTGCTCAAGGGAATTTGAGCAGGATTTTTTGTTTTTTCCTATACGAGCAAAGGACCAAAAGGAGAGAATTACATGAAACGAATCATCACCCTTCTATTTTCGATTCTTTTAATTGCAGGCCTCATGACAGGTTGTGCACAGGATGCGAAAAACGAAACTGGGAAAGACCAGCAAGGTAAAACCGAACAATCAAAAGAAGCAGCATTTCCTGCAACATTTAAAGACGCCATCGGCAACGAGATCACTTTAAAGGAAGAGCCGAAGAAGATCGTATCGCTTATTCCAAGCAACACAGAAGTCGTTTATGGGCTCGGGATGGGGGACAAAATTGTTGGTGTAACCGATTTTGACAACTATCCTAAAGAGGTAGCCAAAAAAGAAAAAATCGGAAACATGGTATTCAATGTCGAAAAAATCATCGGTTTGCAGCCGGACGTTGTGTTAGCACACGAATCCACTGCCAAATCGGCTGAAGCCGGTTTGAAACAAATCAAAGACGCCGGCATCCCTGTTGTTGTCATTAATGACGCCAATAATTTTGACAGCGTTTATCAATCAATCGAACTGATAGGGAAGACTATCGGGGCAAAGGAAAAAGCAGACCAAATGGTTAATGGGATGAAAGAAAAAATCAATGCCATTGCAGAAAAAGCCAAATCCATCCCTGACGATCAGATGAAAAGTGTCTATGTGGAAGTGTCACCGGAACCTGAACTCTATACAACTGGGAAAGGGACATTCCTTGATGAAATGCTCCAGATCATCCATGCCAAAAATGCAGCAGGCGATCAAAAGGGATGGGCCAAGATGTCAGATGAGTCTGTTGTTGCCTTGAAACCAGACGTCATCATCACAACCTGCGGTGCGTTTGTGCAAGATCCAGTGAATGATATCTTGAATCGGAAAGGCTGGGAGCAGGTCCCTGCCATTCAGAACAAACAAGTCTATGCTGTCGATACAGACCTGGTCACGCGTTCAGGTCCTAGACTTGCAGAGGGGATCGAAGAACTTGCGAAAGTCATTTACCCAGAGAAATTTGCAAAATAAATCGTTTATTCCCTACCTTATTGGGATTATATTTCTTATCGCAGCAGCAATAGCCGGCATCTCAGCCGGCTCTTTGTCTATTCCAGCAGGGGACATCATACAGCTTTTCCTGCATAAATGGCTGGGGATCGGTACAAATCAAATTAAACCGATGTACGATTCCATCATCATGGAAATCAGGCTTCCTCGGGTGCTTCTAGCCGGATTTGTTGGTGCATCATTATCGATGGCCGGGGCAGCTTTTCAAGGATTGCTGCGAAACCCATTGGCTGATCCGTACACATTGGGTGTGTCATCCGGGGCCTCACTAGGCGCGGTGGCGACCATTTTCTTTTCGCTGTCCATACCTTTTCTAGGACTTTACACCCTTCCCATCATCAGTATCGGGGCGGCTATTCTGACGATGTTCGCGGTGCTTTTTTTTGCGAGAAGCGTAGAGCGATCCATGAAAGTGGAGACTATCATTTTGACGGGAATCATCTTCAGTTCGTTTCTCGGTGCATTCATTTCACTGATGATTGCACTGACAGGTGAAGAGTTGAGACAGATCATCGGGTGGCTGCTCGGCAGCGTATCCATGAGAGGCTGGGATTATGTAAAACTTATCGCCCCATGTTTTGTCATTGGATCTGTTTTGCTGCTGGCTAATGCAAAGGAGCTCAATGTCCTGTCCTACGGAGAAGAACCGGCACAGCATTTAGGCGTAAATGTTCAAAGAAGGAAGATGATGATTTTGGCAGCTGGCTCCATATTAACTGGAGGGGCCGTCGCTGTTTCTGGGACGATTGGGTTTGTAGGTTTGGTCGTTCCTCATTTTATAAGGTTGATATGGGGGCCGGCTCATGGCAGACTTCTAATCCTATCCGGACTATTTGGTGCTGGATTCTTGATTTTGGCAGACCTTGCAGCCCGCACCGTCATCGCACCGTCTGAATTGCCAATCGGTGTCATCACGTCTTTGATTGGCGCGCCAGTTTTTGCGTTAATTTTAATGAGGAATCGAAAGGGGGGTGGGAAGCGTGCTTAATGTAAAAAACCTGACTGCTGGATACGAGGCTAAGACGATCTTGAATGATGTTTCTTTTGACGTCAAAAAAGGCGAATTCTTCGGGATAGCAGGACCGAATGGCTGCGGGAAGACGACACTCCTGAAGAGCTTGACCCATTTAATCAAAAGAGAGCATGGTGAAATCATCTTGGATGGGAAGCCGATTGAAAAATATTCTGCCAAGGACTTTGCCAAAAAAGCGGCCGTACTCCCGCAAATGTCCCCCCAAACTTTTTCTTATTCGGTCAAAGAAACCGTGGCACTTGGCCGATACGCCCACAAACGCGGCCTTTTCCATACATGGACTGAACATGACGAACAGATTGTCCTATCAGTGATGGAGCAGACCGGTGTCCGGCATCTTGAATCTGCGCAAATCTCTGAATGTTCAGGAGGAGAGCAGCAGCGCATCTTCCTTGCACAGGCCCTTGCTCAGGAACCAGAGATTTTGCTACTGGATGAACCGACCAACCATTTAGATCTTTCCTTTCAGAAAGAGCTTATGGATTTATTGAAAGAATGGACGCTTAAAAGAAAGCTGACAGTCATTTCAATTTTTCACGACTTAAACCTTGCGAGCCTCTACTGCGACCGCATCCTCCTGATGGAAAACGGGCAAGTGATGGCGGTAGATACACCGAAGCAAGTATTGAAAGAAGAGCTGATTGAAGAAGTTTATAATACAAGCATTCAAAAGCAGGCACATCCTTCTGTTGCCAAGCCGCAAATGCTGCTTGTGCCGGAATACCCCGAAAAGAATGCCCCAACAGAAATTGACGATTCTTTTCTTACGATCGATGAGGCGCATCTTGTGATTCAGTCGCCAACGCCTTTAAAAACATTGTCATCCGGTGTGACAGGAGCTGGATTGGGATGGCACAAAACTTTTATGATCCGCAGGGTGCCGCCTGACTACAGCCACCGGAACTATCAGGAAGAGATGAAAAATTATCTGATCGAGCATGGCTTTGACCCGATGGAAACCGTGGGGTTCATGACAGCCGTCAACTTGGGAGATGCCTCCTATCAGTTATACCGTGCCGGAACTTTTTCCGTCTTCATCCTCGTCACAGCCGGAACCGGCAATGCCATTGATACGTCAAAGCATGAAGATTTCCGCGATGAATACAATTCCCCTGGCACCATCAATACGTGGATATTCGTCAATGGAAAACTCTCTGAAGAAGCTTTCATTCAAGGGATCGTCACAGCTACCGAAGCAAAGGTGAAAGTGATGCAGGATGAAGAAGTGATTGACCGCACAACAGGGACTACAGCAACCGGTACCTCAACAGACAGCATTTCCATTGCAGCAACGCAGGCGGGAGAAGAACACCCATTTGCCGGCACCATGACAGCCCTTGGTCAAATGATCAGCAAAGGTGTCTACGAATGTACACAAAAGGCTGTGAGAAATTATCGCCGGCGTTTATGAGAAATAAGTTAATGAAGAAATATCCCGAGGAAATCTTCCTGGGATTTTTTTAAGGAAAAATTAAGATGCGTCCGTCAAACTAAACTCATCCCCTCTATATAAAGGAGCCTGTCCCTGAATTCTGTGGACAGGCTCTAAAAGTTATGAGGGAATTGAAACGTATGAATGATACTTCAATTTGTTGTATCATTTAAAAGAGGTGAAACCTAATGAAACTTTTGATTGTTGAAGACCATCAGCCACTTCTGCAGTCCCTTAAAGAGATATTAAAACCCGAGTATGACATAGTTGCTGCATCAGATGGGGAAGAAGGGTTTTACCTGGCTTCACAGAATATATATGATGCCATCAATTTAGATGTGATGCTTCCAGGAATGAATGGTTTTGAGATTCTGACAGCCATTAGAAACGCAGGAATTGAGACGCCTATTCTATTCCTTACTGCGAGGGATTCTCTTGAGGATCGGGTGCGGGGATTGAATAGCGGCGGTGATGACTATTTAGTAAAGCCATTTCAAACACCCGAACTGATAGCGCGCCTCAGGGCATTGCTTAGAAGAAGCGGCAGTTTTACGACAGACCTCACTCTGAAGTATAAAGGGATCGAACTTTCCGCGAAAGATAAGGAAGCCGTGATCAAAGGGACTCCTGTTAAACTGACAATTAAACAATTTGACCTTTTAGAGTATCTCATCCAGAATCAGGGGTGCATATTAACAAGGGAGCAAATCTATGACCGGGTATGGGGTTTTGACTCCGATACCACAATCGCCATTGTGGAAGTATTCATGCATCATCTGCGAAAAAAACTTGAGCCATTTGGCTATCATTCAGATATAAGGACCGTTAGAGGAGTCGGCTACATCCTTAAAAAGAAACAAGGAGAATGAAATGTTTCAGCAGACAAGGATCAGATTGACCATCATCAACTCACTCGTTTTCATCACATTGATCACCATCCTGGGCAGTATATTTTATTCCTACTCCTATAAAAATTTATACAAAGATGTCAATCACGGTTTATATGAAGCTCAGAAGCAAATCAAAAGAGGCGGCTTCTCTCCGAGGGAATTCAGGTTCCGCGATCCGAGGACCTCCATCATTATTTGGGACAAAGAAGGAAATATGATCCAGCCTGATGCTGTCCAGCCTATTTTTGTTCAACACATGAAAACGATCTTTCCTGACAATGTAGATCGAATGCAGGATTTCCAAGTAGAAGGTCTGTACTTTCGATCGCTTTCCACTGAAATTGACACAAATATAGGAAAGATCACCGTTCAAGTGATCAGAATCACCACATCAGAAAAAGAGCTCCTCCAAAGATTACTGTGGATGATCGTCATATGATGCATCATCGCCAGTGCTTTAGCTATTGCAGCAGGGTATTTTTTAGCAGAAAGAGCTTTAATCCCGATAAAGAAATCTTGGGAAAGACAGCAGCGATTCGTTTCGGATGCTTCCCATGAACTTCGGACACCGTTGACCGTCATCCAAAGCAAAACGGATTTGCTATTCAGAGATCCGGATGCGACCATTGAGGAAAAAGCAATGGATATATCAACGATTTCGAGCGAATCGAGAAGGCTTGGAAAGCTTGTCTCCAATTTGTTGGCCCTTGCTCGGTCAGACTCTGATCAGACGGAAATCAATCGGGAACCATTCAAATTGGATGAGCTTTTGCACGAAATGGCTGCCCAATATGAGGAAATTGCAGCGTTTGAGGAAAAAGTGGTAACTGTTGAAACTTCGTCCGTCCTTTTTAATGGGGATCGGGCAAAAATTCATCAAATGCTGGTCATCTTTTTAGACAACGCCTTGAAATTTACCGACCCAGGTGGACATGTAAAATTAGCCTGCGGGTCGACTGCGTCAACTCATTGGATTTCCATCCGCGATAATGGAATCGGAATCAAAGAATCGGATATTCCATTGATATTCGACCGTTTTTTCCAGAGCGATGCCTCAAGATCCGCTAATGGTGGAGCAGGTCTGGGATTATCTATAGCCAAATGGATCATTGAAAAGCATCACGGCAAAATCAAAATATCAAGCAAGGTCGGGGAAGGAACTACATTTGACCTTACTTTCCCTAAGCACAAAGTAAAATAGTTGACTCCATTAAATATACATTCTGGTAAAATATAGAGGAAGTTCTCTATGAAGGAGTTTGAATGAATGAGTGAGTTTACCAATCTTTTAAAAGAAAGCTATGAACAAAAAGCTGACGAGCGCAGTAAAATTCATATGGACCAGTGGAAAATCGCAGAATTGAACCGCTTTATTGAAGCTGCACCGCCTAAGGGAAAATTGAGTCTATTGGATGCTGGCTCCGGACCTGGGCTTCAAGGGGAATACCTGAAAGAAAATGGTTTTGATGTCACCTGCATCGATCTTTCGGAAAATATGGTGAAGATTTGCAGAGAAAAAGGTCTGAAGGCAGAATTGATGGATTACTTCCATATGAACCTTCCAACAGAATCATTTGACCTTATCTGGTCCATGAATTCCCTTTTGCATGTGCCCAAAAAAGATTTCCAGAAAGTGATTCAGAACCTGAAATCCATACTGAAGCCAAACGGATTATTCTATCTTGGCGTATACGGTGGAGAAGACAGTGAAGGGATCTGGGAAGGGGATCATTACGAGCCGAAGCGCTTCTTTTCCTTTTATAAGAATGAAGATATCCAACATGCCGTAAAAGAAGAATTTGAACTCTTAGATTTTAAGGTCATTCCAATGAATGGGCAGGGACCAGACTATCAAGCAATGATTCTAAAGAAGATTTAGAGGATAGTCCTGCCTTTTATCTATGAATGTTGAATCAATCCTTTCTTCCATTATTATTTTCACTAGACATTCCTTTGTCTGAACGTTTAATATTAGGAAGTGATTCAGTAGAAAGTATTCGAAACAAAGGAGTGTGTATTCTTTGCACTTGTGGAATCTTTTCGTTGCGGCCATCCTTGGACTAGTGGAAGGACTGACAGAATTTGCGCCAGTATCCTCTACAGGGCACATGGTCATCGTCGACGATATGTTTTTAAAATCAGAAAAATTATTGACACCAGAAATTGCTACGGTCTTTAAAGTCGTCATCCAGCTGGGATCCATCCTGGCTGTTGTAGTCGTTTTCCGCAATCGTTTCTTTGATCTTTTGGGTTTGAAGAGAATGAAGAGCGAAGACGAAGTGCATCACCACAAATTGAATTTGCTTCAAGTCATTGTCGGTCTTTTACCGGCTGTCATCCTAGGACTTTTATTTGATGACTACATCGAGGCACATTTGTTCTCGGTCAATACGGTCATCGTCGGATTGATTGCCGGAGCGATCCTAATGCTAATCGCTGACTGGAAAGCAAAAAGGACGCCTGCAGTCGATACAGTGGACAAGCTGACGTATAAACATGCATTGATCATTGGGCTTTCTCAATGCTTGGCTCTATGGCCAGGGTTCTCCCGATCCGGATCTACGATTTCAGCAGGGGTCATGTCCGGATTGAGCCATAAAGCAGCAGCTGACTTTACGTTCATCATGGCCGTTCCGATCATGGCAGGAGCAAGTGCATTATCATTATTGAAGCACGCATCAGCAATCACTTCTGATGTCATCCCATTCTTCATCGTAGGGTTTGTCAGTGCGTTTATCGTAGCCTTGATTTCCATCAAGTTCTTCCTGGCCTTGATCAATCGCATCAAGCTCGTACCATTTGCGATTTACCGAATCGTGATTGCGGTTATTTTATTTTTGATTATACATTTGTGATTGAATGGAAAACTCTCCGTGTATGCGGGGAGTTTTTTTATGGGAGAAAATGAAACTTTTTTGAAAATTCGTTCGTAGACTAATTATAGGAGATAAATAGGGGGAATTGAAATGCCATTTGACAACGGTCCTTCAGACTTGATTTTCACACTTGGGCCCATTTTTATCGGGGTTATATTCATCATCGTCATCGGGGGAATTATTTTTTCCATTATTAAAGGGATATCACAGTGGAGCCATAACAATAAACAGCCTAAGCTGACAGTCGATGCGAAAGTTGTAGCTAAACGGGACAAAGTCAGCCGCCATAGCCACAATCATGATGGACACCATCACCACTCGACATCGACCACCTATTATGTCACATTCGAAGTCAAAAGCGGAGACCGGATGGAGTTCAATGTCGACGGAAGCGAATTTGGGATGCTAGCAGAAGGGGATAATGGGACACTTTCCTTCCAGGGTACGCGCTACTTAGGATTTGACCGATCCATCTCGAAAGCTAGTTTTTAATAAAATTATTATGTAAACTAAGAAACTTCCACAAATTAAGACCTCTAAAATAGGGGTCTTTTTAATGTGTAAAAATCCTGTATTTGGCTATCATGTTAAAGTTCAACAAATAGTAACATTTAATCCCTTGAGCAACTTGTTTGAAAGCGTTTTATGGAATAAGCTAAAGAGGATAGTAAATGATCGAAAGAGGTGGACAGATTGCTTCCGATTGAAAGAAAAAAATTAATCGTCGATTGGCTGACTAAAGAGGGAAGTCTTAAAATCGCGGAAATCAGCAGCCGCTTGGATGTTTCAGAAATGACAGTCTACCGCGATCTCCGCCCACTATTGGACAGCGGGGAAGTCGTCAAGACATCTGGAGGAATCATGCTTGCCCCAACAGCAGAAGGGCAGCTGCAGCATCATTCATGCAGCTATTGCCATAAAATTTCACTGACAAAACAGTCCATTCAGCTTTTTACGTGTGGACATGCAGTCGAGCATACGTGCTGTGCCCATTGTGCATTGCTACGGTACACTGATCGTCCGGATATGTTTGTCCAAATCATTTGCAAAGATTTCTTGCGTGATACGACACTGAACGCAAAATCTGCCTTTTACGTATTCAATCCAGAGCTGGATCTAAATTGCTGCCAGCCGGCTGTGCTGACATTTGGCATGCTGAGGGATGCACAAAGATTTGTTGCAGGATTTGGCGGGGAGATTTATTCATTTGAAGATGCACTGGAAGCAATTCATCAATCCATGAAAAGCCATTCAAGCTGCCTTTCCAAGAAGAAATAATAAAGGAAATTCAGAAAGGAAGTTACATATGAAAAAGATGTTAGGAATACTGATCCTCGCCGTCTCCATGATGGTAATGGGTGCGTGTGGTCAAACTGAAAAAGATCAACAGAACGGAAGCAGTGTACCAAAAGAAGTAAAAGTGGATCTGAAGGTACCTGAAAAAGTGGAAAAAGGGCAAGAAGTAAAATTGGATGCTTATGTCACACAAGATAAAGAAGCAGTAAAAGATGCCGATGAAGTGAAGTATGAAGTGTGGATGGACGGCATGAAAGATGACAGCCAATTAATAGATGCGAAAAATGAGAAGGACGGCCACTACACAGCCCAATACAAATTCGATATGGACGGTGTCTACTCAGTGCAAGTGCACGTGACCGCAAGACAGATGCATACAATGCCGAAAACACAAGTCACTGTCGGAACGGGCACGGCGGCACAGACTCAGGAAGAACATCATCATGATGGAGAAGACGCAGATGGCCATGAGCATGTCGTAGACATCCACTTTATGGCTCCAAAGGCAATCCAAGTCGGAAAATCAGTAAAATTGATGGCCCATATCATGAAAGGCGATGAAATGCTGGAAAACGCCCATGTCCGCTTCGAAATTTGGAAAGAAAATTCCGAGAAGCATGACTATGTTGAAACGAAAGCAGAAGGCCCGGGGCAGTACACATCTGAATATACATTTAAGGAAAACGGAAAATATATGGTGAAGATCCACGTGGAAAACGATGAAGGGCTCCATGATCATACGGAAGAAACAGTAAATGTTCAATAATTCGGAGAAAACTGCCTGATTAAGGGCAGTTTTTTCTATTTTCATGGCGTAGGGGAACCATTGAAGACAAAAAAGAAGAAGAAATGACGAAAATGAAGGAGGAAATCATCCTGAAAAGTCCTTTCGGCAAGCCCTTTGCGCCAGAAAGCGACGTCTTTGCGCGACTTTTCCCTTCCTATGCGCGAGAAAAGAATCTTATGCGCCGCTAAATACCTTCTATGAGCCAAAACTACATTCTTATGCGCCAGCGGCCATATCCATGAAAAAAGTGCAGGTTTCAATAGAAATCCCACCGTCACAAAAGAGAAAAAGAGACAATTTGATGAAAACCCTCATTTGGACTACCCCATTCTTCAATTTGAAGGGTGAAAATAGGAAAAAGCGCTGCAAAAGACCCGATCCGTGGTGCGTAAGGGCGCTAAATAACAGGGAAATCGATGGGGATTGGGCTTGTGCTCCGGCCCTATGCGCGAAAACAAGCGGTCTATGCGCTATTTTCTCCGCTTATGAGCCAGAATCCAGGGGTTATGCGCGAGAGCACGTGGCTTATGCGCCAGACCGGGCTTCTTATGCGGCAGCGGCCATATCCATGAAAAAAGTGCAGGTTTCAATAGAAATCCCACCGTCACAAAAGAGAAAAAGAGACAATTTGATGAAAACCCTCATTTGGACTACCCCATTCTTCAATTTGAAGGGTGAAAATAGGAAAAAGTGCTGCAAAAGACCTGATCCGTGGTGCGTGAGGTGCTAAATAACAGGGAAATCGATGGGGATTGGGCTTGTGCTCCGGCCCTATGCGCGAAAACAAGCGGTCTATGCGCTACTTTCTCCGCTTATGAGCCAGAATCCAGGGGTTATGCGCGAGAGCACGTGGCTTATGCGCCAGACCGGGCTTCTTATGCGCCATTGGCTCTTTTCTCCCCGGTTCCGCTAGTCGCTACAACCAAACGCCACTTAATAAAAGGCAATAATCCCTGTCCCCAGTTATACCAAAGTACAATTTTCCACTCCATTAAAAAAGACATCAAGAACTGCATTTTTTCATGAGGCATCATAAAAAAGAGAATACGCTCGAAAAAGGGAGAAATAACATCTTGAAACCGATTTTTTCATGGGTACAACTTACTGGATTCTATGTTATAATACTCAGCGTTGCCGACGGACTCGGTTTTCATGAGAGTTGAAAACCAACAAAATAGCTATAGAAAGAAGGTGCTGTATTGAATATACAGACATTAAAAACTGAATGGTTCGGGAATATCCGTGGAGATATCCTCTCAGGTATTGTCGTAGCTATGGCATTGATTCCAGAAGCCATTGCTTTTTCTATCATTGCAGGGGTTGACCCTATGGTAGGATTGTATGCTTCGTTCTGTATAGCGGTTACGACTGCCTTTTTCGGTGGAAGACCTGCTATGATTTCCGCAGCTACAGGGGCAACTGCCTTGTTGATGGGATCCTTGGTTGCAAGCCACGGTCTCCAGTATCTATTGGCTGCTACTATCCTGACCGGAGTGATTCAGATCATCCTCGGGTATTTCAAAGCTGGCCGCTTGATGAAATTCATCCCAAGATCCGTTATGGTGGGATTCGTGAATGCATTGGCCATTTTGATTTTCATGGCCCAGCTTACACACTTTAAAGGAGAATCATGGCCGATGTACGCCATGGTTGCTGGTGCTTTAGCCATCATTTATATTTTCCCTCGTTTCACCAAAGCAGTTCCATCACCGTTAGTTGCAATCATTGTGATTACGCTGATCGCTGTCTTTACTGGAAGCGATGTTCGCACGGTTGGAGATATGGGAGAATTAAAGCGTGCATTGCCGACATTCATGATTCCGGATATCCCGTTTAACATGGATACACTAAAAATCATTTTCCCTTATTCATTGGGAATTGCGCTTGTCGGGCTGGTAGAATCCTTCTTGACTGCTCAAATTGTCGATGATATGACGGATACCACAAGTAATAAAAATCGTGAAGCAAAAGGACAGGGTGTTGCGAACATTGTTTCTGCGTTATTCGGTGGAATGGCAGGCTGTGCCATGATCGGCCAGTCCGTCATTAACGTGAAGTCTGGCGGGAGAGGCAGACTTTCAACGCTTGTAGCCGGAGTTTTCTTATTGATCCTAATTATCGTATTGAATGGATTCTTGATCAGGATTCCAATGGCAGCCCTTGTAGGCGTGATGTTTATGGTTTCGATTGGAACATTTGATTGGACATCCTTAAAAACGCTGCATGTAATGCCGGTAACGGACACCATTGTCATGATTGTTACCGTTGGTGCTGTTGTGTATACTGATAATTTATCCATCGGCGTCGTTGCCGGAGTCATATTAAGCGCCGTCTTCTTTGCCTCTAAGATTTCAAAAGTGCATATCACATCTGAGATGGATGAAGCATTGAACATCAAGAGATACACTGTCAGCGGACAGCTATTCTTTGCTTCAGTTTCAGACTTTGTAGCATCATTTGATTTCAAAGAAGATGTCGATAAAGTGGAGCTCAATTTGGCACATACCCATTTATGGGACCATTCTGCAGTAGATGCAATCGATAAAGTCGTCTTGAAATACCGCGAGAATGGGACAAAAGTGAAATTAATAGGAATGAATGATCAAAGCTCATTGCTAGTCGAAAAAATCGGCGTTCACCATAAACCAAATGCAAAAGCCGCGAATCATTAAAAAACGAACGAGTCCCAATATGGGGCTCGTTTTTTTTCGACAAAAACCGGGGAGTGCCTGTCACCATTTGATCATCATAAAAAAGCGGAAGCACCGTTTTCCAGGGGCTTCCGCTTTCTTTTTATTCCGCCATGCCTTGGCTTTTCTTTTGTGTCGATGCCAGTTTCCTGCTTGCTCCAAGTTCAGTTGCAAGCGACAGGATTGACTGATTGATTTTCCATACGTAGTACAGGTTATGAATAAGAAGGGCGTGATTTAATACCTTGCCTTTATTACGGTCGGGATATTTTTCGATGAATTTTCGTTCTTCATGCAGATCCCAGACGGAAAGGTTTCGAGTTCCCTTTAACAGATCTCGCATCGTCTGTGAATTATCTTTCAGACATTCACTGATGTGTTCAATCATTTCGACCAGTTCATTTTCCTGCTCATACTGTGATTTCCTGCTTGTGGAAGCCACAAGGTGCTTTGCATAATAGTTGATCGCCACAAGGATTGTCATCCATCTTTCAATCCCGGTATTTTGAAACTTCCCAGGGATTTTTTCAAATGGTTTAGCATGGGTCCGGATCTGATTCAATTTTTGATCCAAATTGAAAGCAGCGTCCGCTAGGTTAATCGTTTTATTTTTGCCCGCGAAGCTCTCTAAAAATCCAGTCAGATACGTTTCCAATTCCTCGAAAAATTCAATGATGGACTCATTGATTTTATCCCGCGTCTTTAATGGGAAGAGGAAGGAGGAGACGAGCAGCGCAATCCCTGCACCGATCAAGGTGTCGACGAATCGGTCTTGCAGGAGCTTCTCAGTAATTCCGCCTAAAAGAAGATCATACATCAACGCAAGCATCATCGTAATCCAAAAGGACATGATGGTGTAGGAGACCTGGAACAAATAAAAAGCCATGAATACACAGAAAAAGAGGCAGATCACTTCAAATATACCTGTACCGGATACGAGTTCGGCAAGGAAAAAGCCAAGGACCGCACCGATCAATGTTCCGGCAGTCCGCTGAAATGCTTTTACATAAGTGCTCCCGACTGATTCAGTCCCCAAAAGGACGATATAAGCAGTCAGTAGAATCCAATACTGGTGAGTGGGAGAAAGGAGATACCCCAGTAATATGGACAATCCTCCAGCAATCACAGCCTGGAACGCTTTTTTAGTAGAAAGCTTTAAACCTTTGTCCTCCTCAACATTTGAACCATTTTCATCATCCGTTGTCTCGTCTTCTTTTGGCTTGCTCTCGTCTTTGGCGCCAAACTTAACGTAGTCTTCTTGAGCCTTCTGAAGAATATAGGCACCGTCAATGACATGATTGGCGATGGATTCGATTCTACGCACCAAATAAAGCCATTTTGATGAATCCATTTGCTCAGAATTGTACTCATTTAATTGACTTCGCAGGGATTGGACGGTTTTTTCCGCCACTTGCAATTGTTTTGGATCATATTCATCCCTGAGGACTTCGGCATCTATCAACGCTTTTGCGACATTGGAAAGCGTTTCACGAACCTCTTTGTGTTCAAGGGCATGAAGCAGCTTCAACTGGACAGAAGCGGACACAAATGTCTCTATCAGCATTTCTGTATCAAATACATAAAGTCGGAGCTGATTTGGCTTGATGCCAGGCCAAATGTCTCCGGGATCGGTAGAACCGAGCTGATCGGAAATGACCCGTGCGTATTCATTTAATTTGGTAGCATTTTTTCGAAGGGAGCGAAGCCGTGCCTTGCTTTTGTTGGGATCAAGGATCGATTCTTTCACAATTGCAAGCGTTAGATTCGTCTGCTTATGGAAGGACATCATACTCCGTTTCAAAACTTTTTCAGGCTTGTCCTTCATCAAGTAGAAATTCCATAGAAATGCGTAGCTGATTCCTACCGCAATGGCGGCATAAAACCATGGCGCCTGTGTAAACTGAAGCTTCAGTAAAGAAGAGAAATAGACAGACATAAATCCAACCATACAGATGGAGAAGTACCTCATCCCATATTTTTGAAGATAGAAGGCTAGAAAAATAATTAATAGAAGTGCCCCGTCCGCAGCATGATTCCATCGAGGCAGGAACGTGCCAAGTGTTACAGAAACGGCGCTGGATAGTGCTAGAAGAAGAGTCGTCACTTTCTTTTCTTTATCCGTATCACCCATGACGACCAGGATGCCCATCATTCCGATGACACCCGATAGGATGGCAGCAGTAAAAAGGGGGCTGCCTGCGAGCTTTAATAGAAGCAGGGTGGTCACAACAGAGCTGATGACGCTGAAAATCACTTTGGATGCTTGCTTCAATCTAAGCAGTCCCGGATCAGATGCCGACAGCCGAGTCAGCCAATGCCGGATGCTTGGATAATAATTCATAGGCAATCAAACCTTTATCATTAATATGTTCATCCTGTTAGATGTAGTTTATATCTTATAGGAAATTAATGCCCCAGCCAAATGATACACATTCATTTTCCTAAAAAAATCCCTATTGCCGGGAACATCTGGCAATAGGGAAGCCGTTATAGCTTTAATGTTTTAGGTGATTCATCTTTTTTATTCATCAACGTCATGGCTGATGGA
The DNA here is from genome assembly GCF_050990905.1 of Falsibacillus pallidus. Lineage (GTDB taxonomy): Bacteria > Bacillota > Bacilli > Bacillales > DSM-25281 > Falsibacillus > Falsibacillus pallidus_A. Next base: position 1,985,831 of record NZ_CP158866.1, read on the forward strand.
TGAATTTCAAGGATGATATAATTGGGATCATTCGGACCATCAAACCAAGGTTTCATATGATCATTCCATAATTGATCCTTTAACTCTTGATCGTCCTTGACCGCTGCCGTTCCTTCGATTTCCAGGTAGGCATCACCGACACCTTCCCCATCATACCCAATCAGGATATGTACGTTTGAATTGCGTTCGATTTCCTCTACTTTGTGCGTGTTTTTATCTGTTGCCGTATAAAGGGTTAAATCCTCATTGAAGAATGTCATATATCTCGTGTGCGGCTTATTGTTTTGAACAGTAGCCAATGTGCCTACCTTATTTTCCTTTAAAACTTCCAATACTTCTTCACGCAAATTTTGATCGCTCATTAATAATTCCCCTTCCATTACTTTTCTCCTTTTACTATTCCTTAAAGTTTGTCCATTTAAACTTCGAATTGAAGAGGGAGCACATCGAAAAATCCATTAAAAATAATTACATTGTTCTGTTACTTTTTATTTCGGCAAAAATCGTATAAAATAAGTACATCAATACTTTAGTTCGGTATATAATCGCAGTGCTGCAATGAAGTGAACGGAGGAACTATGTCAATATCATCTATTTTTAAAGAAGTCTTTTTTCAATCCAGAATCCCTCAAATGGTAAGTACGCTGGATTTTAAACAAACTTGGGTCAACCAAGCTCTGGCTGAATTCACCGGCTACTCTCTCGAGGAGTGGGAGACTCTTACGATCAAGGATGTGACACACCCTGAAGATTATACAAAAGACCGGAATTACCTTCAGGAAATGTATGAAGGCAAAAGGTCAGGATACCATTTTGAAAAAAGATATGTATGCAAAAACAATGAAATAAAATACGGGATATTAAATGTTAGCTTGATCCATGATGACGCTTCGAATGAAAAGTACCTCCTGAGGCAGATTCAGGATATCACGGATAAAATCAAAATTGGACAATCATTGAGGGAGAGCGAAAAGAAATACCGTCTCCTTGCTGAAAATTCTTCCGATATCATCAATCTTCATGCGGGTGATGGGACTTATTTATACATATCCCCGTCAGTGACGACCACCCTAGGGTACGATCCGATCGAAATGATTGGCAAGAATCCTTATGATTATATTCATCCAGACGATATATCGTTCGTTGAGAAATACCATAACCAGATCTTAAAGGATGCCAAGCCCGTTTTAATAACCTACCGGGCATTAAGGAACGATGGCAGCTACGTCTGGCTTGAAACCACTATTAAAATCGTCGATAACCAGGATGAGGATGGTGAACCGGATTTCATTTCCGTTTCCAGGGATATCGATAAGCGGATCGAAACGGACAGATTGCTGAGAAGATCGGAAAAACTGGCAGTTGTAGGTCAGCTCGCAGCCGCAGTCGCCCATGAAATCCGCAATCCTTTGACGCCGATCAAAGGGTTTGTTCAGCTCTTTAAAGATGCTGAAAAAGTGAATGAGAGATATGTGAATATTGTGCTGGATGAACTGGACAGGGTGGAGAACATCATCTCTGAATTCCTTGCGATGGCAAAGCCTCATCATGAGCGTTCGGAGCCGTTGGCAATCAATCACCAATTAGCTGATTTGATCGATTTATTAGAAGCAGAAGCCAATATGAAAAACAAAAAAATCACCTTTTATCCTTCTGTCCAAAATCCAAAGATAAAAGGTGATTCCAATTCCTTAAAGCAGGTATTCGTCAACATCATCCAAAATGGACTCGATGCAATTGAAGAACACGGTCAAGTAGTCATCAGCATTCAATGCGGTCCATCATATGTCTGCATCGATGTAAAAGACAATGGCTGCGGAATCCCGCCGGACCGCTTGAATAAACTTGGTGAACCTTTTTATTCCACTAAGGAAAAAGGAACAGGACTCGGTCTTATGACAAGCTTCAACATTGTGGAGCAGCATCAAGGAAAAGTCGAAGTGGAAAGCGAACTTGGGAAAGGGACCACAGTCCATATCTATCTTCCAAGAATCGATTGATGTGCCGGCACATGTTTAAGGGCTTCTCACAAGGGAACATCTATTAGTAGATTTTATTTCTTGCGAGGAGTGGTACAGTGAAGAAACATCAACATTATATTAACGGGCAATACGTGCAATCGACATCAAATGAAACCATTGAAATTCTTAATCCTTCCACAGAAGAGGTCATCTCCACTATTCCTGATGGAACGGAAGAGGATGCCAATAAAGCAGTGGAAGCAGCCTATAACGCGCTGAAGGAGTGGGAGAATAAGCCCGCTATCGATAGAGGCAGGATTGTGAGGAAACTTGGTGACAAGCTTGCTGAACGCAGGGAAGATTTCATTCGCCTCCTGCTGGAAGAGCAGGGGAAAAGCTACGAACAGGCGGTAGGGGAAGTCGATACAGCTATCGATTACTTTCACTATATGTCTGAATGGGCGAGAAGGCTCGAAGGAGAGATAGTCCCAAGCGACCGTTCCAATGAACATATCATGATTTTCAAAAAGCCGATCGGGGTCGTTGCAGGAATCGTCCCTTGGAATTTCCCGGTTTTCATTTTGGCCAGAAAAGTTGCTACAGCACTGGTCACAGGCTGTACACTTGTATTAAAGCCAAGTAAACAAACACCGAACACCATGATGGAATTTGCCAAGATCATCGATGAAGCAGACATCCCTGCAGGGGTCGTCAATATTGTACTCGGAACAGGATCTGAGATCGGGAATGTCCTTGCTTCGCATCCGAAAGTCCGGATGATCAGTATGACCGGAAGTGTTGGGGCAGGAGAAAAAGTCATGGAAGCAGCCTCAAAAAATATGGCCAAAGTGAACTTGGAGCTTGGCGGCAAAGCACCTGCCATTGTTACCGAAAACGCGGATATCGATCTTGCCGTCAAACATATCAAGACATCTCGCATCACCAATGCCGGACAGGCGTGCAACAATGCCGAAAGAGTCTATGTCCATGAATCCATAGCTGATGAATTCATTCAGAAGCTAGTCAAAGCCTTTAAAGATACAAAGCTTGGTAATCCTGCTGAAGACCACGATGCCGATATGGGGCCGCTGATCAGTGAAGACCGTTTGAAGACGGTTCATGAAATGGTGGAAAAAGCCGTATCACAAGGGGCGAAGATAGAAACTGGCGGACAGCGTGCATCTTTTGATAAAGGATATTTTTATGAACCTACGATCTTAACCAATGTCCGTCAAGACATGGAAATCATTCAGGAGGAAATATTCGGGCCTGTCCTTCCGATCATGACCTATAGAACACTTGAAGAAGCCATCGAAATGTCCAATGATTCAGATTATGGATTGTCTTCATCCGTCTACACAGAAAATATCCATGAGGCCATGCAGGTCATCGACGGTCTGAAATATGGAGAGACTTACGTCAATCGTGAAAACTTTGAAGCCATCCAGGGCTACCATGCCGGTCTGAGAAAATCCGGACTTGGCGGCGCCGATGGAAAACACGGGGTAGAAGACTTCCTCGTGACACATGCTGTTTATTTAGAATATAAAGGGTTGAAGTGATTATCACCGACACTATATTTAAAGCCATTTCACTATTTAAAAGTGGAGTGGCTTTTCTTTTATCAGAAAAAATAAAATAAAAATTCAGAGTGGTATTTTGTCCAGTTCCAGCGCCTAGCCCCTCGAGTCATAAGCCGTACCTCTACGGAAATCAGGATTTCCTTCGAGTTCCGTCTTATGCTGGTCGGGGCTGTTCGAGGCGCTTCCACTTTTCTAATAAATTTTCTTTCTATAGGTTTAAGGTCCCGGGACTTTGGGAAGAAAATACCGTGCGCACAAACTGACAATTATTTTCAGGGGAGGATTTTATTTGAAAAAGTTTGCACTGGTTTTAAGTCTTTTATTTATCATGATGGTTCCAACGATGGCATTTGCTTCAGAAGGCGATGGCAGTTCGGGGGATAGCACGACTGTAAAAGTTACTACGAATGATAACCAAACATCTTCTGAAGACACTGATTCAAAACAGGATGGCGACAGCAAAGAACATCATGATGGAAAAGAAGAAGATTGTGATAAGGATGGAAACAAAGAAGATGAAGGCGGCAAGATTCAAGGGAAAGGCCACATCAGTGCAAATGTTGATGCCAAGGCTGTCGCACTGGACGAAGAAGGTGAATATAAACTTGATCTGACGGTTACAGCGACTAATAAAATGGATAAAACAGCAACGGATGTCCAACTTGAGGTAAACCTTGATAATTCTATCCACCTATTGGACAACCTATTAGACGGCATCAAGCTGGACAACGACAACAATCTCGTTATCAGCCTCCCAGATCTTGCGGCAGGCGAAACGAAAACATATACATGGACAATGAATGTTAAAGCCTCTCCAGGAATTCAGCATAAAGCAATCAACGCAAAGATCACAGCGAATCTAGAGGATGGCAAGGATGAAACTTGCATGAAAGGTGATCTTTATTTACCTGGACTGCCTTCAAAAGAAGAGCCTAAAGGTAAAATTGATGCGAAAATCAAAACGAATGCCATCGCATTGGATGACAAAGGAAATTATAAGATTGATATTACCATCATGGCCACAAACAAAATGGATAAACTATCAAAAGGCGCGATGCTGGAATTGATGCTTGATAAAGCCCTTCACCTAAAAGGGAAAGACATAAAACTAAACGATAAACATAATCCAGTATTTATGCTTCCAGATCTAAAACCAGGTGAATCAAAAGATTGCCATTTTACTATAATGGTAGAAGCTATGCCGGGAGATAAACACAAAATGCTAAGTGCAATGATTTATTCAGCTGCAGGTGGCGCAGGGGACGTTTCAAATGAAACAAATGGATCAGCCCTGCAATCAGAACTTGTTTTACCAATATTTACTTCCGCTAATAATGGATCGAATCAAACCGGTGGAACTGCAGTAAAAGGAGTATCTACCAAAACTCCTTCATCGAACAGCACATCTGGTTCAAACAATTCAAATTCCACTATGGTTAATAATGGAACATTAACGGCATCAGCTGCAAACGGCTCAATGATGCTTCCTAAAACGGGATCTGTCTGGAATGGAAAAACATTCATCTTAATGGGTACCTTGTTCCTTTTCGCAGGATTGTTCCTGTTCTTTAGAAAAACATTAGGAAAAATCTAAAAATAATGAGGCGTTTCACAATGAGTAAATGGCTGGCACTATTTCTGATCATCATCGGAGCGGTATTCATTGCCTTTCCAATCTATTCGGACTATCAAGTAAAAACTGTTCAAGCGAATTTGGAAAATCAATGGAACAACCTTAATACAGCTTATGCAGAAGGTGAACCAGATTTACCGAAGCAGCAGCCAACAGTTGAAGCAGCTAATGACAAACAGGATGATAAACAGCATGATAAAACTGCTAAGCAAACAAAATCTGCCGTTTCTCTGCCAAGTACGGCAATTGGAAAAATCACAATAGATAAAATCGATTTATCCGCCTATATCGTAAAAGGTGTAGACGCAAAGGATCTGAAATATGCTGTCGGCTGGTTCCCGGACACCTCACTTCCTGATCAAGGCAGCAATATGGCACTTGCCGGGCACAGAAGCTACACATATGGACAATTCTTCAACCGATTGGATGAGCTGAAAAATGGCGACATGATAACCATTCAAACAAAGAAGGGAACATATCGCTACAAAGTATATAAAAAATTTGTGGTGAAGCCAACAGAAGTTTCAGTCTTAAACCCTTCAAAAAAATCGGAATTGACCTTGATCACTTGTACTCCTATGTACTCAAGCAAAAACCGATTAATCGTAAAGGCGATAAAAGTGTAAAAGAGGCGGAAATTCCGCCTCTTTTGTATTTTAGATAAGAAAGCATAATAATTCTGTGAGTGTTTTTCTCTCCAGCTCCAGCGCCTAGCCCCTCGAGTCAGAAGCCGTACCTCTACGGAAATCAGGAATTCCTTCGAGTTCTGTCTTATGCTGGTCGGGGCTGTTCGAAGCGCTTGCGCTTTTCTTATGCGGTGCACTTGATTTGTGCAAAGGGAATATATTATATAAAATAATAAATGTGATAAATTCTTAATAAAGGAAGATTCGATGATTGTACAAACAGAACAAGAATTAGAAAAACTCAAGGAAATCGGAAAAATTGTTTCCTCTATTCGAGAAGAAATGAAAAGTAATACAAAACCAGGCATCACAACCAAGGAACTTGATGAGATAGCAGGAAGGATGTTCGAAGAGGCTGGAGCCATCTCCGGTCCAAAAGGCGAATACGACTTCCCCGGCTTCACTTGCATCAGTGTGAATGATGAAGTAGCCCATGGCATACCAGGAGACAGAGTGATTCAAGACGGCGATTTAGTAAACATCGACGTTTCCGGTTCGAAAGATGGATTCTATGCGGATACCGGTATATCCTTCGTGGTGGGAGGAGGCAATCCGGAGCTTGAAAGACTTTGCCAATGTGCCGAAAGCGCCTTTCAGAAAGGATTGGAAAAAGCCAAAGCTGGATCCAAACGCAACGGGATCGGAAAAGCGGTTACGAACGAAGCAAGAAAAAATGGCTTCAATGTCATCATGAACCTGACCGGCCACGGAATCGGCAAATCCCTTCATGAAGCACCAGACCATATCCTCAATTACTTTGATCCATGGGATAATGCGCTTTTCAAAGAAGGAACCGTCATCGCCTTTGAACCATTCATCTCAATGGGAGCAGACGAGGTCATCCAAGCAAGCGACGGCTGGACGTATAAAACTCCAGACGGGAGCCTGGTGGCGCAGCTCGAACATACCATCGTCATCACAAAAGACAAACCGATTATTTTGACACTATAAGATTTAAAACAGAAAGAGCATCCTCAAATCTAAGAGGATGCTCTTTTTTAGTAGGAAATAGGATGAACGTGCGGCTGCAAGTCAGTTGTAATCCAACACTTTATAAAAATGAACCTGTTCTTCTGAACGAGTTTCTTCTATATATAGTGCCCGCTGATAAAGCCGGATCGCTTTTTCCCAATCCCGGTTGGTTTCGAGAACGATTTTATGGAATCCTTGTTCAGCGGCAATGCTTTCAAGGAACATAATCATGACGGCTCCAAATCCCATTTTACGAAATTCTACCTGCACGGAAAGCCGTTGAATCCGAACAGTATTTTTATCTTCGATCGTAAGGGCACCCGTACAAACGATTTCCCCATTTAATTTGCCGATATACATTTGATATTTTTCGGGGGATTCCATATAAAATTGTCTAAAATGGACTAAATCCTCATTATATTTGATATCAAAAGGATCGAAGTACTCTTTCAACCCTTGGATAATGATATCAAGTGCGCCACTTGCAGTTTCATCCGTCATCTTTTCAAACTGAAGCGCCAGCTCTACAGGACTATTCAACTTCCTTCTCCATCCAGCTGGACTTTTGGGATGATAATTCCGTTCCGTTTTTTCCACCGAGACAGATATTCTTCATCACGCCCGCCTTATCAAAGTTAAAAATATGGACAGGCAGGCTGTAGTCGCGTGCAAGGAGGAGGGCGGATTGATCCATGACTCTGATGTTATTTTTGACGACATCATCGTAGTTCAATGTTTGATACATTTTCGCATCCAGATGTTTTTTGGGATCCATATCGTACACTCCATCAACCCCTTGCTTGGCAACAAGGATGGCATCGCAGTTCATCTCTATGGCACGCTGCACGCTTGGATAGTCCGTGGTGACAAAAGGCTGGCCGTTGCCGCCTCCGAAGATGATGACATATCCTTTTTTCAAATGTTCAAGTGCTTTTAACCGGATATACGGTTCCGCAACAGAAGGGACCGGGATGGATGTCATCACGCGAATTTCCTTATCAGTCTTCGATTTCAAGACACCCCTGAGCATCAGGCTGTTAATGATGGTTCCCATCGTTCCTATATTGTCGGCTTCCACACGATCTATGCCCCATTGTTCAGCAAGATTTCCCCTGAAGATATTCCCGCCGCCGATGACAATCGATACTTCCACGCCAAGATTCACAATGCTCATCACTTCTTGTGCGATGTGCTCTAATTTTTCCTGCGCAAAGTTTTCTCCAGTGTCGTTCCCCAAAGCGCCGCCGCTCAATTTAATCAAAACTCTTCTATAATAACTCACTCCAACCCCTCCAAATCACACCCATAATTATGCAAACTGTCAAAATTATACCATTAAATTCTCCTCTGTCCATTATTTTTCTTAAATATTGATTAAAATTAATAAGGTAAAATAAACCCCTAATGTAAAAGAATAGTAGAAAAACCACCTATTTATATCAGTGGAATTTCCACTAATGGGAACAACTGTATATGTAATGCGAATGTAACCAAATGAACATTATTTTGTTATTTTCTTGTCATTTTCATGTGTTAGTCTTTTTCCTGTTAGCAAAAACGTGCTGACGAAAAGGAGGATACTTCAATGAAAAAATCTATCGTAGCGTTGGCGACAGCCGCAGTATTCACAGGAGCAATGGCTGGAACTGCTTCCGCACAAGAATATGAAGTAAACAAGGGAGACACACTTTGGGGTATATCAAAACATTACGGTACAACCGTTGAAAATCTAAAAAAGTGGAACAACTTAGGTTCCGATATCATATATCCTGATCAAGAATTGACGGTTTCCCCATTGGAACATTATTCTGTTGGCGAAGGAGATACGCTATGGGGCATCGCCAATGAGTACGGCGTCACAGTGGATCAAGTGAAAGAATGGAATAAACTTTCATCTGACTTGATCAAGCCTGGCCAAAGCTTAGTCATTTACTTAAACGATAAGGCTTCATCCGCTCCAGTCCAACAAAAGACAGAAGCACCTAAGGAAGAAGCAAAACCAGCAGCACCTGCAAAAGAGACGGCTGCAACAGCAGCAGCACCAAGCTCACAACCAGCAAACACTGAAAAAGCTGCGCCTGCAAAAGCAGAAGCTGCTTCCAGTGAAGACAGCAATGTTGCGAAAGAACTAACTGTTAAAGCAACAGGCTATACAGCTGATTGTGAAGGATGTTCAGGAATTACCGCTACCGGGATGAATGTAAAAGATAACCCGAATGCCAAGGTAATCTCTGTAGATCCTAGTGTCATTCCGCTTGGTTCTAAAGTATTCGTAGAAGGCTATGGTTATGCAACTGCAGCCGATACGGGCGGCGCCATCAAAGGCAACCGCATCGATATCTTATTCCCATCCAAGGATCAAGCGATGGACTGGGGAGTAAGAACAGTTAAAGTCAAGGTTTTAAAATAATCCATTTAGTTTAGTTCCCCCCTATTAAACTATAAATCTTTCTGGTCCGCCAATTGGCGGGCCTCTTTTTTTCGACAAAAACCGGGGCGTGACTGTCACTTTTTCCTCAGGACAACTTTAACATATTGTCATTTTTCAGAATTTGTGGTCTGATAGATTGTAGTTGATTGAGGGGGGTCTTGTGGTGGCTTTACATAAAATTGTGTTAAAGAATGAACATCTTCATGCGTCTTTTTCGAAAGACTATGAACCTATCTTAACAATCCAATCCGGGGATTCCATAGAATGCATGACGCCGGATATCGGATGGGGCTACAATGATACGCAAGGGCAGAGGACGAATTTTCACTCCCGTCTAAAAGAGCAGGAGTGGGGACATCCGATGATCGGTCCTATTTACATTCAAGAAGCGAAACCAGGAATGGCTTTAAAGATTCAGATTGACCAGATCACCCCTGCCCATTATGGATGGAACTGCGCTGGGGGCAATCAAAGCTGGCACAGCAGTATCCTTGGAGTAGACCAAATGGAAGAAACAACATTGGATTGGGAAATCGACCGGGACCATATGACTGGTAAAACCCGCATAGGAGAAAGGTCATTCACTGTAGACCTAGAACCATTTATGGGGGTCATGGCCGTTGCGCCTGAAGAGCCGGGAGTTCATCCGACGATTCCGCCTGATCGTTTCGGCGGCAATATCGACTGCAAAGAACTTGCAGAAGGCAGTACACTTTATTTGCCCGTGTTCGTCGAAGGAGCATTATTTTCTGTAGGCGATGGCCACGCAAAGCAAGGGGATGGGGAGGTTTCAGGCCAGGCTATTGAATGTCCCATGGATTCTGTCGTACTGAAGATTGAAGCCGTGGATATGCAGCTGAATGGACCACTGGCGGATACCCCAAAAGGATGGATGACATTCGGATTCCATGAGGACCTGAACGAAGCGACCATCATGGCATTGAATGAAATGGTGCAATTCATTCAACAGAAATATGAAGTGACTAAAACGGAAGCGGTCACGTTGGCAAGCACCGCCGTTGATCTGCATATCACTCAAATCGTCAATGGGGTCAAGGGCGTCCATGCGATTTTGCCGCACAATGCTTTTAAGGTATCATAAGAGAAGCGCAAACGCCCTGAAAAGCCCCGACCAGCATAAGACGGAACTCGAAGGAAATCCTGATTTTCGTAGAGGTGCGGCTTATGACTCGAGGGGCTGGGCGCTGGAGCTGGCCAGAGATTCACTCTGATTTTTTATACTTTCTTATCTTTAAATAAAAGAAAACCCGGACGCAATATGAGTCCGGGTTTTCATTTACATATGTAAAAATTCAGGCATATCCGCTACATGATAGCGCTCAAAATCTTTCTTGATATTTTCAGGAAGGTAGTTCTGAGCTTCAGCAAAATCGACCCATCTATGATCTGAATGTTCAAAGGAAAGCATGACATCGCGATGATCAGCTGTACATAAATACGTATTGATCACCACTTGCCTGTGAGCGTGTGTAAAAAAAGAAGTGGCATAAAGAATGTGTTTCACGCGTACAGCAAGTCCGGTTTCTTCTTGAATCTCCCTTGCCAGTGCCATTTCAAGCTGTTCCCCAAAATCCAGCTTGCCGCCCGGGAATTCCCACGTTCCTCCTCCAGAATCATGAAGAGAGCGCTGAACAATCAAGAATTTTCCTTCATGTATGATGATTCCTTTTACAGCTACAACGATTTGGTTGGCATCACCCATATTGTATCGCGCTCCTTTCTAATCCCGATTCCGCTTATACATGGTCCAGAATCCGATATCCTTAAACCCGATTCGCTTATAAATGCTTCCGGCAGCCGGGTTATCGTAGAAGAGGCAAAGTTCTTTTCCTTCAGCCAGCAGCACCTGGCAAACCTTGCTGACACACATGGACCCATAACCTTTTTTCGTGTAGGAAGGGAGAGTACATACACCGACAACCATCGCTGATTGTGAATTTTCAGCAGCAGTTGATGCAGCTGAAATCATTTCCCCATCCATTTCAATATAAAAAGACCTGGCTGTTCCTTTTTCCATGTTCCTCCGTTTTTGTTCAGCCGTTTCCGCGCTATTGAATTCTTCTATTTGCTTATACAGATCCATGATCCTTTCAGCATCGGCTGGTTGAGCTTGTTTGACCAAGCCCATGTCGGAAGGGACATTTTCCGCACGCGTACATTTTGCATAATAGAATTTCCGTTCGTTCAGAGAATTCCAAGGGAGGAATGGCCTAACCCGTTCAAGGATGGCTTCAAGACCCGATACCATTTCCGCACCTTCATCCTCCCCGATGAGTTTGGCAAAACCAAATGCATCAAATGCTTGTACATCTTCCGCAAAAGGAATATAGTTCTGCTGATATTTCAATAGAATGCCTCTTAGGGTGCCTTCATTATCAAAATCGCCCCATAAGGTCTGAAAATCCTGTTCATATCCATATGCTTCAATATCCCCGATGATAAATAAATTCTCCGCTGCTTTCGGCAGCACCAATTCCATCACTTTCTCATGGTCAGCTTCTGTCAATCTTCTAATCATGTCAATTACTCTCCCAATACATAGCAAGTATTTTTCTTCCATTTTACCATAAACATAAACGGGGAGAATCTACAAATTGATTGAAAAGATTAAATTGCCAAAAAATTAATGGTTTCATATAATATAAACTAGGTAGTCTATTTTATTAGAGGTGGTGACTTTATGGCAGATATCAGGCTGTTAAAAGAGGAAGAAATCGGCGCATTTGTCGAGATTGCCGTGAATGCCTATCCAGGAATGATGAGCGGCGGGCTTGAAGCAAAGAAAAAATTAGCGGAATCACTGCAAAAAGCACAGACTGAAGATCCTTCCATTGAGCTGATGGGTGTTTGGAAAAACGGCAAACTTGTCGGGGGGATGCGGCTGCACCAATATGTAATGAACTTTCATGGGAATATGATTCAAACAGGGGGTGTCGGATTTGTTAGTATTGATTTACTCCACAAAAAAGAAAAAATCGCCAAAGAAATAATCCAGTATTTTATCCATCATTTTAAGGAAAAAGGGATTACCCTTCTTAGTCTGTATCCATTTCGTCCTGATTTTTATAAAAAAATGGGGTTTGGCATCGGAACGAAAATGGATCAATATTCAGTTGTTCCAAGAGCCTTCCCTAACTTCAAAGAAAAAAGCGGGCTGTTTTTCCTTGATGCATCCGATAAAGAGGAAATTAAGAAATGCTATGACCGTAAAGTTAAGAACACCCACGGAATGATGAACAAAACAGAAGCAGAGCTACTTCGGATGTTTCAAAATCCCGAAATGAAAATGATTGGCTGCAGAAATAACGGAAAGTTGGAAGGCTATCTTCAATTTCACTATATGAAAGCAAGTGAAATGAACTTCATCAAAAATCACCTGATTATCAAAGAATGGATTTATGAAACACCAGAAGCATTCAAACAGTTTTCGACGTTTCTTCATTCACAGGACGATCAATTCGAGCGCATCATCATCAACACGCAGGATGAAAGTTTCCATATGATATTTGACGACCCGCGGAACGGGACGGATCATTTAATCCCAAGCGTCTATCATGAAACAAATAAATCCGGCGCTGGAATTATGTATCGGGCCGTTGATCCTGCTGTCCTTATAAACATAATCGGGATGGAGTCGAATCCTGCAGCTGATTTTACTTGTAAACTTTTCATCCACGACTCCTTTTATCTTACTGGTGAAAAAGAATGGATTCTTTCAAATCAGAATCATATTCTCTCCCTAAAGGAAAATGAGGGAGAAGAGTGTGGCTTTACTATGGAAATCGATATCGCTGATTTTTCTTCCATGATTATGGGAGCCGTTTCACCTGCGAAGCTCTATCAATATGGCAAACTTTCGATTTCAAAACCAGAGAGCATCCACCATATCCAAACGGTCTTTTCCAATTTGAAACGTCCTGTCTGCATGACAGCTTTCTAAGGACAACTTTTAAAAATCCTCCGTACAGGGGGATAATTTTTTCTCAACTCCGCCTCAAGACCGATTAGAAATCATTCCTATACATGGTTATAAAAGGAATAGCGTTCATGTATAATCAACGTAGAGATAAATTATTGTAATTTTCTCCAAAATAAGATTTCTCAGGAGGTAGACTATGCTGAATAAAGCATTGATTGAAGATGTCCTTTCTGAGGCCCTCAGCACTGGCGGGGACTTTTCAGAAATCTTCGTAGAAGATCGCTTGACAAATACCATTACAATGCAAACCGGGAAAGTGGAAAAAAGCTTATCGGGAAGAGACTACGGGATTGGCATCCGTATTTTCAAAGGCTTTGAGAGCTACTATGCTTATACAAACGATTCTTCGAGGGATGGTCTTTTGCAGGCAGCAAGGAACGTGGCACAGGCTGTAAAAGGAGGAAGTATGATCACCCGTCTTCCACTGGAAAAGAGAATCTATCAATCTCCACATCTGATTGCCATTCCGCCGACAAGCGTACAAAACACTAGAAAAGTGGCTGTAATGAGAAAAGCCAATGAAATTGCCAAGAGCTATGATGAAAAAATCCAGCAGGTCACGGTCAGATATTTTGATGAGGAGCAAAATGTCCTCATTGCCAATTCTGAAGGCACTTTTACTGAGGATACAAGGACGAGAAGCCGAATGGCCATACAAGCCATTGCATCGGACGGAAGCAAAATGCAGCCGGGATTCTATGGTCCAGGAGCTTGCAAAGGATTTGAATTCATTGAAAACCTTAACCTGGAGCATTATGCAAAAGAAGCGGCGAGGATCGCGGTAACGATGCTCGGTGCAGAGGCATGTCCGAGTGGAAAATTCCCAGTGGTCATCGACAACGAATTTGGAGGGGTCATTTTCCATGAGGCTTGTGGTCATGGATTGGAAGCGACAGCCGTGGCGAAAAATAACTCGGTTTTCGCCAATCGCATAGGGGAAAAAGTGGCTTCGGATATTGTCACCTATATTGATGATGCCACAATTGAAAATGAGTGGGGATCCACATCCATTGACGACGAAGGGGAGCAGGGTCGTAAAAATGTCCTCATCGAAAATGGTATATTAAAAGGCTACTTGATAGATAAATTCAACTCGCGCCGCATGAAAATGGAATCGACCGGATCTGGCCGCCGCCAAAACTATCGCTTCGCTCCGACATCCAGAATGACAAATACATACATTGCACCGGGAGCATCCACTCCGGAAGAAATCATCAGTAATACTGAACACGGAATTTATACGAAGTATATGGGCGGAGGGCAGGTAAATCCGACAACCGGCGACTACAACTTTGCTGTTATGGAAGCCTACATGATTGAAAACGGAAAAATCACTAAGCCAGTCAAAGGTGCCACATTGATCGGAAATGGTCCGAAAACACTCCAATTGGTGGACATGGTCGGAAACAACCTGGGCCATGGAGCAGGAATGTGTGGATCTTTAAGCGGCAGCATCCCGGTAAATGTGGGGCAGCCTATGATCCGCGTCAGTGAAATGACAGTCGGCGGAAGCAAGGAGGGCAATTAAGATGAATCTGCAGGAATTTCAAAAAGAACTTCTGAATAAAGGGGAAACCTACGGATTTTCCGATATGGAAATCTATTATGAAAAAGCAGAGAATTTTGCCAGTGATATTTATAAAGGAGAGATTGATTCCTATTCAACATCAGTTGAGATGGGGCTGTCTTTCCGAGGATTATATAACGGGAATATGGGTTATGCCTACACTGAAAAACTCGATGAAGATTCGATTGATTTCTTATTGAATAGTGCAAAGGAAAACGCCGGAATCATGGAAGAGGACACCCCTGAAGAGATTTTTTCAGGCAGTTCATTTTATGAGGAAGGAAATTTTTATTCTGCCAGATTAAAAGAAACTTCAGTCGAAGAAAAATTGGATTTCCTCAAGGAATTGGACCGCTGCATCTATGAAGCCGATCCTAGAGTGGACAGTACAGATTATTTCACCATGCAGGTACAGGAAAAAGAACGGGCGCTTTTTAATAATAAAGGGCTTTCCCTACAGGAGAAGCTCAATGATCTCATCTTATATGTCTCAGTCGTTGTGAAAGAAAATGGGATCACCAAAACCGGTGAAAAACTTGTTTTCTCAAAAGACATGAGAGAATTAGACCCTGCAAAAATTGCAAAAGAGGCCGTGGAGGAAGCTGTTTCCTATTTAAAAGCGGTATCGATTCCGAATAAAAAATATCCGATAGTATTAAGAAACACTGCAGCCGCAAGTTTATTCGGTACCTTTGCCTCCATTTTTTCAGCCGAAGAAGCTCAAAAAGGAATGTCCCAGTTAAAAAACAAAGTAGGGGAATCAATTGCTTCGTCCATCCTGGATGTCGTGGATGATCCTTTCCTCAAAACAGGCGTCTTCAGCCGGACATTTGATGGCGAGGGTGTGGCGTCAAAGCCGTTAAACTTGATTGAAAAAGGAAAATTGACATCACTCCTCCACAATCGCAAGACCGCCCAAAAAGAAGGGATGGAATCAACTGGCCACGCCTACAAAGATTCCTATAAAGGTGCGTTGACGGTCGCTCCTTCCAATTTGTATATCACACCTTCTCAAACATCGTATGAAGATCTCGTTTCATCCATTGAAGAAGGGGTTGTGATAACCGGTCTATCCGGATTGCACTCTGGGGCTAATGCCGTATCTGGGGATTTCTCTGTGGCAGCCTACGGGTACCGGATTGTTGATGGTGAAATTAAATCAGCGGTCAATCAAATGACCATTGCCGGAAATTTCTTTGACCTCCTGAAGGATATAGAGGAAGTAGGAAGCGACCTGGATTTTGCTTTCTCCGTCTCTCCAGGATATATCGGATCTCCATCTTTAAAAGTAAAGAAACTTTCTGTTACAGTGGAATAATCCAAACGGACCCTGCCAATGTGAGGCGGGGTTCTTTTTGTGTATTTCTATTTCTGTGTTTATTTAGAAGGACTTTCGGATAAATACTAAATGGAGATCATTATAGATTTTGGAGGGATTGTTTTGAAAAAAGTATTAATGGTATTGACGAATTCAAGCAAAATTGATGACGAACATGAAACCGGCCTATGGCTGTCTGAATTTGCCGAACCGTATGTGGCCTTCAAAAATAAAGGCTATGAGATTAAGGTAGCCAGTCCCGAAGGAGGAAGGATCCCATTAGACCCAAACAGCCTCGAAGAAGAGCAGCCATCTGAGTGGGACGAAGCCATTTCTAAACTGGAAAACACCGAAATCCTTGGAGGAGTGAATACCCACGACTTCAATGGCATATTCCTGCCTGGCGGCCATGGCACGATGTTTGACCTTCCTGACAGCAGGGAGCTGTCTGAAACGCTCGCACACTTCGCTGAAAATAATAAAGTAATCGGAGCTGTATGCCACGGTCCTGCAGGATTTACAGGGACTAAATTATCAAATGGCAAATGGCTCGTTGATGGAAAGAATATGACAGGCTTCACCAATGAAGAAGAACAGCAGACAGGCTTGGAAAAGGCCATGCCATTCCTGCTCGAATCCAAACTGAGAGAACAAGGTGCGAAATTCGAAAAAGGACCTGCCTACTCTGACTATGTGGTAGCAGACGGCAATTTCATCACAGGACAAAACCCGCAGTCAAGTGCATCCACAGCCAAAGCTTTCATCGAAGCCCTGGGATAATACAAACAAGACTTTAATATGTACTTTATGGCCTGGCGAATATGCTGGGCCATTCTAATATTTTCTTTAAGGAGGCGCACCTTTATATGATTGATCATTACCACTTTACAGATGATGGAGAAACCCCCAACCATCCTAAATGGCCATTGCTCATTTATAAAAATGGGTTAGGCGGCAAGAATACAGCCGAAGCCTGCGGAGAATTGTTTGAATCAAATGGATGGGATGGGGTATGGGTAAACGGCGTGTATCCATATCACCATTTCCATAGCACGGCACATGAGGTTCTTGGTGTCGCAGGAGGATCTGCAGTCGTGCAGATGGGCGGTGAAAACGGAAAAGTGCTGACCGTAGAAAAAGGGGATGTCATCATCATCCCAGCAGGAGTTGGCCATAAAAAATTGGAGGCCAGCAGTGATTTTCACGTCGTTGGCGCCTATCCAAAAGGACAAAAAGCGGACCTGCTTAAATCCGAAAACCACGAACATGAACAAGCGAAATCCAACATAGAAGATGTTCCGCTGCCAGAAAAAGATCCAGTTTTCGGGGCGAATGGCGGACTGTTTGACTATTGGAAATAGAATAAATCAAAAAGGAGGGCCAAATTTTGGTCCTCCTTTTTTACAATACGATTACAAACGCTTTAATTCTCCATTTCTGGCGGATATCCCCTTTTAAAATCGCACTATTTTGGACTATAATTAAAAAAGTGCAATAATTCTATACTCTATTGCCAATTCATGAACAGATCCACCAATAGAAAGGGCTTTTGCTCGATGGCATTCAATAAGAAACCAAAACGAAAAAAGCGAAAAATTCGCATCATACATATACTGCTGATCCCAGTCATCCTTTTCAGCCTGCATCTTTTAATTTACGGGCCGGACAAGTCCGTGAAGCAGCTCAATCAATTTGTTTCCAACCAGGCAAAAAAGGAAATACCTCCAGATTATATCCCGATCTATAAAGCAGCAGCGAAGGAATACGGAATCCCATGGACTCTGCTTGCCGCGCACCATCGGGTTGAAACCAAATTTTCTTCCATGAACAATATGGTCTCATCAGTGGGAGCGGAAGGCCCTATGCAATTCATGCCCTGTACATTTGTTGGATGGTCGTATCCTACCTGCAGCGGTCTTGGCAAAGGGAACATTCCTGATAAGGATAAAACAAATCCGGAAGTCATCAAGAAATATGGTGGATACGGAGTCGACGCCAATGGTGATGGCAAAGCCGATCCGTGGGACGTTGAAGATGCCATTTACAGCGCTGCCAATTATTTAGCCAAAAACGGTGCAGCAGATGGTGAGATCTCAAAAGCAGTGTTCGCCTATAATCATAGCCAGCGATATGTAAAAGAAGTCCTTTATTTTGCTAAAATCTATCAAGGTCCCAACTAAAACCTGAATTCATCAGAATCCGTCCACCGGTATTCAATGAATTCAGGTTTTAATTTTTTTGAAAATTTTTTATACGTAGGCAAAAAGAACTAGATTGAGGTAAATCCTTTGAATTCTGGTTCTTTTTTTTGTTATGGTTGAAAACGTGGTTTTTTTATTAGAAAAAAGGGGAATATATACCTGTTGTCATTATCTTTTCATTCCCCACTACAAAAAATTATCTTGAAAGGAGTATTTTATGAAAAAAATATCGAATGTTTTCTGGATTACAGTTGCAATCGTACTTGCTTCTGTAATCTACGGTGTGGCTGCACCGAAAAGCTTTGAAACTGTTACAGCCAATATCCAATCATTCATTACATCCTCTTTTGGGTGGTACTACTTAATTCTCGTTACCGTGATCGTCGTATTCTGTCTATTCTTTATCATCAGTCCGATGGGCTCCATCCGTCTAGGAAAGCCAGAGGATCGTCCCGAATATTCAACTGGAACATGGTTTGCCATGCTATTCAGTGCCGGGATGGGGATCGGCCTCGTATTCTGGGGAGCAGCAGAACCGATTTCACACTTTGCCTCCAGCCCTCCGCTTGCTAAACCGGGGACAGACCAGGCATTAAAGGATGCTATGCGCTACACATTCTTCCATTGGGGCCTGCATGCATGGGGAATTTACGCTGTAGTCGCTTTGGCGCTGGCATATTTCAAATTCAGAAAAGATAAACCAGGATTAATTAGTGCTACTTTAGAGCCGCTTCTAGGAAAATATTCAAGAGGCAAACTCGGTGTGCTCGTGGATGTTATCGCTGTATTCGCAACAGTCGTAGGGGTCGCGACGACTCTGGGATTTGGTGCTGTACAGATTAACGGCGGACTTTCTTACTTATTCGGAATACCGAAAAACTTTACCGTCCAGTTGATTATCGTAGCCATTGTAACGGTATTATTCATGATTTCAGCATGGTCCGGATTAAGCAAAGGAATCAAATATTTAAGTAATGCCAACATGGTTCTTGCTTCAGCACTATTGATTCTAATGCTGATTGTCGGCCCGACATTGCTCATACTTAACTTATTCACCGATACACTTGGTTCATATATTCAAAATATCGTTCAAATGAGCTTCAGAATCGCTCCGTTGAATGCTGCACATCGCGAATGGATCAACGGGTGGACTATTTTCTATTGGGCATGGTGGATTTCATGGTCTCCATTCGTCGGAATATTTATTGCACGCGTCTCTAAAGGCCGTACAATTCGTGAATTCCTAATAGGCGTTTTGATTTTGCCTTCCATTGTAAGTTTCCTTTGGTTCGCAGTCTTCGGAACCGCAGCGATTGATGTTCAGCAATCAGGAGCAGCTGACTTAACTAAAAATGCAACTGAAGAGGTATTATTCGCTGTCTTTAACCATTACCCAATTTCAATCGTTCTATCGATTGTGGCAATCATTTTGATCGGTACGTTCTTTATCACATCTGCCGATTCTGCAACATTCGTTCTTGGAATGCAGACAACATACGGTTCTCTTACACCACCTAACTCAGTCAAATTGACTTGGGGAATTGCACAGTCAGCCGTTGCGTTAATCCTTTTATACAGCGGAGGACTTCAGGCCTTGCAGAATGCCCTCATTGTGGCAGCTTTCCCGTTCTCCTTCATTATGATATTGATGATGATTTCGCTCTACAAAGCGTTGAATTGGGAAAGAAAAGAACTGGGTCTTTATATCAAGCCAAAACCAAAAAATAAAGAAAAGAAAGTCAAAACCCGCAAACCTGATGGGGAACCTGAAGTAAACGGATAATGACAAAAGCGCAATCGCCTTGGTCAACCCCGACCAGCATAAGACGTAACTCGAAGGAAATCCTGATTTCCGTAGTGGGACGGCTTATGACTCGAGGGGCTAGGTGCTGGAGCTGAACGTAGACAAAAAGGAAGGATTCCGCTGCGGAATTCCTTCCTTTTTGTATGGACAAACACACACCCCTGTCCGGCCTTGTCTGCATACTCTATTAAAAAGGGTGTGGACAAAATGTTTTCCCAGATCATTAATATCGGCCGATTCGAAGTAGGGAGTATGTCAAACAATGCCAACATTAACTTCGGGCCTGTCTATCAGAACAGTCATACGGCCAATTCCATCATTGTAGGGAGCTGTTTTTCGGTTGGGGATTTCAGTTCCTGCCGCTGTATCCAGATCAACCCCGTCACAACGATTTCGACGAAAAGAAAAGGGTAAGAAAGCAGGAGTGAGCTATCCTGCTTTTTTTGATTCATTGAAAACTTGACGACACTACCTTCTATTAGTAAGGTAGAAATCGTGCTTGTTTTTATGGCAGGAAAAAGGAGTTTGGCAATGAGTATAAACAAGATGATCGACCAATGGCAATTTGCCTTAAAATATGAAGCTGCCCAGCTTAAAAAAAATGGCGGAGCGAAATTCCGCATCCAGAAAGGGACTTGCGTTCACCGGGTAAAAAACACTAGATACTTTACTTGCACCACAAATGGTGAATTGCCTCTACCTGATGGTGCTTCTGTCGCTATCGAGATAAACGGTGAGAGCTACCAGGCACTGATCATTTCCAATACTGGGAGAGAAATACTCCTTTCCATTTCGGATTTGATCATGGAATCATTCAAAGAAGCATGGATTTCAACTGAAACCTGGCAGCTGCTGCTGGAGTTGTCTAAAAGGCTGGAAGAGGCAAAAGAGGATAAACGGAAACGATCCAAAATTCAACACCTGATGAAACCTTCAAAAGAAACAAAACATCCGGTTGAAAAAATAAAGAATAACATCCACGAGTTGTATCTAAGGACCAAATATAATCCAGCCACCTTCATCTGGGGACCTCCCGGAACTGGAAAGACCTATACTTTGGCACGTTTGGCGGCCAGAAAATTGATCAAAGGAAAAAGGGTGCTCATCCTGTCCCACAGCAATGCTGCTTTGGATGTATTGATGGAAGAGATCACCCGCTATTTGATTGCCAATAGGAAATGGAAGGATGGGAAGGTGCTTCGATATGGAATGTCAGGTTCGGATGCAGTGAAGAAGTATCCGTTCTTAAGTTCGATGAAGTGGACGGAAGAATGCTATCCCGAAATCAATCGGGATCATTTTTCACTTCCATCCAATCAGACTCCCGCTGCAATGAAAAATGAATTCAAGGAAAAAGAAAAAGAGCTCGTAAAAGAAGCCAGGATGATTGGAAGCACGCTTTCCAAAGCTGCTGCAGATCCAGCTATTTATCTAGAATCATTCGACCTGGTCATCATCGATGAAGCCAGTATGGCCTATGTCCCGCAGCTAGCATTTGCTTCCACCCTGGGGAAACGGATTGCTGTGTGCGGGGACTTCATGCAGCTTCCACCGGTAGCCATTTCGAAGCATCCGATGACGACGAAGTGGCTGCAGGAGGATATTTTTCATCATGCAGGAGTTGCTTCAATATTAGAAACAGAGGGAGAACATCATCCCCAGTTGTTTATGCTGAAGGAACAGCGGCGTATGCATCCGGCGATTTCTTCTTTTACGAATCGCCATGTTTATCAGAATCAGGTATTTGACCATCCAAGCACCATTGAATCGAGGGCTTCCATTGTAGAAAAAGCTCCTTTCCCGAATGAAGCTGCCCTATTTCTTAACATGGAAGCTGCCTCGCAATATGGCGGCAGGGAAGGGAGCTCCTTTTCCCGATTTCATTTTTATTCAGCACTTGCTGCCGTGCAATTGATGATCAATGCTAAGTCTGATGGCCTTCATTCGATTGGATTCATTTCCCCATACAGGGCCCAGGCAAAACTGGTTCAAAGTCTGATCGATCACATTTTTGAAGGGGAAGAGGAAGGACTATCCTCAGCGACCGTTCATAAATTTCAGGGTTCTGAGAAAGATATGATCCTATTTGACCTGGTTGATACGGACAGCCATTCTAATGCCGGAAGACTATTGACGAATGAAAACAGCCTGCGGATGGTGAATGTCGCAGTCACTCGCTCCAGAGGAAAATTCATTATGTTCGGAAATGATCGGTTCATTAAGAAAAAATTCAATGTGCAGCAGCCGGTAAGAAAACTGGCGAGCCACTACTCAGTGGAAGGCAGTTTAAAAGATGTAAGCAGCCTCCATTTCCAATCATCAAATAAAAGATTGATATGGATGGACGGATACCAATGGGCAGGAATCATTAAAGATTTACAACGGGCAGAAAAGGAGATTATTATCTCAATTTCACACCCGAATGTGCTAAGGAACAACATATGGGACGAGCTCTCAAGCAAAGGGACAGCCCTTAAAGTAAGAATTATCACCATGGATCCAAGCACGACGCCTTTATCCTCCTTTCAGGAAATTGAAACGGACTACCAGATCCCTTTCATCATCATCGATCGAAAAGTGATCTGGAGCGGGGGAGGGCTGACCGGAAAAAATGCCATTCCCTTTGCAAGACTTTGGTCTAAGGATGCGGTAAGGACGTTCATTGAAATGATGGACCTCCATAAATGCAAAGTGAAAACCATCAAAACAAACACCCTTCAAAAAGGATGGAAGAAGCGAATTTCCCTTCAGGATTATTTGTCTACTTGGGATACCTGTCCATTTTGCGGTGGAAGAAGGAATACCTTGTTAGAAGGAACCGGGAGAGTCTTATTTTCCTGTCTCTCCTGCAGCGAAGAACGCTACCTGACACTCAAGCAGCTTGACTTATACCTAAATCATGCAGGGATGACCTGCCCGGATGGCCATACCGAAATTTATGCAGAAAAAAACGGCAGGCACCTTGAAATCAAGTGCAGGATCTGCAAGGAACAAACTAACATAACTAAAATTTATTATTAAAAAACTGCACGGGAGGGAATTCTCCGTGCAGTTTTCTATATTATGACCCAATTCTTTGCATTTTTTTAAACCAACGTTCCTCTAATTCCGCTGAATTTACCGGCTTGCTGTAATAATACCCTTGAGCATAAAGACAATTCTGCGTTACCAAATAATCTACCTGCTCCTTCGTTTCAACGCCTTCACATATGATTTCATTGTTCAATCTCGACGTCAAATCAAGAATACTCTCAATGATGGCCTGATCACGCTCAATAGCAGGGACATTCTGAATGAAAGTTCGGTCAATCTTGATTTTATCGATTGGAAGATCCTTCAGCTGCTTGAGGGAAGAGTAGCCTGATCCGAAATCATCCAAAGCAATTCGGATTCCCAAATGCTGCAATTCAAGCATATGATTTTTTACTTCTTCAGTGAAATTCATAAAAGCATCCTCTGTGATCTCGAATTCGAACAGGGTAGGATCGACGCCTGTTTTTTCCATTAAATCTTTGACATACTGAACAAAACCTTTTTTCTCGATGGTCAATGGCGAAATGTTGATGGCCATTTTAACTGGCGGGTATTGTTTTCCCTTCCATTCTAATTGATAGAAAACGGCTTCCGTTAAAATCCAGTGTGTGACTTCGTCGATGATTCCCGTTTGTTCACAAAGCGGGATGAATTCCATCGGAGAGATGGTGCCAAGCTCTGGGTGCTCATAGCGCAGCAGCACTTCCACTCCGGTCATCTCTTCGTCCAGCATATGAATCTGCGGCTGAAAAACAAGATGGAAGCGATGGTGCTTCAAGGCTGTCTTCAACCCATTTTCAATCAAGAGGGAGCGGGACATTTTCCGCTCCATTTCCTTTGAATACCATTGATAATTATTCCTGCCTAATTCCTTTGCATGGTAAAGCGCTTGATCAGCATGTGCCATCAACAAATCCATCGTATCTCCATCGTTTGGAGAACAAGAGACTCCGATGGAAGAGGTCGTGATGAATTCATGCCCGTTGATGTTCCACGGAGATTGAAGGTCCTCGATGATTTTCTCTGCGAAGAAGTCGATATCACCTTTGCTGGAATCAGGAATCAATATGGCGAATTCATCACCGCCAAGCCTTGCAAAAATATAGCTATCCAACAAGTGTTCTTTGATTCTAAGGACAAATTCCCTCAGCAGGGCATCCCCTGTATCATGTCCGAATGTATCATTCACCCATTTAAACCGGTCGCAGTCAATAAGCATTAGCCCCAACATCGTATCGGATTGAGCTGCTCTTGAAAGAAGCGTTTGGAATTCCCCTTGAAATAAGCGGCGGTTTGGAATATCTGTCAATAAATCGTAGAATGCAAGCTGCTCCAGCTGGGATTCGTACAGCTTTCTTTCCGAAATATTCCTTGATACCACTACAAAATGGCGAAACGCTCCAGTTTGATCAAAAACAGGGGTAGAATGGGCTTCGACCCATATCATTTCACCATTTTTACAGATCAGGCGATACTCCAAAATCTCTCTTTTGATATTCTGGAGGTTTTGCTGAAAACGGGAAGTGATTTCTTTCCTGTCCTCCGGGTGAATCGATTGGTCGAAAGTCGAACCAATGATTTCATCTTGTGAATAGCCTAATACCACTTCATGGGAAGGGGAGGCATATTGAACAATTCCGGCAGGATCGATTACCCTGATCAAATCATAGGAATATTCCGCAATGATTCGATATTTGGACTCGCTGTCCTGCAGTTCTTCTTGATGCCTCATTCTCTCCGTAACGTCCCTGGAGGAAACGAGCATTTTAATCAGTTTTTTCTTCTGATCTAGAATAGGCACAGCATATGATTCTGTCGGAATATAATGTCCATCCCGGTGTTTCAATCGATAATGGACGACAACCGGCTCCGTTGTGCGCATCATCAAGCGATAGTTGGATAGGAGCAGTTGAAAATCGTCAGGATGGATAAAATGATTGATTTGCTGCCCGATAAAGAATTCCCCATCATAGCCCAGAATTTTTTTGTGGGAAGGGGAGGCGAATTCAATCTTTCCTTTGTTGGTCATGACACTTACCAAATCACTCGTATTTTCTGAAACAAGGCGGTAATGCTCTTCTTTTTCTCTTAAATTCGTTTCCAATTGAAAGACATTGGTCCGATCTTCAATAAGGCAGTAGATTCCGACGATCGCTTCATTATGTAGAATAGGAAATGTTTCAACCTTTAATAATAACTCTCGGCCATCCTTATGGCGGCTTTTGATTTCGAGATTTTGACAGACCCCATTAAGAGATTCTTTGAAATACCTCTTAACCTTCTCAGTATCTTCCTGATAAATGAAAAATGTAAAGCTCTTTCCTTTGATTTCATCAGCTGAATAGCCTGTAATGCTCTGGCTGGCGGGATTTGCCCTGACAAATGTGCCTTTTCGATCGAAAATGATCAGTCCATGCGGATTTTGCCGGAATAAGGATTGGAGCTGAACGTTCTTCCATTCCGCCTGTTCCTCCCACATCTTTTGCTTGATCTGTGAAATCATCAAGAAGACGCCTACCAATAAAAACATGGAAAATAAAATAAAGATGATAACATTCGATTCCCCGACAGCAGGTCCGGAAACGGCTGGATGGGCAGCACCTGCAGAAAATGCTAATGTTATAAAATTCATGATAAACATGGCTGCACTTAACAATAGTGTCTGCCAATACTTAAAAATGACGAGATTTTTGGCCAAGGTTTTATAAAAAATAAAAGCAGCCAACAGCGTGCAAGCGAAGCATGAGCCAATAATCCAGAACAGATGGATGCCATGTAGGGAAATTGAAAAATCGATCAGGCTTTTTTCAAGAAAAAATTGTGTAAAAAGAAGCCCTGATCCTAATATGAATCCAGAAGTTAAATAGCCAATAGCCATTGAAGGTTTTTTGGCAAATATAAATATAGACAAAAAAGAAAAGAGAGTTGATATTCCAAAAGCCCCTGCAAGCCTCCAAATATGGAATGAATGATTTCCGCTGATGGAGATGATGCTGGTTGCAGCAGCTGACCATACGGCGATACTTAAAATGGCGGTGCCAAGCAGGATTTTCCGGATCCGGATGGGCTGTCCGCGGCCGACTAAAAAAAGCTCAAAAAATGTATAGCTGCCAACAAGAGGAATTAAAGTGGACAGCATAACTACGATAAAAGGACTAAACCGAATCGGCGAATATTCCATTGAAAAAATTACCACCTTTATAAAAAACTGTCACATTCTATCATACTTCTGTCCTAATAGTGGAGGCAACAAAAAAATCGGGATTTGGCCCGATTTTTGTAGAATATTCTGATTACTGGGTTTGAATCCGGTAGTAAGAGGGTTGAGCGGAGGCGGCAAGAGTCTTCTTCATTTTAATTTCTACTTTGTCTGCCATGAAAGAATATTCCATAGGGATATATTGAAGAGAGAAAGGGAATTGAACTGTCCTTTTCCTAAAGCTTAGATCCTTCCATACCGCTTCAATTGTAAACTCATGATCCTTCCGAACCAGGGTGATTTCTTCCATGGCATCATCATGAAATTGAGCTTCAATGATAATTTCTTCTCCTGTTTCAAAAACATCAATACGAAATTGTGTATGATCCAATACGGACGTATATGGATCCAAAAACATTTCTTCTAAACACTTCTCTAAATCTCCCCAATTACAATCCTTTTCTTCGCTGCTCATGAAAATGCCCCCGAAAACTCCTTTTCAGCAGTGTATTCAAATGAGCAGCAAAAAGTGACCAGGTTGTCAGCCCCCCATGCAGCATGATTTATTTGATAATTCCAGTATCGACAATCTTCACATTCACTTTGGCTTTAATCGGAATATTTGGATACTCAGAATGCCAATCCATCTGTTTCCACACTTCGGGATGAAAGGATATGAGGTCTCTTCCAATCGCTAACACATCACTATTAGCGTCTTGTAATTTCTTTATAGCCTGGTTCATGCATTCCGTCATCGATTTAGAAATCTTTTTGTTCAGTTCATTTATTTCCTTTTTACTATATAACTTGTTTTTAGGGTATTCAGTCGCAATCACATCAAAATCCAGATCAAATGTAACCGATTGGACTCTATTATTTTGGATATTGATATGTCTATGCACTTTATCCTTTTTTACTTGAATCGTAATGTATTTTTGTCCATTAAGCGCATCTGGATTTACCTTAATGGAAAAACGCGCATATTTTTTCCGCTCTTCTTTTAATAGAAGGATCAGTGATGGTTCATCGCCCCGCAGCACTTTCCCGGTGAATTTTTGATTATGAAACAAAGCAACACCCGTAACATCAACAGCATATTCATCTTGGTTTTGGATCCGTGATAAATACGGCAGCATGAAATCCTGTCCTTCATCAAAAATTTTGGTGCAGACAGATTGGACATTTTCAATCGGTGCAAGGGTATTTACTTCGACACTTTGTAGAAGCTTAAAAATCTCTTCTCCTATCAGGACCTCACCAACGACATTCATTTTCAATAATTCCGATGCAGATCCCTCCACGATGGCAACTTTTGCCCCCAGGGAACTGCGTGGGTCCCGATAAAGAATATCGAATAGGGGATAGAGTTCCCTTTTTGCCGCCAATTCGTCTCCTATCAGCAGCACCCTCGTTTTATTTGGCGAAAAATCCCCCGACAATTTTTTATCCATAAGGATGCGGGTGTCCCTCAATGTGTTTCCTTCCGCTTCCACGAATACGTTCGCTGCCTGCAAATTTTCTGTCCCGCGCACTTCTCCTTTTAAACTCCTGATATCTGAAGTCGTCAAAATTTTATTATCCTCAGTCAAATCGAAGCTGGAGGCAAAAACGAGCCTCGCGTTTCGAAGCGGCTGTTGATCCCAGCAGCCTGACAGAATCAGACAAACAGACATTATGATGATTAATATCGTCTTATTCATTCAGGGATGCCACCTTCTTCTTGAAAAGGATTGAGACAATCAATAATAAAAAGGGGAAGACAAAAGTAAACACGTAGCTTGATAATGATACATATTTGCTGAAAACCTGAATCACATCTTCATTTTTTATGAAAAGGGTAAAGACAAATATAGTACCGCAAATGATAGGGCTTGTTTTTTTATGGCTGCCTTTGAACAAAAATACACTAAGGCATTTACTGGCCAAATAAATATAGACCACAATGGAAGTGATCATCGTGATGAGCCAAAAAGAAAGAAAGATCAAATCCAGCCTCTCGATACTTTGATAAACCAATGATTTCAAAAGGTAAAGAACAGGCTCTGGGATTACTTCTATTTCTGCAGGACTGAAATACATCAATGTAATGACCATGAAAAATACATATAAAAGTGTAGTAAACCCTGAGGCAATTAAAGAAACTTTCAATACCTTTCCAGATTTACCATTGATGTATGGAAAGATGACCAAAAGTATTTCAAAACCGAGCATTGATACAATAGATGCATGCGCACCTTTCAACAAATCTACATAATTGGTGTGTGCCATAGGAAACAAGTAGCGATAATTGACATTGGTCAGCCCCATCAGATAAAACAAGATGAAGAAAACAATAAAAATGGTCACCAAACCGGTAAATCGCGCAATGATGCGGATATTTTCCCTTGCCAAATATAAGGCTGAAGACATAATCAAAACGTAGAGAATCCAATCAGGTGTATAAGCTAAAATCCAATCTTTAATGACACCGACAGACAATAATGCAATCAATAAGGCTACTGCCAGAAAATAGATTAAGTACATCATATTTAAAGCTTTTCCCGCCAATTTCCCGAACAAGAAAGGAGCAATTTCAAACACCGTCATTGTGGGGAATCTTTTGCAAAGCATAGCAATTACTATGATGAAACCCTGGATAACTGCGCCTGCAATGATAACGGAAATCCAAGAATCCTGTTTCGAATAAGCATGGACACTGAATGGCAGTGACAATAGTCCGACACCAACCTGTGCTTGGAGGATGATGAAAAACAATTGAAATGGGGAAACAGATTTAATTTCCTTGTTCATTTTTCCACCCTCTTGGATTGCTTTGACGTTTAATTCGCTGTGTACCTGGGGTAGAAGGGCGGGTGCTCATTTTCCACAGTGGCAAACGTATGAATGTATCTTTAAAGTCCTTCGAACGGAAAGGGGCGAGTGGAGAAAAATAAGGCGATCCAAACGATTCCAGCTTGCATAAATGAATGACCAGAAAAATAAAAGCGAACGTCATCCCTATGAACCCCAAAAATGCCGCACTCAGCATTAGCGGAAACCCCAGAATTCTGACAGAAGTAGCCATTTCCGTATTTGGGACCACAAAAGAAGCAATCGCTGTGAGGGCAACGACAACAATCATGGTATTTGAAACAATATTCGCCTGTACAATTGCTGTACCGATAACCAAACCGCCTACAACACCAAGCGTCTGGGCAATGGGGCCAGGCAAGCGGATGGCAGCTTCTTTTAACAATTCCAAAATGATCTGCATCATTAAAGCCTCGACAAGCGGAGGGACCGGGACATATTCCAGCGAGCCCTTAATCGTAAAAACCAGATCCAATGGAATGACTTCATAATGAAAAGAAACGATAGCAATGTACAGAGCCGGCAGCCCTGCCGCGACAAAGAAGCTGAGCAACCGAATAAATCTGAAAAAAGAACCTACATGCCACCGGCTGTTATAGTCATCCGGAGATTGATAAAACGAAAAGAATGTAATGGGAAACACGAGCGCTGAAGGGCTTCCATTACAAAGAAGGACAATCCGCCCATCAAGAAGCTGGGATGTTACACGGTCGGGCCGCTCTGTATTGAGCATTTGAGGGAAAGGGGAGTAAGGAGAATCTTCAATATATTCCTCCAACTGTCCCGGAGAATCAATAAAATCGACATCCACATAAGACAAGCGTCTTTCCAGCTCCTGCACAAGTTCAGGATTGGCTAAATCTTTAATATATAAATAGGCCATCTTCGTATGCGTTTCAGTGCCAAGTGTCCGAAAACAGATTTGCAGATCAGCATTCGTTACACGCTTTCGGATCAAATTTAAATTTGATCTTAGATCCTCTACAAATCCTTCATGAGAGCCGCGGATAATTAATTCATTAACTGGCTCTTCTACACTTCGATTCTTGCTCTCATGCGCCCCTAAGCTATAAATGATGCTTTCATCTTCCATTAATAGAAGGACATTTCCATCCAACAAGGCAAGAGGCAAGTCATCTTTCTGATTGATTTCTTTTACTTCATCAACAAAAACCGTTTGAGATATGATGCCTTCCGATTTCTCAATCATCGGCTTTAGAATTAAATTTTGTATCGTATCTTCATTCGTAATGGTACTGAGGTATACGAGAAGACACTTTTTATGATTAAAAATCAGTTCCCGCTTACTGAAATCTTCTGTTTTGGAAAGAGATTCATAAATGTAATCGAGGTTTTTCTCCAGGTCTGAAGTGATCAGAGCACTGTCGGGAACAGATTGGTTCATATTTCCGTCGGTCTTCAATTTTCTGGTCGTCCGTTTTCTCCTCAACACTTCACACCCCTCCAGTCAATACAAGTTTGTTCTTATTTTGGGAAATTTTTTGAGGAATATT
Organism: Falsibacillus pallidus; assembly: GCF_050990905.1. Taxonomy (GTDB): domain Bacteria; phylum Bacillota; class Bacilli; order Bacillales; family DSM-25281; genus Falsibacillus; species Falsibacillus pallidus_A. The sequence goes on from NZ_CP158866.1 coordinate 2,016,583, forward strand.
CGTCAAAGGCAAATATAAAGTGTTTTGGAGTGGGGGAATGGAGGGGACTTTCGAGGGGAGAACTCACCCAGTTTTTCTAAGAGATGGCCAGAAATGGGCACTGGCGCATAAGATGCCTGTTCTCGCGCATGAGCTCCATACTTTCGCGCAAAGGCGGTGGAATTTGGTTCATACACACCCTAAAGTCGCGCATAATGGACTTCTGTCAATAAAGTAGACACTTAAATGCCGGTAAATGGCGTACTTTTTTTCTTCCGCGCTTCGTTTTCACTCCGCTTGGAGGCCTCTGTCTGAAGGAACCATTTGAAAAACAATGGTTCCTTCAGGCAGAGGGCAATTTCTCCTCAGTGGCGTTTAAACGCTGTGCCTCTTTATACGCCTTTTCATACTCAATCGGAGTGGCGTATTCTAATGTCGAGTGAATCCTTTTACGATTATAAAATTGAATATAAAACTTAATGGCCCCGATGGCTTCTGCTTTTGTCTTAAACACAAACTTGTACAAATACTCTTTCTTCAGGGAGGCAAAAAACGATTCTACACAAGCGTTATCATAAGGGGTTGCTTTTCGACTCATACTAATGGTCGCTTTGGCATCCTTCAAGGCTTCAATATATTTTTTTGAACAGTACACACTTCCCCGGTCTGAATGGTGGATCCATCCCTCAGCGGGCTGGCGAATCTCAAGTGCTTCTTTTAATGCTTTTAACGGCAATTCGGCGTCCATGCGGTCATCAATGCTATAGCTAATTACCTTGCGGGAAAACAGGTCTAAAACTGGATTTAAATAAACAAATCCCTCCCCTGTATGAATATAGGTGATATCCGTTGCCCAAACACGATCTGGTTCTTCAGGATTAAAATTCCGATTCAACTCATTTTTGAACACAAGCTGCTGGTGATCTGAATCCGTGGTCTGAATGTATCGAGTTGGCGGGGTCGCATATAAACCCATCTCTCTCATGCGGTTCGTCACCGTTTTAAGGGAAACTTGTATATGATCCTCCTCGACCAGCTTTCGATAAATCCTCGGACTTCCATACGTCCCCAGGTTGTCGTGAAAATGATAGCGAATTCGCTCGTCAAGATGACGTCTCCAGCGCTGTCTCTCTGTTTCCTCCTGATCCTGTCTTTTTTCCCAAACATAATAGCCAGAAGTAGAAACATCCAAAACTTCGCACATCTTCACAACGGTATGGTCGTTTTTATTATGAAAAATAAATTCAAACCTTACTTCTTTTCTTGCGTGAAGATGTGCATAGCCTTTTTTAAAATGGCGTTCTCCTCTTCCAAATCTAATTTTTTACGTCTTTCAGCTTCGTACAATTCTTTGTATTCAGAAGCCGTTAGATACTGGCTTTGTTTCTCTTTTTCCGCCTGATTTTGCTTTTTACGATAGGAAGCGACCCACTTTTGAAGCGTACTATAGGAAATATCGAGTTCACTGCTCACATCCACGAGCTTCCGTCCATCTAACTCAATTAATTTACACACATATTCTCTAAATTCTGGTGGGAACTTTTTCTGATCTTTCGCCATGTTTATACACGCCCTTTTTGTAGTTGTATAGATTTAAACATGACGCCACTACCTGTGTCCACTTTTTATACTAACTTCAATAAGCCGCCTGTTTTCGCGCATAAGATTCATTCATGAGCTCAATTTACCTCGTTTTCCCTATATTTTCGGGTTGTTGGCACACTGGATCGGCTCTTCTTCAGCAATTTCTCCAGTTTCCACCCTAAAAAAGTAAGATTGGGAGGACCAAATGAGGTTTTTCATCAAATTGTCTCTTTTTCTCGTTTGCGATCGGGGCTTCCTATGTGCAATTTTCCTGAGATATGGGCACTGGCGCATAAGATGCCTGTACTTGCGCTTATGCGGAGGATTTAAATTCATAAACCCCCGAAATCTTTTCAAGATGACTGCGGCAATTTCTGCAGCTACCCTAATTTACATAGAAAACCCCTTGCATCTTTAGGGCAAGGGGTTTTTCGAAGCAGGCGCTTCCGCTTTTCTCGATCCAGCTACAGCGGCTAGAGGCTCGGGGACTTCCCTCGACTCGTTTACGATAAGTCAACATCGAATCGCTGCGCTCTTCGTGTTTCCTTTATCTCACTCGACTCAGTCCAGTCCCTGACGCCTCTAAACAGCCGCTTCCGCTTTTCTCGATCCAGCTACAGCGCCCAGCCCCTCGAGTCATAAGCCGACCCTCTACGGAAATCAGGATTTCCTTCGAGTTCCGTCTTATGCTGGTCGGGGCTATCAGGGCGCATCCGCTTTTCTTGATCCAGCTACAGCGGCTAGAGGCTCGGGGACTTCCCTCGACTCGTCTACGATAAGTCAACATCGAATCGCTGCGCTCTTCGTGTTTCCTTTATCTCACTCGACTCAGTCCAGTCCCTGACGCCTCTGATCAAGCAGCTTCCGCTTTTCTACATATCGTGTCCAGAGTTATGCTTTTGTCTGGAATGCTGGCGGTTTTTTACTTTGTGTGAGCCGCTTAGTGGCTGCGGCTGACCGGATTGGTTGCCTTTTGGTGCATTTCTGTGCATATCTTTGCTGTTGTTTTTGTCCATGGTGATTCCCTCCCTTTTTTATAGGATGGATAGGAAGGAAGGGCGGTATACTGTATATATTTTGCCTTTTGAGGTAATGATAAATGGTGCAATCAACTATGAAGGAGTGCCGACCATGCCATATCATAAAGACAAACAGCAGGCTTTCCAGGATGCTCAAAAAAGTTTTGACCAAGCACAGCTTGCTTCCAATATGATTGTAAAGGACAGCGGAAGCTACGGAGCGCAGCTATCTCATTTGAAAAACGAAGTGAATGAAGCTTTCCAGCAGATTGAAAATGCCATGGAAGTCGCAAGTGAACACCAAAAAGCCCAGCTGCAAAGATTCCAGGCGGATCTGCAGGGACTTGTCCAGGAAGTCAACGACTACCAGGAGTAGCAAAAAGCCAGCAGCCTTCAGAGCGTCTAGTGCTGAAGGGATGCTGGCTGTTTTTATGAACTACTGATTCTTTTTACGCTTCTTATTATTTCTGCGCTCCATCTCAGTCATTGGTTCGTTCGCCAATTCTTCGTTGTAGCCTGCTCCCATCCCTTGTGCCTTTGCAGCATTTGCGCCCGGGATGACATGGTTTGCTTTCCTCTTTGCCATGAAAATCACCTCCGTTCCATTAATATGCTACGGATTCGACTATTTACAACAAGAAGAGGGAAGGGGAATCGAACCTTAATTTCCTCAATTTACTTTTTCGAAATAATATCAACAAAGGAATTACATATAATTCACACAATCAGAATTGAATGATTTTTATGCATAATATTCACCAATATCAGCCCATTTATGGTACACTCATTAAGCGAGTCGATTCATTTTGTTTTTTTTAATAAGAAAAACTTATCAAAAACAATAACTTTCTTGTTATTTACTTATGTAATCGCTTGTATTAAGATTGTATTGTGAGAAAAGCTTGAACGGTTATTTATCGAGTTTTTCAGACAAATTCTATCCCAAACTTAAAACTTTTTATAGGGGGAATCGAAATGGCTAAGAACGATGTATTCAACGCTCGTTCTTCTTTCGAACTCGAAGGAAAACGTTATCACTATTATCGATTGGCTGCTTTAGAAGAAGCAGGTGTGGCAGAAGTTTCCCGTTTGCCTTATTCCGTTAAGGTATTATTGGAATCTGTGCTTCGCCAAATGGACGGTCGCGTCATTACGAAAGAACACGTAGAAAACTTGGCTAAATGGGGATCTGAGTCTGTTAAAGATGCAGAAGTACCATTCAAACCTTCCCGTGTCATCCTTCAGGACTTCACAGGTGTTCCTGCTGTTGTTGACTTGGCTTCACTTCGCAATGCGATGGCTAAAATGGGCGGCGACGCTGACAGAATCAACCCGGAAATTCCGGTTGATCTTGTAATCGACCACTCTGTACAGGTTGACCGCTACGGTACACCTGAAGCTCTTGAAAGAAACATGGAGCTTGAATTCGAACGCAATGCTGAACGCTACCAGTTCTTGAGCTGGGCACAAAAAGCATTCAAAAACTATCGCGCAGTTCCACCTGCAACTGGTATCGTCCACCAAGTTAACCTTGAGTTTTTGGCAAACGTTGTCCATGCAGTTGAAACAACTGAAGGCGATTTCGAAACATATCCTGATACACTTGTAGGAACTGACTCCCATACAACAATGATCAACGGTATCGGTGTTCTTGGATGGGGTGTCGGCGGTATCGAAGCGGAAGCGGGCATGCTTGGCCAACCTTCATACTTCCCGATTCCGGAAGTTATCGGTGTTAAATTGACTGGCGAACTTCCAAACGGAGCAACAGCTACTGACCTTGCGCTTAAAGTGACTCAAGTCCTTCGCAGCAAAGGTGTTGTAGGTAAATTCGTTGAATTCTTCGGAGCGGGCGTAGCTACATTGCCGCTTGCAGACCGTGCTACAATTGCCAACATGGCTCCTGAATACGGTGCAACTTGCGGATTCTTCCCGGTTGACGCTGAATCCCTTGACTACTTGCGCCTGACTGGCCGTGAAGAGTCTAACATCTGCGTGGTTGAACAATACTTGAAAGAAAACAACATGTTCTTCACTCCAGATAAAGAAGATCCAATTTATACAGATGTAGTGGAAATCAGCCTTTCTGACATCGAAGCGAATCTTTCCGGTCCTAAACGGCCGCAAGATTTGATCCCTCTTTCTAACATGAAAGAAGCATTCCGCACTTCTCTTACAGCTCCATCTGGCAACCAAGGCTTTGGATTGACTGGTGAAGAAGTAAATAAAGAAGTGAAAGTAAACTTTGAAAACGGTGAAGAAGCAACAATGAAGACTGGTGCTGTAGCGATTGCTGCTATCACTTCATGTACTAATACATCCAACCCATACGTAATGCTTGGAGCTGGACTTGTTGCGAAAAAAGCTGTTGAACTTGGTATGGAAGTACCTAAATTCGTTAAGACTTCTTTGGCTCCAGGATCTAAAGTAGTTACTGGCTACCTAAGAGATTCCGGCCTTCAAGGATATCTTGATAAACTAGGCTTCAACGTTGTCGGATACGGCTGTACAACTTGTATCGGAAACTCAGGTCCATTGAAAGATGAAATCGAAAAAGCAGTAGCTGATTCTGATTTGCTTGTGACTTCCGTTCTTTCCGGTAACCGTAACTTTGAAGGACGCATCCATCCGCTTGTAAAAGCAAATTACCTTGCTTCACCTCCATTGGTTGTTGCATATGCACTTGCTGGTACAGTGGATATCGATCTTCAAAAAGATCCTATCGGAAAAGACAAAGACGGCAAAGATGTATTCTTCAAAGACATCTGGCCAACTACTGAAGAAGTGAAAGATGCCGTTAAGCACTCTGTCACTCCAGAATTGTTCCGTAAAGAATATGAAAATGTCTTCAATGACAACCAACGCTGGAACGAAATCAAAACTAGCAACGAACCATTGTACAGCTTTGATGATCAGTCCACATATATTCAAAATCCTCCGTTCTTCGAGCAGCTTGCTCCGAATGCGGAAGAAATCAAACCATTGTCCGACTTGAGAGTCGTTGGTAAATTCGGTGATTCCGTAACAACTGACCATATCTCTCCTGCAGGTGCAATCGGAAAAGATACGCCAGCTGGAAAATATCTTCGCAGCCACGGCGTAGAGATCCGCGACTTCAACTCATACGGTTCCCGCCGCGGTAACCATGAAGTCATGATGCGCGGAACATTCGCTAACATCCGCATCCGCAACGGCATGGCTCCAGGAACTGAAGGAGGATACACTACGTACCTACCAACAGATGAAGTCATGGCTATCTACGATGCATGCATGAAGTATCAAGCTGACGGAACTGGTCTTGCTGTATTGGCAGGTAAAGACTACGGAATGGGATCTTCCCGTGACTGGGCTGCCAAAGGTACAAACTTGCTAGGCATCAAAACAGTCATCGCGGAAAGCTATGAGCGTATCCATCGTTCCAACCTTGTCATGATGGGTGTACTTCCACTTCAATTCAAGAAAGGCGAAAGCGCTGAAACACTTGGATTGACTGGAAAAGAGTCCATTGCAGTTCAAATCGATGAAAACGTGAAGCCACGTGACATCCTGACTGTCACTGCTACAGACGAACAAGGAAATACAAAAGTATTTGAAGTCCTTGCACGCTTCGATTCAGACGTTGAAGTTGACTACTACCGCCATGGTGGTATCCTGCAAATGGTCCTTCGCGACAAATTAAAAGGATAATTCATCATGAATTAAGGGTGATCCCTGTGTTACAGGGATCATCTTTTTTTATATTTAACAGTCTAAAAAAGCATCCTATAGAGAAAAGTCTCCATAGGATGCTTTTAATAAAAGACATTTACGATTTAAAATCTGCATTCCAGCGCTCAGCTTTTTCGAGTGCAGCTGTATCGTTGACGATTTCACCAGGTTTCACGCCTGCACCGATCAAGTAGTCTTTGAATTCCATATTGACGAATTGGAAAATGTAATCGAACTGCTGGACGAGCGGCAGCCCTTTAATATTGGCGGAGCTTCCACCAGTAATCACTACATACGCTTTTTTCTTCGCAAGCTCTTCTTTTAAATTGAAGCGCTCATCGCGCAAATATTGACTCCAACGGTCAAAGAAGTTCTTCATTGGACCACTCATTCCATACCAGTAAAGGGGAGTGGCAAATAGTAAAACGTCATGATCTTCCATCAATCGTACTAGTTGTTCATAATCATCCTCGACGGGCAAAAATCCGCCTTCAGCGTGACGGAGGTCTTCGATCGGTTCTATATGCAAATCAGAAAGGTTTACGATGGTGTGATCTGTACCGTCGACAATTTTTTTCGCCAGATATTCGGAATTTCCGTTTTTCCGTGTACTTCCTAGCAAGGCTAATACTTTCATCATTTATCAACACTCCTTCATGATTTTCCGTGCGGGGCCTTTAATTAGCATTCCTTTGGAGTATATCATTGATGTGAGGATTAAAGTTATCTATAATATTCGATATTAATCATTGTAATTACTGATGGGAGAAACCAATGGACTTAAACTATTTTTATACATTTAAAGAAGTTGCAAAGTGGGGCAGCTATACAAAAACAGGCGAAAAGCTCGGCTACGCTCAATCCAGCGTGACGACCCAGATCAAGAAGCTGGAAGACCACTACAATGTTAAATTATTTGAACGTGTGGGAAGGAAAATGAGGCTGACCCAGTCGGGTGAGGAGCTCTACTTTTATGTAGAAAAAATCCTAGCATTGGTCGATGAAGCGGAAGAGAGGATCTCTAAGGAAAGCAATTTGAGAGGAACCTTAAGGGTGGGAACAGTAGAATCCTTAGCAGCTTATTTTATTACACCATATATTAAAGATTTAAAAGAAAAACATCCAGAATTAAAAATACTTCTGGAATCCGGCTTATGCCCAAATTTAAAAGAGGGCACATTGGAAGGAAAATTTGATTTATCCATTATACTCGACCGATTGACACAACATACCGAATTGACAACTATCCCCATAAGGCAGGAAAAACTGGTGATGATCGCTTCTCCAAATCATCGACTGCGAAGCATGAGTCTTATGAATTTAAAAGAACTTGAATCCGAGACGCTCATTCTGACAGAGGAAGGGTGCTCCTATCGGGTACTATTGGAGCAGCTTTTAAAAGAAGAACAAGTACAAGCAAAATCGGTTATTTCTTTTAGCAGCTTAGAAGCCATCAAGCAGTGTGTAGCGGATGATCTGGGCATTGCCATAATGCCCGAAATTGCGGTGAGAAAAGACATTGAAAGCGGGAACATTATAGAACTACCTTTCAATCATGAAAAAATACCTGTGTTTACACAGATTGTGTATCAAAAGAAAAAATGGTTAACACCTCCAATCACACAATTAATTTCTTCACTCACATCATAATCATCAATATTATTGATGATTACCATGAAAAACTATCGGTATTGCTATTGCAGAAATAATGCTACTCTTTTATAGAGACTAATTTTGAATGAGGTGCAATTAACATGGAAACATTTTTACAATATAATCCGACAAAACTTTACTTTGGGAAAAATGAAGTGAAGCAATTATCTTCCATCCTTGAAAAAGGCTTGAAAATCCTCCTTGTCTATGGAGGAGGAAGCATCAAGAGAAATGGCGTCTATAACGATGTGATGGGTCAGTTGAACAAACTGGATGCTGAAGTATTCGAACTAAGCGGAGTAGAACCGAATCCTCGATTGACAACTGTCCGTAAAGGCGTCGAACTTTGCAAAAAAGAAGATATCGACTTCATCCTTGCGGTAGGAGGGGGAAGTGTAATAGATTGCAGCAAAGCCATTTCAGCAGGTGCGAAGTATGATGGAGACCCGTGGGAATTGATAACAGCAAAAGCCCCGATCAATGAAGCACTTCCGTTTGGTACAGTCTTGACTCTTTCGGCGACAAGCTCCGAAATGAACTGCGTATCCGTCATCACAAACTGGGAAACGAAGGAAAAATTAGGATGGGGATCTCCGTTGGTATTCCCTAAGTTTTCCATACTCGATCCTGCCTATACCTTTTCTGTCCCTCGTGATCAGACGGTTTATGGCATTGTGGACAGCATGTCACATGCTCTGGAAAATTATTTCCACCGTACCGAGAACACACCGATGATCGATGGTTTTATTGAGTCTTTATTAAGAACCGCTATAGCGACAGGACCAAAGCTGCTTGATGACCTGGAATCCTTCAAGCATAGGGAAACGATGATGTACATCGGTGCCACTGCATATAACGGATTGCTTTCGTATGGGACAGATGGAGGGGATTGGGCAACGCACAGAATCGAGCATGCCATTTCTGCAATTTACGATATTCCACATGGAGGCGGTCTTGCGATTCTTTTCCCAAACTGGCTGGAGCATGTTCTTGAAGAAGATCCGTCAAGAGTGAAACAGCTTGCGGTCAATGTATTCGGCATCTCTCCAGAAGGTAAAGACGATTTTGAACTGGCAAGAGAAGGCGCAAAAGCACTCCGGGAATTCTGGAATTCATTAGGTGCTCCTAGCACACTTGCCGATTATGATATTGATGACAGCGAGTTTGATGCCATTGTCGAAAAGACGTTCATTAAACCGGGTGTAGGTACTTATAAGGAAATGGATCATGATAGTGTACGGGATATATTAAGACGCTCCCTATAACGCCTATAACGAGAAAAGGACGAATCGAAATTGATTCGTTCTTTTCTTTGTTCAAGGCGCTTCCGCTTTTCTTATTGTCCAGCTACACCGGCTAGAGGCTGGGAGGTTTCCTTCAGCACACTTACGATAAGGAAACATCGATTCACTTCGTTCACCGTGTTTCCTTTATCTCGTGGTGCTGCGCTCCAGTCTCTACGCCTTTGAGCAAGCCGGCTCCGCTTTTCTATTTGTCGCTCCTGCAATATTTTTTGGCATTGAGGAATAATAATGCTAGTAGACAAGCTGATGCAGGAGGGATTTTCATGTTTAAAAAAATTGCTTTTATCTTGCTTCTTGGCGGCCTTTGCACTGCTATTATCGTCAATGCTGCAGAACGGCCCGCTTTATCGACTCAGCCTCAAAACGAAGCACTCAGTCAGACTGAAACGACAGATACCCTTCCTGGTTTAAAAATAGGGGAGGCGGCGCCAAATTTCTCATTAACCACCACCCAAGGAAAAAACGTATCCCTCCAGGATTACAAAGGCAAAAGAGTACTTCTTAACTTTTGGGCCCCATGGTGTCCGCCATGCAAGATGGAAATACCGGAGCTTGAAAAATTTTCAAAAACTCTGGATGATCAAATCGTATTGCTCACCATCAATATCGATCCCATGAGTAATGTTAAAGGGTTTGCCCAAAAATACGGCGCGACGTTCCCGATCCTTCTGGACAAAAAAGATGAAGTCAATCAAGCGTACAAGCTCCTGACGATACCTACAACGTACTTAATTGATGAAAAGGGGACGATCATCAATAAGCACATTGGGGCGATGACATTTGAAGATTTTCAAAAATTTACAAAATAATTATAATTATTCCATTTCTCGTCCATACTACACCTATGACTACGCAAATAAAGGAGAGTATCGGATGAGAAAACCACGAAAAAAATCATTTTCAGACCTCGTTTTAGAGAATAAATTGGCATTGCTGAAAGATTCGGAAGCAATGGAAAGAATCGAAGCCAGGCTAGAGGAAAAACATGTTCAAAAGGCAGAATAAACCATTATATTCGTGACTTAAATCCTTCCCCGCAGGAAAAAATGTTCTTAAGGGAGGGATTTTTTTATGAGCAATCCGAAAGCAAATCCAAATCACTTTGCACCAAACCACATCGGGACCCAATCACGTTCAGCTGGTGGGAATAAAGGGAAGAAAATGCAGGATCAATCCGGTCAGCATGCCCAAGTGATCCAAACAAAAGGAGAGTAACGAATCTCCTGTTTAGCAATAACTCACATTCATAGAGGTATGGATAATCGAACATACTATGAATTGTGCAAGACCAATTAATGACCACCAGGAGGAATTTGATCATGACACGCAATCAACCGAATCCAGATGACCGCCGTGATAATGTAGAAAAACTGCAGAATATGGTGCAGAATACATTAGAAAATATTGCGAAGGCAGAAGAATCCCAGGCATTTGCAGACAGCTCCACTCAGCAGCAGCAAATCCAGGCGAAAAACGAACGTCGCCGCGAAAGCATCGATGCAATGCGCGAAGAAATGAAAGACGAAGCTTCTGCACAAAACGGGCAGGGCCAAGAAAACCAATATCAATAAACTTGTGCTGGCTTCTGAATGGGAGCCAGCTTCTTTATTCAATTGGCACTTCTTTAATCAAAAGGCAAACCAAAAGCGATTTTGCCCAATCAATGCTATAATTTGAACAATGCATGAAAATGAAAGGAGTGAGAACATGCATATTTCAAAAAAAGAAGTTGAAGTCCGCTATGCTGAAACAGATCAAATGGGAGTGGTCTATCACGCCAACTACCTTGTATGGATGGAACTCGGACGCACACAATTAATAGAAGACCTCGGTTTCCGCTATGCCGATATGGAAAAAGACGGCATCATCTCACCGGTCATGGATATTGAAATATCCTATAAAAAACCGCTCAGATATGGCCAAAAAGCAATCGTACATACTTGGATCGATCATTATGACGGCCTTCGCGTTACATACGGATATGAAATTTTCACAGATGAACAGGAACTGGCCGTTACGGCACTCTCTAAACACGTTTGTGTGAAAAAGAGCAATTTCCGCCCGATTTCAGTGAAAAAACTTTATCCGGACTGGCATGCTGCCTATGAAAAAGCCAAAAAGGATTGATTTGTTGAAAGGAAGAATGTCTAATGGCATTTGGAATTGACCGCCAGACAGTCCGGCAGTGGAAAAGAAAGATAGACAACGGTGATATCGCATTCCTGACCCATTATTGGATTGATGAACGCTTCCCTGGATGCAAAACGGTCACGAAGGTCGGCTGCAGGGACCTGGACAAGCTTGCAGCGTGGGGAGCCCAATATGGCTTGAAGAAAGCATGGATCGATATCAGGAGAGATGGGTACTCCCATTTTGACTTATTGGGAGATAAAGAAAGAGAAATCCTTCAAAAGGAAGGGTTGGAAGAGCAGCTCATCCCCTTCACATAAATAAGCGCACTCCCTGATTATGGGAATGCGCTTATTTACTACTTTTTATATTCATACACCAGTTCATTTTTCTTTTCATCGAAGACCACATGCAGATCATGGCCGTCAAAGTACCATATATCACGGTCTTCAATAAAATACGTCACATCTTCATGTTGGACGGAAACCGCCTGATCAATCGGCTCTTCTTTCGTGACACCGAGCGAGAACCCTTGCTGTACAGGACTTGATCCGCCATACCTTACATAAAACCTGATTGTGTCTCCTTTTGCTGCATCCATTTCCTCCTGGAACCATTTCAAGGCTCCTTCGGATAGTACGATTTTCATGATGGATTCTCCTTTCAAGACATCTGTTCCCTCAGTATACAGATTGCCCCCGCCTAGGTCTAGTTATTGACTTTTCATCCCATTGAACATGAAGTGCTGTATTTCCTCTGGAGAATGGTTGATCAATCCTTCCTTATAAGCTTTATCGAGCGGGAGGACTTTATATTTCCGCAGATGGTGGCTTTCAACATAGGTGGGCTGAAAATGCGCATCCCCAATCTCTATGGTTGTTCCCGCCGTGCTGACTGACTTATGGACAGTCACTGCTGCCCATCCTCCGATATCCTTATATTCCCACATCTGCCCTGACAAAAAGTTCCCGAGTGAATAGACGACGACAGCATTGGAACCGTCTGCCCGTTTAATGTTTTCGATTGGCTGAAGAACATGAGGGTGATGTCCGAAAATGATATCTGCCCCCGCATCCACTAGCTCATGGGCAAGTTTGATCTGGCTGTCATTTGGCATCCTTTGATACTCGCTTCCCCAATGGATGCTGATGACGACAATATCGGATTTTTCCTTGGCCAGATGGATATCGCTGATGATTTTGTCTTTACTGATCAGATTGACCAAATATTCCTTGCCCTTAGGAATGGGGATCCCATTCGTACCGAATGTATAAGAAAGAACGGCCGTAGAAATACGGTTAATGTTAAAGATACGTATCCTTTGCCCATCCGTCATATCTTTATTGATGCCGACATATGGTATATCAGCTTTGTTAAAATATCCTATGGCACTAAGGATCCCTTTTTCGCCTTTATCCATTGCATGGTTGTTGGCAGAAGAAATGAGGTCGACACCATTTCTTTTCAATGTGTCGACAATTTCAAAAGGACTGTTGAAAATGGGGTAGCTTGAAATCCCCAATCCTTCTCCGCCTGGAATGGATTCCTCATTGGCAATCAGGAAGTCCGGTTTAAGAAGCATACCTTTCACTTCTGAAAACATTTTATCAAATTCATACCCATTTTTTGTTTTCGCATCATCATATACCCAATCATGGAGAAGGACATCGCCGATTTCCCCGATGACAGCCGTTGTTTGATAGCCTTTTGGTTCAATCGAAACAGCGCGTGAATGATTCAGCTCCACAACATGAAGTACTTTTGCCTCTTTCTGTTTGTTCTGTATATACTGCCAAGTTAATAGACTGCCAATGCATATGATTAAAGCGATGATGATCCATACCCATTTTTTCATCATTTCTCGAGTTCCCCTACTATTTTTTCTCTATCATAATTTTACAATAAATCCTGAAACTTGTGCCCCAAAAGAAAAAAAGAGCCGGGAATTAAATCCCCCGGCTCTTTTGAAGGCTGAAGATATCACAGCCATTTTATTTTTGGTTCGGTCCCGTTTTTGATCCTGCTGATATTGGCACGGTGGCGATAGATGACAAAGATGGCCATGACCGTGATGACGATGATCAGCGGGATATCCTTCGTAAACAAACTTACAATTAATGCTGCACATGCAGCGATCATCGAAGAAAGAGAAACATATTTTGTCAAGTAAAGGCCGAGGAAGAAAATCGCAATCAATAGAAGGAAAAGCAGCGGGACATACCCGAGCAAAACGCCTCCTGAGGTTGCAACAGCCTTACCGCCGCGAAAACCTGCAAAGACAGGGAACATGTGGCCGATAACCGCAAATGTCCCGACAAGCAGAGGGTGGAGGTGCTCGATTCCAAAAAGGAAAGGGAGGGCAGTCGCAAGCGTTCCCTTTAAGATATCAGCCAATGTCACAGCAATGCCTGCTTTTACTCCCAATGTCCGGAATGTATTCGTTCCACCCAGGTTGCCGCTGCCGAATTGCCTGATATCCTTTCCATAGAATGCCTTCCCCACAATAAGCCCGGAAGGAATTGATCCTAGTAAATAAGCTAGAAGGATAATTAGTGCATATATCATTTGAAAACTCCTTTATCTAAATCTCCCATAGGTCCTCTTATTGTACCATGAAAAATCATAGGAAATGAAATCAATTTTCAGTGCCTCATTTGCATAATTACTCTTTTCAACTTAACACCCATCCTGTACGATGAAATTGGGGGAGGAAGAAAAATGGAAACGATACAAATAAATAGAAAAAAAGCACCGCAAAAAGCGGCGCTGATTGCAGGGATGGCAGTCAGCATCGTCTTAATAATGATTTCAAGCATTCTACTATACATATTTTATCCTTACGCTTCCAATGAAAAGAGGGCATATGTCCAGAGCGGGCATTCGATCCTTTTTCACGGCAAGCTGCAAGGGAATGCCATCGTGGAAAATGGGACAGTATATGTTCCTGTTTCCTTCATACAAAAAAATATCGATCCTTCGCTGTTTGAAGACCAGGACAGCCATTCTGTCGTCCTAACGACAAAGGATAAAGTCATTCATTTTCCGGATTCTTCATTGGAGTATTATATCAATGACAAGGAAGTCAAACTGCATTTTCCCGCAGCAAAATCAGCTGGCGGCGAACAATATATTGCGCTTGACCCCTTGCTTGAACTTTACGGAATCCGCTACAAGGAATTGAAGGAGACAGGCATCCTTTTTATAGAAAAGAACGGGGATATACTCAAACATGCAACCGTCAAAAATCAAAAAGCAAGAAAAGCATTTCTTCGTCTAAGAGAAAAACCAGACCTGCAATCGCCCTATTATCAAGAAGTCACCCAGGGTGAAAAAGTTGTTGTAGAAAACGAATCGGATGGATTTTTATTGGTCAGAAAAGAAAACGGGACGGCCGGATATATCGAGAAAGATTATATTAATACCGGCAGAGAACAAACCGTCAAGATAAGCCAGAAAGAAAACGCATGGGCCATGCCAAAAAGTCCTTACCCGATTCAACTGGCATGGGAAGCTGTCTACAGCAGAAACCCTGATGTCACGTCGCTTCCATCCATGACAGGTGTAAATATCGTATCACCGACCTGGTTCCATCTTATCAATGGAAATGGGGAAGTGGATAACATGGGCTCCAACGAATATGTAAACTGGGCGGAAAAGAATCAGAAACAAATCTGGGGAGTATTCACGAATTCTTTCGATGCCCAGTTGACACATGATGCTTTTTCGAATTATGAGAAGAGGCAGGCAGTCATCAGACAGCTGCTTCATTATAGCAAGATGTACCGCCTCGGCGGCATCAATCTGGATATTGAGAATGTGGACGTAGCAGATAAAGCATATGTCACACAGTTCACTAGAGAAGCAGCCGCCAGATTCCACCAGGCAGGACTGGTCGTATCCATGGACGTCACCTTCTTATCGTCAAGCGGAAATTGGTCTCAATTTTATGATCGCAGAGAGCTGGCCAAATCAGTTGATTATCTCATGGTCATGGCCTATGATGAGCATTGGGCAAGTTCTCAAGAAGCGGGCAGCGTCGCAAGTCTTCCATGGGTCGAAGAGAATCTGCAGAATCTTTTGGAGCAGGTCCCAAATGAGAAAATTGTCCTTGGCGTACCTCTTTATACCCGTCTTTGGAAAGAGACGACTGATGATTCCGGCGCCGCTCAGATGACATCTCAAGCATTAAAGATGCAGACCGCTCAAAAATGGATGGCAGAAAGGAACCTTTCCCCGCAATATGACCCGGAAACCGGTCAGAATTTTGTCCAATATACAGATTCAAAAGAAAAAGCCATCTATCGTATGTGGCTTGAAGATGAAACCTCTCTTCAAAAAAGAGTGGAGCTGGCTGATAAGTATGGGCTGGCAGGCATTGCTGCATGGGCAAGGATTTTCGCAGATGACAAAGCGTGGACTGCCATGAATTCTTCCATGACAGCTTTTTATCAAAAGAAGTAGGTGTTAATCTGTGTTAAAGACTAGTTTCAGCGCCATCCAATGGGTGGCTTTTATGATTGCCAGTTCTGTCGTGGCCCCAATCGCGATAGCAGATATATTTCATCTGCAGCCGGTTGAAACCACGCTGTTCGTTCAACGGACAATCTTCGTTCTCGGGATTTCGAGTATCCTTCAAGGTTTGTTCGGACACCGGCAACCCATCAATGAAGGACCGGCTGGTTTATGGTGGAGTGTATTTGCCATCTATGCCGGCTTTATCGGGACCATTTATTCTTCAGGTGACGAAGCTCTCCGCACTTTGGAAGGCGGAATGCTTGTCAGTGCCGTTGTATTTATCATTCTTGCTGTATTCGGCCTCATTGAAAAATTGAAGAATCTATTTACTCCAACAGCTACATTTGTTTATCTGATCCTTTTGATCCTGCAGCTGAGCGGCTCCTTTATTAAAGGCATGCTGGGGCTATCCAATGAACATCCCCATGTACAGCCGATGGTGCTCCTCGGAAGCACAGTGATTGTCATCCTCACGTTTTTCCTTGGCAGCGTCAAAATCAAATGGATCAATCAATATTCCATTCTATCAGGATTAGCGATCGGCTGGCTATTGTTCATCATTTTAGGGCTTGCTCCACCCGTATCTAAAGCGAGTCACCCCATTATGGCGATGCCTGAAATCTTTCCGTTCGGATTTCCGAAGATGGACAGCGGGATGTTTGCCACAGCGGCATTCACCGCACTCCTTTTGACGACAAATATGATTGCTTCTGTTAGGGTCATGGAAGAGGCGCAGCAGAAGCTGACAGGCAAGCTTCCGACTCCTGATTATAAGCGTGCAGGCATTGTCTCAGGTGTGAACCAAGCGGCCGGGGGGCTGTTTGGAGCTGTCGGACCTGTCCCAATTTCAGGGGCTGCCGGATTTGTTTCCGCGACCAATATGCCATCGATAAAACCATTCATTTTTGGCTCGATTTTGATTACCATCCTTTCTTTATTCCCGAAGGTGATGGATATCATGGCTTCCATACCTGCACCAGCAGGATATGCAGTGACATTCGTGATCTTTTCCAGAATGGTAGGGATGGCCTTCTCTGAATTCGAAAAAGAAACGGACAAGCCATTGGCAAAATTGACCGCGGGAGTCTCTCTTATGATCGGGGTAGGGGCGATGTTCATCCCTCCTGAGGCTACAAAGGGCCTGCCAATTATATTTGCGTCCCTACTGAACAATGGCCTCATCCTCGGGACACTGGCAGCCATTCTTACAGAACAATTCATCCGCATCAAACAAAGAAATACATGAGAGAAAGAACCGTCTGCAGCTTCATGGCAGACGGTTCTTTTTTTCGACAAAAACCGGGGCGTCCCTGTCACCACCCGAATTTTATCGCATAATGATCAGCTCTCACATATTTTCTCCCGCGGGGTTATATCATAAGAAAAGAAAACACTAAAAGGTTTGCCCGCTGGAATAATAGGGAAACATGAACGGAAAACAAAATGAAGGAAGGTGATTGGATTGATTTCATTCAGGGGTGTGAGAAAGACTTTCAAAGATGGAACCACTGCAGTGGATGGCCTTGATCTTGACATTCAAGAAGGGGAATTCGCTGCATTGATTGGACCGAGCGGCTGCGGAAAGACGACAACGATGAAAATGATCAATAAGCTGATTGAACCGACCGGCGGTGAAATTTACATAAACGGTGAAAACATAGCATCAAAAGATCCTGTTGAATTAAGAAGGAATATCGGATACGTCATTCAGCAGATCGGTTTGTTCCCACATATGACAATTGAACAAAATGTAGCCCTTATCCCAAGGCTTAAAGGATGGGGAAAAGAAAGATATGTAAAGCGGGTGGATGAACTCCTCGATATGGTCGGATTGGATCCCCATCAGTTCAAACAGAAATATCCATTGGAATTGAGCGGTGGACAGCAGCAGCGCGTCGGCGTCATTCGTGCCCTTGCAGCAGAACCACCCATCATCTTGATGGATGAACCATTCAGCGCATTGGACCCCATCAGCAGGGAACAGCTTCAGGATGAACTGAAAAATCTGCAGAAGCAGATCAAAAAGACAATTGTCTTCGTCACCCATGATATCGATGAAGCGTTAAAACTTGCGGACCGGATTGCCTTGATGAAGGAAGGGAAAGTCGTACAATACGATACTCCGGCGCAGTTAACAGCTAAACCCGCCAATCTCTTTGCTGAACAATTCATCGGAGAGGAACGGTTGAAGAATGCACGGGGAGCTGCAGGCCCAGCTGAACACAACCTCCTTGACTACTGTCTGACGGGCCTTCCTGTCCTATCATTGGAAAAAGACTTCACGACCAAGCTTGAGCCTTGGCCGGAGGATATGCCGGCAGGAATCCATGAAATTCACGTCGTTGACGAAAATCATTCCTATGCGGGGACGGTCTTTAAAGAAGAAATGGAATCCCAGCCATTAACTTTGAACCTGTTGCACCATTCAGACACCTTCGCATTGCACACCAATTCCATTAAAGAAGCAGCCAGGATGCTATTTTCAACAAACAGAACAAGTGTTCCTGTTGCTGCAAACGGGCATTATGCAGGATTGGTCACGAAGGATAGACTGTTTGCTGCCATGGCTGGCCTTAAGGAGGAATCAGTGGTATGAGCATGTTTTGGGAGACCATTACTTCACGCAGGGATTTAATCATAGAGGGACTCGTCCAGCATTTATATCTCTCTTTCATATCCATTCTGATTGCGATCGTCATTTCAATCCCGCTTGGCATTTTTATCTCGCGCAATGAAAGAATGGCGGAGTTTTTCATAGGGATCACGGCTATTTTTCAAACGATCCCAAGCCTGGCGTTATTCGGATTTCTCGTTCCTCTTCTTGGCATCGGGAATCCGACAGCCATCATTGCATTGACGGTGTATGCCCTCCTGCCAATCTTAAGGAATACATATACCGGGATTGTAGGCGTCGACAGCGGGATCATTGAAGCAGGACGTGGGATGGGGATGACAAAAGGTCAGATCCTCATGAAAATCGAATTGCCGCTATCCCTTCCCGTCATGATGGCAGGAATAAGGACGGCCACTGTACTGACAGTCGGTGTAGCCACCCTTGCAACGTTTGTTGGGGCTGGTGGCCTTGGAGATATCATCTACCGCGGCCTATCCACCTATAATAATATGCTCGTTCTGGCCGGTGCTTTACCTGCCGCACTTCTAGCTTTGCTTTTTGACTTCCTGCTAAGGTTAATTGAAAGAGCAACGACGCCAAAAGGATTAAAAAACTAAAAATATCGGAGGAATTTTAGGTGAAAAAAATAAGCACCCTCTTAGCCATCGTCATCATGGCTGCCGTTATTTCCGCAGGCTGCGGAAACGATAACAAAGATACCATTGTCATCTCAGGGAAGAAATGGACCGAACAATACATACTCCCAGAGATATTATCCCAATACATCCAGGCAAAAACGGATTACAAAGTCAAAGTCAAAGAAGGCTTGGGAGAAGTATCGATCTTGACTCCTGCCCTGGATAAGGGAGATATCGACATGTATGTCGAATACACCGGGACTGGGCTCGAAGCGGTCCTCAAAGACAAAGCAAAACCGGGAGAATCTTCAGAAGATGTATTGAAAAAAGTAAGGGAAGGCTATAAGAAGAAATACAAAGTCGACTGGCTTGAACCGCTCGGCTTTGAAAACACCTATACTTTGGCCTATAAAAAAGATTCAGGAATCGATGCGAAAACATTTTCCGATTTAGTCCCTGATTCAAGCTCCATGACTTTCGGAGCACCTCACCAGTTCTATGAACGGGCAGATGGATATGATGCCATGGCAAAAGCATACGGTTTTAAATTCAAAGATCAAAAAAGCTTTGATCCAAATGTCATGTACGATGCTGTTAAAAACGGGGATGTTGACGTAATACCGGCCTTTACGACCGATGGACGCATCCAGCGCTATGACCTTGCGACGACGAAAGACGACTTGGGCTTTTTCCCTAAATATGATGCAGTGCCAATCGTCAGGGAGGATGTCCTGAAGAAATTCCCGAAACTGAAAGATGTCGTCAATCAGCTTGCCGGAAAAATCTCGGAAGCAGAAATGAGCGAAATGAATGCAAAGGTGGACATCGACCATCAGGATCCAAAAAAAGTAGCAAAGGACTTCTTGATCAAAAAAG